>CABQLI010000034.1 GCA_902464965.1 uncultured Collinsella sp.
GAGTAACGCACACGGCAAACGCCCGTCCAAACAAAACGTGCCGCCCCAAACGGGGCGGCACGCCATCTTTTATCAGCCAACTCGTTGAAGTATGGTGACGAAGGCGCAAGGCCGGGAGGGGTTATCAAAGCCGACATCCCGCAGCCGCGAAGCGGCGAGGACGTCGGCGTGATAACCCCGCAGGCCTTGCGCCGGCGGGAAGGAACCTACTTCACGACCAAAATGTCGCAGTCCGTATTGCGCAGCAGGAACGTCGAAATCGAACCCAGCAGCGCATACTTGATCGAGGACAGGCCGCGTGCGCCGCAGAGCACCAGGTCGGGCTTAACCACGTCGAGCATCTCGTCCTTGAGCGTCTCGCGAATACGGCCGGCGCGAATCATAACCTCGACCTCGGGAATATCGGGATTGGCCTTGGCCTCTTCGAGCTGCTTGGCGATGGAGTTCTTAAATGCCTCCTCTAGGCCGTTGACCAGATCGACCGGATAGGAACCGGCGCTCTCGAGCGCCGTGGAATCGATAACGTGGCCGATGATTAGCTTGGCGCCGTTGTTCGCGGCGACCTTGATGGCGCGTGCGAGCACAAAATCCTGCTGCTCAGTACCATCGAGTGAAACAAATACCTTGGTGTAGCCCTCGTTCATGGTTTCCTCCTTGGTCTATCGCACGGGCGCGGGGCTCGTGCCTCGGGCGGGCGCGGGCGCGTTGGCCGCCGAACACTTTATCTTGTTGCAGTTATACCCAAGGATTTCGGTTTGACCGCTCGCAATTCTGTGAACGGACGAGTTTTTTGGTAAGGGTAGGCGCAGACGCGCCCGAACGGTTGATAATGGGACATCGCCCGCACCGTCCGCAGAACAATATCGGCGGGTGTCTAACGAGGGGGTCCCTTTGGATATCATCGAGCTTCTAAAATCTGCCTTCATGGGCCTGGTCGAGGGCATCACCGAATGGCTGCCTGTTTCGTCGACCGGTCACATGATCTTGGTGGACGAGTTCGTCAAGATGAACGTGAGCGAGACGTTCTGGAACATGTTCCTGGTCGTGATTCAGCTCGGCGCCATTCTGGCCGTCTGCGTGCTGTTCTTCCATGAGCTCAATCCGTTCTCGCCCAGCAAGGGCAAGGAGGGCCGCCGCGACACCTGGGTGCTGTGGGGCAAGATTGTGCTTGGCTGCATTCCCGCCGCGGCAATCGGCCTGCCGCTCAACGACTGGATGGAGGAGCATTTCTACAATGCTCCCGTCGTGGCGCTGGCGCTCATTGTGTACGGTGTGCTGTTTATCGTGATCGAGAACTGGCGCGCGAGCAAGCGCGAGGAAATGGCTGTTGCCGGTTCGTTTGGTTCGCGTGCTGTGGTGTCGGGTGGACGTCCCGCCGGTGCGCACTTTGCGGCACCCGCCGCGGCTACCGCTGAGGATGAGGACGATGACGAGAATCTGGACTTTGGCTCCATCGCCACGCTCGAGGACCTGAGCTGGAAGACTGCGCTGGGTATCGGCTGCTTCCAGGTGCTTTCGCTGGTGCCTGGTACGTCTCGCTCCGGTTCTACCATCATCGGCGGCCTGCTTTTGGGCTGCACGCGTTCGGTGGCGTCCAAGTTTACGTTCTTCCTGGCCATCCCGGTCATGTTTGGCGCGAGTGCGCTCAAGCTGGTCAAGTACTTCATCAAGGGCGGCACGTTCGGTGCCAACGAGGTCGCTATCCTGGGCGTGGGCTGCGTTGTGGCCTTTGTGGTTTCGCTCATCGCCATCAAGTGGCTCATGGGCTTCGTCCGCCGTCACGACTTCAAGTGCTTCGGTGTCTACCGCATCATCCTGGGCATCGTAGTGCTCGCATACTTCTTCGTTCTGGAGCCGATGCTCGGCCTCTAACTTAGTCGACACTGCGCGGCGGCCAGGGCGACAACTTGTCATTCAAAGGGGGTGGCATGACCAAAAGGTCTATGCCGCCCCCTTTTCATGCCAATTTGTTCGCCCTGACCGTCGCTCGCTGCTGCTGCCATGACATCGGCGGTTTCGTGATTGTCAATAGATTGGTGCAGACTAACCTGACCCCATTGCACCAAATCCGCTGGGGCGAGCCTGACGGTGACGCACGGAGTCGTGGTGTGATTTGCGTCGGTGTCCGCGCGGCTCGGTATACTGGTACGGCTCAAACTATGGCGCTGCCCGCAGGCGCGCCGTCCGTCAGATGAGGAGTCGCCCATGACCCAGCCCTTGCCCTGGGAAAAGAATGTCGCGGTACCTGTGCCGCCCGCGCCGGAACCCGTGCCGCTCGATGCATACACCGCCCCTGCTGCGCCGGAGCCCGAGCTCGTTCCGCTCGACATCTACGACGCTCCCGCGCCGGCGCCCAAGCCCGCCAAGCCGCTCGTCGACATCGACAGCCTTAATCCCGCTCAGCGCGAGGCGGTCCTGACCACCGAGGGCCCGCTGCTGGTCCTTGCCGGCGCCGGCTCGGGCAAGACCCGCGTCTTGACCTTCCGTATCGCACATATGCTCGGCGACCTGGGCGTTAAGCCCTGGCAGATCCTTGCCATCACGTTTACCAACAAGGCCGCGGCCGAGATGCGTGAGCGTCTGGCGGCACTCATTCCCAGCGGCACCCGTGGCATGTGGGTATGCACCTTCCATGCCATGTGCGTGCGTATGCTGCGCGAGGACGCCGACCTGCTGGGATACACCGGTCAGTTCACCATCTACGATGACGATGACTCAAAGCGCATGGTGCGCGACATTATGCAGGCGCTCGGTATCGAGCAAAAGCAGTTCCCCATCAACATGATCCGCAGCAAGATCAGCTCGGCCAAAAACGCCATGATCGGCCCCGAGGACATGCTCAAATCCGCCGACAGCCCCAATGACAAAAAGGCCGCGCAGGTCTACCTGGAGCTGGAACGCCGCCTGCGCGCCGCCAACGCGATGGACTTCGACGACCTGCTCGTGCGCACGCTCGAGCTGCTGCGCACCCGCCCCGAGGTGCTCGACAAGTACCAGGAGCGCTTCCGCTACATTAGCGTCGACGAGTATCAGGACACCAACCACGTCCAGTACGAGATCGCCAACCTGCTGGCCGCCAAGTACCAAAACCTCATGGTCGTAGGCGACGATGACCAGTCCATTTATAGCTGGCGCGGCGCCGACATCACCAACATCATGGACTTTGAGAAGGACTTTAAAAACTGCAAGACCGTTAAGCTGGAGCAGAACTACCGCTCCACGGGCCATATCCTGAGCGCCGCCAACGCCGTGGTTCGCCACAACTCGCAGCGCAAGGACAAGCGTCTGTTTACGGCCGAGGGCGATGGCGAGAAGATCCAGGCCTTCCAGGCAAGCGACGAGCGCGACGAGGGCCGCTGGATTGCCGGCGAGATCGAGAAGCTGCACTCCAAGGGCACGAGTTACGACGACATCGCCGTGTTCTACCGCACCAACGCTCAGTCGCGTATTCTCGAAGATATGTTCCTGCGCGCAGGCGTGCCCTACAAGATCGTGGGTGGCACGCGATTCTTCGACCGTGCCGAGATCCGCGACGTCATGGCCTACCTCAAGATGATCGTGAACCCGGCCGACGAGATGAGCGTCAAGCGCGTCATCAACACGCCGCGCCGCGGCATCGGCTCCACCTCGATCCAAAAGATTGAGCAGCTGGCACGCGACAACCGCTGCTCGTTCTTCCAAGCCTGCGAGATCGCAACAGCCGAGACGGGCATGTTTAGCGCCAAGGTGCGCAACGGCCTGTCGAGCTTTGTGGCGCTGGTGCGCGAGGGTCGCCGCATGGACGGCGAGCTCAAGGACGTCGTCGAGATGATCGTCGATAAGACGGGCCTGCTGCAGGCTTTCCGCGCCGAGGGCACCATGGAGTCCGAGAGCCGCGCCGAGAACATCCAGGAATTCCTGGGCGTCGCCGCCGAATTTGAGGAGACGCACGAGGATATCGAAGGTACGCTCGAGAGCTTGGAAGAGCTGCGCGCTGCCGGTGTTGCCGATGTGCCTGCTAGCGCCGAGCCCGAGCCTGTCGTGGTGAGCGCGCCTGCGCCCGAACCGGGGCCATCTGCCCCGGTATCCTCGTTTGAGGCGCTCGTTGGCGCGCGTGACGCCGCGGGCTCCAATCCGCTCGATAGCTTGGCCGCTCCGGCGCTGTCTCCGCAGGATGCCCTGGCCGCCGCCATCGCGGGCAACGCGTATGCCGCGCCGACGGAGATGCCGGCGGGTGCCGTGCATGCCGACGAGATTGAGCGCACCTACGGCCCGCTCACCTGCAAGGCGCTGCCCGCTCTCATGGAGTGGCTGGCCCTGCGCTCCGACTTGGATTCCCTGGCCGGCGAGACGCATGCCATTACCATGATGACCATCCACTCCGCCAAGGGCCTGGAGTTCCCGGCGGTGTTCGTGGCCGGCATGGAGGAGGGTATCTTCCCGCACGTGCACGACTTTGGCGGCAGCGATGACCCGGGTAAGCTCGAGGAGGAGCGTCGCCTGGCCTACGTCGCCATCACGCGTGCCCGTAAGCGCCTGTTCTTGACCTATGCGGCCACGCGTCGCACCTACGGCTCGACTTCTGCCAACCCGCGCTCGCGCTTCCTCAACGAGATTCCGTTTGAGGATATCGAGTTTAGCGGTATCGGCTCTGCCGGTTTTGAGGGCACGGGCTGGGAGAAGCGCGGCGACCGCCACGGTACCTTTGGCTCGGGCATGGGCTCGGATATGTACGGCGGCAAGGTGTTTGGCTCGCATACGCGCTCGACCGGCGGTTCCGGTTCGCGCGGCGGATCGAGCTTCGACGATTTCTTTGGCGGCAGCAGCTACGGGACCGAGCGCCATCGTGGGGTCTCGCCCGACGCCGGCCGTGTTGCCTCGACTTTTGGCTCGGGCGCGCCGCGAGCCAAAAAGCCGTCATCTAAGGTGTCGCCAACGGTGGAACGCAAGGTCGATCGCGCCAGCGCATCGCAGGACTTTGCCGCGGGCGATACCGTGAGCCACAAGACCTTTGGTACGGGTACCGTGATCTCGGTCGCCGGAGACATGATCGAGGTTCAATTCGAAAAGACCGGCCAGACCAAAAAGCTTATGAAGGGCTTTGCTCCGATCGTCAAGCTGTCGTGATCCCGGCGGACCTGGGCGGGCGTATGGGGCAACATCGCCTGCTCGGGCAGTCCTGCGCAAGACGGAGGCCACATTAAGTGGCCTCCTTTGCGTGCGGAACTCGCGATCGATGTTGCCCCATATGCCCGCCCAGGTCCTTTGTTAACGTTGCTTGCGATCGTCGCTCTACTCGTTCGCTTTTTGATCTGGAGAGCCGGGTGGGCTGATAAATAGATATAGCAAGGGGCTCTCCCGTACATGGACGGGGGAGCCCCTTGTTGCGTTTGGGTTGTTGGTGCGATCTACAGATGCGAGACGATCAGTTCCATCTTGCCTTCGAGGTCGATGGAGCTGACGGTGTTCGGGGCCAGCAGGTGGCTTCCCTTGTGGACGGGGTCGCCGCAGACGGTGCCTTCGCCGTCGATGACCGACAGGCACATGAAGGGCCAGCGCTGCTCCAAGGTCTTGCTGCCGTCGACGCGCACGCGATCGACGGTGTAGCAGGGGTTGGACTCGAGCTCGGTCACGCCGTCGACCTCAGGCGCGTTCACCGTGCCGTCGGTCGGAGCCTGAACATCAAAGTCGATGCAGTCGAGGCTCTGCTTAATGTGCAGCGGGCGCAGCTTTCCGTCGGTGCCGGGGCGGTCGTAGTCGTACAGGCGATATGTCACGTCGCTCGACTGCTGCGTCTCCAGAATCAGCGTGCCGGTCTTGATGGCGTGAACGGTGCCGGAGTCGATCTGGAAAAAGTCTCCCTTGTGAATCGGCAGCACGTTGAGCATCTCGTCCCAACGGCCCTCCTCGATCATCTGTGCAGCCTCGGCGCGGTCGTGCGCGCGCTGGCCGACGATAATCGTGGCACCGGGTTCGCAGTCCAGCACATACCAGCACTCGGTTTTGCCCAGGCTGCCGTTCTCGTGCTTGGCGGCGTACTCGTCGTTGGGATGAATCTGGATTGAAAGGTCGTCCTTGGCATCCAGAATCTTAATGAGCAGCGGGAACTCCTTGCCCTCGCAATTGCCAAAGAGCTCGCGGTGCTCGGCCCACAGCCATGAAAGCGTGTGGCCTGCATACGGGCCCTCCGCAATCTGGCAGTCACCGTTGGGATGGGCCGAGATGGCCCAGCACTCACCGATGGGACCTTCGGGAATGTCGTAACCAAATACGGTTTCGAGCTGGCGGCCACCCCAGATCTTCTCGTGGAAGATCGGCGTCAGTTTAATCAAATCGGACATATTCATACCCCCATTATGTTGCGCGGGCGTTGCACAAAACAGCTCAAAACGAGCGCCCGCGTGACTACAAAAACTTATGCCAACGTTACGTTGTGCAACTCAAAGCGGTCGCCAACGTTGCGCGAGACCGAATACTCAAAGGCGGCGCCGCTGTCCAAAAAGCCAATCTGGGTGAGCTCGAGCAGGGGAGAGCCAAGTTTGGTGTCCAGACGCTCGGCTTCTTCCTCGGTTGCTGCCACGGCGCGAATAGTACGGTGGAAGCTCGAAATCTTCAGCCCACATTGCTCGCGGATGAAGCGGTAGACCGATCCGTACAGGTCCTTCTTTTTAAGGCCTGGAATCAGCTCGAGGGGCATGTAGGTGTACTCGATAACGATGGGCTTCTCATCGGCCTGACGCACGCGCACGACGTGATAGACAAAGTCATCCTCGGCAATTCCCAGCTGGGCTGCGATGTCCGCTGGTGGATTAACGATCGAGAAATCGTAGACCACCGAGGTCACCTTCTCCCCGCGGTGCTCATACGAAAAACCCTGGGCACGGTCGTTTTTGCCCTGGAAAAACGCCTGGCCGGGAAGTCCCGCCGTGTCCTTAACGTAGGTACCCGATCCGCGTCGGCTGGTAATAAGACCTTCTTCGGTGATTTGTTCAATAGCTCGTTTGACGGTGATTTTGGAAACGTTATAGAGCTTGCAGAACTCAACGACGGTAGGAAGCTTGTCGCCCGGTTTAAGAGCGCCATCCTCGATAGTGCGACGAATATCTGCAGCTATCGCCTCGTATTTGGGAATCATGGAACCTCCTTTCCAACTTGGTTGAGTATAAAAGAAAGTATAGTTAACACCTAAGTATCTCTATTGAGTTATTGAAAAGTTCGAGAAAGATAAAATTAAAAGTCGCCCCGCTTGTAAAATTAGAGCGTTTTAAATGATAAACATCTGAGTAGTGTCGTGTTGAGAAATGATCGGTCCGAGGACGGGGCCGAACCGATATAACACCCAGCGAACCGAATCTCGTACTCTGCGCTTCCCCAGATAAAACCTGCCAAAACAAACCTGTCCTTTTTGGTAGGTTTTTGCCTTGGGAGCGGTACCATACAGGCAATGTTTAAACGAGAAAGGCGGGCTCCCATGGAACCTAAGCAGTATTACATCGGCATCGACGTCGGCGGCACCTCGGTCAAGGAGGGTCTGTTCGATGAGGACGGAAACCTGCTTGCCAAGGCCAGCGTGCCCACGCCTCCTATCGTTGACGCTGCGGGCTTTGCCGCGGTGACCGAGGCTATCGACCAGGTGGTCGCCAAGGCCCAGATTCCGCGTGCCTTTGTGTCGGGCATTGGCCTGGCCGTCCCGTGCCCCATCCCGGCATCGGGCGATGCCAAGGTCAAGGCGAACATTGCCATCAACCTGCCCGAGCTCAAGATCGCCATTCAGGAGCACTGCCCCGACGCGGTCGTTAAGTACGAGAACGACGCCAACGCTGCTGCTATGGGCGAGGCCTGGCTCGGTTCTGCCAAGGGCGTGCAGAACGTGGTGATGGTCACCATCGGTACCGGCGTGGGCGGCGGCGTTATCGTCAACGGCGACGTGGTGTCGGGCGTTGTGGGTGCCGGCGGCGAGATCGGCCACATGTGCCTGAACCCGGCTGAGGAGCGCACCTGCGGCTGCGGCGGCCATGGCCACCTGGAGCAGTATTCCAGCGCCACCGGTGTGGTGAGCAACTACCTTGCCGAGTGCAAGAAGGCTGGCGTCGAGCCCATCGAGCTCACCGGCCCCTCAGATTCCAAGGACGTGTTCCAGGCCTGCCGCGAGGGCGACAAGCTCGCGCTGGCCGCGGCCGATACCATGGCCGACTATCTCGGTCGCGCCCTGGCACTTATCGCCAACGTGGTCGATCCCGAGATGTTCCTCATCGGCGGCGGCGCTTCCGCCTCGGCCGATGTTTACCTCGACAAGGTTCGCGAGCACTTTAAGCAGTACGCGCTCTCCGCCTCGCGCGAGACGCCCATTAAGGTTGCTTCGCTCGGAAACGACGCCGGCATCATCGGTGCCGCCTACGTAGCCCTGCGCGCCGCCGGTAAATAGCTGGTGCAAGGGGGCCAAGGCTGCGCCCCAAAATATGCCGTGGCCCTTCCGTCTGCGAAGGCTCGGCATCGGCGTGCTACCATAGCTACGTCCAAGTACACATATCAAGTGGAGGATATCCATGGCAAACGTTCTTGTCTTTGGTCACCAGAACCCCGATAACGACGCCATCATGAGCGCCGTCGTCCTGTCCCAGCTGCTCAACCAGGTTGAGTATGCCGGCAACACCTACGAGGCCTGCGCCCTTGGTCAGCTTCCGGCCGAGTCCGCCAAGCTGCTCGCCGACGCCGGCATCGCCGAGCCCCGCGTGATCGAGTCCGTCGAGGCTGGTCAGCTCGTCGTCCTCACCGACCACAACGAGTCTGCCCAGTCCGTCGCCGGCCTTAAGGACGCCACGGTCTTTGGCGTTGTCGATCATCACCGCATCGGCGACTTCGAGACCGCCGGCCCGCTGCACTACATCTGCCTGCCCTGGGGCTCCAGCTGCACCATCGTCACCAAGCTCGCCGGCGTGCTCGGCGTTGAGCTTTCCGACGTCCAGGCCAAGCTGCTGCTCTCGGCCATGATGACCGACACGCTCATGCTCAAGAGCCCCACCACCACCGGTGTCGACCGCGCCGTCGCCGCCAAGCTCGGCGAGCAGGTGGGCGTCGACCCGGTCAAGTTTGGCATGGAGGTCTTCCTCACCCGTCCGTCTGGCTCCTTCACCGCAGCCGAGATGGTCGGCAACGACATCAAGATGTTCGAGCCTGCCGGCAAGAAGCTGCTCATCGGCCAGTACGAGACTGTCGACAAGACTCGCGCACTCGGCATGATCGACGAGATTCGCGAGGCCATGCGCGCCTACGCCGCCGAGAAGGGTGCCGACGGCATCGTCCTGTGCATCACTGACATCATGGAGGAGGGCTCGCAGGTCCTGCTCGAGGGCGAGACCGAGGCTGCTCAGAAGGGCCTGGGCATTGCCGACGAGCACGACGGCGTCTGGATGCCGGGCGTCCTCTCCCGTAAGAAGCAGGTCGCTGCCCCCATCATGGCCGCCTGCTAGGTTTAGTTGACCAAACGCCACGACCGGATCGCGGAAGCCCCGCGCTCCGGTCGTTTTTTGTGCACGGCGCCGCGTCGTCTCTTGGATAGGCGCGCCCGTGCCGTTGAGCAAATAATGTTCAACCTGTGGTTCCGCTTTTCGGCCACGCCTGCGTGCCTGTCGTGCAGGGTAGGCTAGATGCAAGCGTAATACGTTAGAGCGCGGCACCGCCACTTGGGCGGGCCGTGCTTTTTTAAGACGGGAGCTTTCCCGTGAAAGGAGCCGCCCATGGCAGCACCCGAGCAGCTGTTTAACGTTCGTGAGCGCAAGCGTTTTGAGCGCCACGACATTTGGGAGCGCATCACCGAGAACGGCACGATTTCCGCCGCCGTCATGGTCTTCGCCGCCATCGCCGCCGTCATTTGCGCCAACACCGATGCCTACGAGGCCATCCATCACTTTTTGGAGACCCCGCTGTATGTGGGTCTGGGCAACCTTACGGCCGGTCTCACCGTTGAGCTTTTCGTCAACGACTTCCTCATGGCGATCTTCTTTTTGTTGGTGGGCATTGAGCTTAAGTACGAGATGACGGTCGGCGAGCTCAAGAACCCGCGCCAGGCTATGCTTCCCATGCTGGCGGCCGTGGGCGGCGTCGTCGTTCCCGCCTGCATCTATCTGATCTTTAACCATGCCGGCGCGCACAACGGCTGGGCCATTCCCATGGCAACCGATATTGCCTTTGCGCTGGGCGTGCTGTCGCTTTTGGGCAACCGCGTGCCCAACGGCGTGCGCGTGTTCTTCTCGACGCTCGCCATCGCCGACGACCTCATCTCCATCGCCGCCATCGCCATCTTCTACGGTCAGAGCCCCAATCCGTTTTGGTTGGGCGCCGCCGCGCTTGTGACCTGTGCGCTCGTGTGGCTCAACAAGACGCAGCATTACCGCCTTGCCCCGTATTCGGTACTGGGCCTGCTGTTGTGGTTCTGCATGTTCAAGAGCGGCGTGCACGCTACGCTTGCTGGCGTCATCCTGGCCTTCACCATCCCGGCCAAGTGCGGTGTTAAGCTCGATAGCCTCACCGATTGGCTGGGCGAGTGCTTGCCGCTGCTCGATGACCGCTACGACGACGAGGCGCACATCCTGGGCCAGCATGACTTTACCGTCTCGACCACCAAGGTCGAGCGCGTCATGCACCGCGTGACCCCGCCGCTCATTCGCATGGAGCGTCTGATCTCCACGCCGGTCAACTTTGTGATCCTGCCGATCTTTGCGTTCGTCAACGCACAGGTTCGCCTAGTGGGCGTGGACATGAGCACGCTGCTCACCGACCCGGTGACGCTCGGCGTGTACTTTGGCATGCTGCTGGGTAAGCCGATCGGTATCTTTGGCATGACGTTTGCCCTGGTTAAGCTTAGGGCCTGCGAGCTGCCGCGCAATGTCAACTGGCACATGATTGCCGGTGTGGGCATTCTGGGCGGCATCGGCTTTACCATGTCGATTCTCATCAGCGGCCTTGCCTTCCCGACGGCCCAGTTTGAGGTTCTGGCCGCCAAGGCCGCTATTCTCGCCGGCTCTGTCACCGCGGCCGTACTTGGCATGATCTACATGAGTGTGATCTGCAAGCACCCCGCGCCCAAGAACGAGTAGGCGCGTAGAAACAGACGCCAGAGCCTGCTCGAGCGCGTGTAAAACGCGGTTTTGAGTGCTACTTGCCACCTGCCGGACACCCCAGTGGCCAAAAAACGCCGTTTGTGAGTACTGTCACAAACGGCGTTTCATTTTAGGCGCGAAAAATAATGTACAAATCTATTCTGTCTGTGCATTAACGATTGCGTGGCTGGACGAAAAATGTTGATGCATCCTTCCAAAACTGGACACAAAAGGCCAAGACTGGCCTTTTTAATTCAAAATCGCTGTTACTAAAAAAGTAACAGTACTCATATTTGCTATTTTTTGACCACAGGCCCCAATGACTAGGTTTATTCCACGGTGCCGTAGATGGCGCCCCAGCCGTGGGCGGCCAAGGCGGAGTTGAGCTGGTCGCAAAGTGACTGGCGGTCGTAATAGCCGGGCGGTAGCAGGTTGACGATTTCCATGAGATCGGGCGCCAGGTCCAAGATTTCGGCCTGTACGATCAGATCCAGGCGGTCGATGGCGTGGCGGTCGTAAAACAGTCCGTCGACCAGGCGCTGCAGGTCGCCGAATTCCTCGGCCTGGAACGATCCGTACTCCATAGTGCCTCCTTGGGCGCTCCACGCCGGCATGTGCGGCGATTCGTAATTCATTGCGATGGACTTAATCTATCACGGCTTCATAACGTTGCGACGGTGGCGGTCTATACTTAGAAGAATTGCAACGTACCGCTTCATGAAAGGTCGCACCCATGCAGACGATCTACCAGAAGATGGAAACCACCGAACTCGATGCCGCCATCGAGGCGCTCAAAGCCGAGGTTGCCGAGGTCAAGGCCAAGGGTCTGGCGCTCGACATGGCCCGCGGCAAGCCGTCGCCCTCCCAGGTGGACATCTCTCGACCCATGCTCGATATCCTCAATGCCGATGCCGATCTGCACGACGGCAACGTCGACTGCTCCAACTACGGCTGCTTTGAGGGCATTCCCTCGGCACGCAAGCTAGCGGGGGAGTTCCTGGGTTGCCCCGCCGAGCAGACGCTCGTGCTGGGTTCGTCGAGCCTGCTGATCGAGCACGACATCGCCGGCATGTTCTGGCGCTGCGGCTCGTGTGGTAGCGACCCTTGGGAGGCTTACGAGGCAGCGCACGACGGCAAGAAGGTTAAGTTCCTGTGCCCGGTTCCCGGCTACGATCGCCACTTTGGCATTACCGCCGACTTGGGTATCGAGAACGTTCCCGTCGCGATGACCGACAACGGCCCCGATATGGACGAGATCGAGCGCCTCGTTGCCGCCGACGATTCCATCAAGGGCATCTGGTGCGTGCCCAAGTATTCCAACCCCACGGGTATCACCTTTAGCGAGGACACCGTGCGCCGCCTGGTCGAGATGCCCACGGCCGCGCCTGATTTCCGCATCTTCTGGGACAACGCCTACTGCGTGCACGACCTGTACGACGAGACCGACGAGCTCGCCAACATCTTCGATCTTGCCCGCACGGCGGGCACCGAGGACCGCGTGGTGGCATTCGCCTCGACGTCCAAGATCACTTTCCCGGGTGCCGGTATCGGCTTTATCGGTGCGAGCCCCGCGGTTATCGCGGAGTTCTCCAAGCGCCTGAAGGCCGGCCTCATCAGCGCCGACAAGCTCAACCAGCTGCGCCACGTGCGCTTCCTTCCCACCATCGAGGCGGTCAAGGAACACATGAAAAAGCATGCCGAGTTCCTGCGTCCGCGCTTTGAGGCCGTCGAGCGCAAGCTCACCGAGGGCCTGGGCGACACGGGTTGCGCCACCTGGACGCATCCCCGCGGCGGCTACTTTGTAAGCTTCGATGGTCCCGAGGGCTCGGCCCAAAAGGTCGCCGCGCTTTGCGCCGACCTGGGCGTCAAGCTCACGCCGGCCGGTGCTACCTGGCCCTATGGCAAGGACCCGCGCGACACCAACATCCGCATCGCGCCGAGCTATCCCACGGTCGAGGACCTGGAGGCCGCGCTCGATGTGCTGGTGCTGGCCGTCAAGCTCGTCGCTGCCGAGCTTGCGCGTGCCGAGCGCGCCTAACGCGCGGCTTCCCGTACTATCCGCACTTTCGATACGTAAAGGAGCGTATACATGGATTTGGGTATTTCCACCAACCCCACGCCAGAGCTCTACACCATTAAGGTAACCGGCGAGATTGATATCTCTAACGCCGATAGCCTGCGCAATGCCATCGACCTGGCGCTCGAGCAGCCCACTGAGGCCGTTGAGCTCGATTTTGCCCAGGTGAGCTACATCGATTCGACGGGCATTGGCGTGCTTGTGGGCGCCGCGCACCACGCAGTCGACCACGGCAAGCGCTTTAGCTGCGCCAATGTGCAGCCTCCGGTGATGCGCGTGGTTCAGCTGTTGGGTGTCGACCAGGAGATTTCGATCACCGCTGCATAACCTTTGCCCTCAAAAGGGCGTGCCGTTTGGCATATGTTTGTGATGCGCTCGGACGTTTTGGCGTCCGGGCGCTATACTTGACCGAATGAATAGACGAGTTCCGGCCGAATGGCGCGGTGCGGGCTCGACTCACATCGAGCCTTGGAGGTATGTGTGTTTGGTATTGGAGAGGGTGAGCTCGCGATCATCGTGGTCTTCGGCTTTTTGCTGTTTGGCCCGGATAAGCTCCCGCAGATGGGCCGCACAATCGGCCGTGCCATCCGTCAGTTCCGCGAGACGCAGGAAAAGATGACGGCCGTTGTTCAGTCTGAGATTATCGATCCGGTAAGCGAGGCCGCTTCGGCACCGGTCAAGCCCAAGAAGACTGCCGTCGATGACGATTCCGATGCGGACAAGGATGCCGCCGAGACGGCAGCGCCCGCCAAGAAGGAGACCTTTGCCGAGCGCCGTGCCCGCCTTGCTGCCGAGAAGGCCGCGAGCGAGGCTGCCGCCGAGGGCGAGGGTGCTGCTGAGGAGGCCGAGGGTGCCGAGCCTGCCGCTGCCGCCGAGCCTGTCGTCGAGCCCGAGCCTGCTGCAGAACCGGAGCCCGAGCACGAGCCGGTAGAGCCCACGACGGCCGACCTCTACGCCCGTCGTCCCCGCAAGCGCAAGGCCGTCGTCGACCAGCTCGCTCGCGAGCTCGAGGCCGAGGACGACGCCGCTGCCGCCGATGCCCCTAAGGGAGGCGATGAGTAATGCCTATCGGACCTGCGCGAATGCCGCTCTTCGATCACCTGGGAGAGCTCCGTCGCCGCCTGACTATCGTGGTCGTGTCGGTGTTCGCCGCCGCTATCGTGCTGTATTTCGCCACGCCTGTGGTGCTCGACATCTTGGAAGACCCCATCCGCTCTTTTGTGCCGGACGGTAAGTTCTACATCACTACTACGCTCGGCGGCTTTGGCCTGCGCTTCTCGCTGGCCATCAAGATGGCCGTGGTCATGTGCACGCCCATGATCATCTGGCAGATTCTGGCATTTTTCCTGCCGGCACTGCGTCCCAACGAGCGCAAGTGGGTCGTGCCCACGGTGCTCGCCTCGACGGTGCTGTTCTTCCTGGGCGCAATCTTTTGCTACTTCATCATCATCCCGGCGGGCTTTGAGTGGCTTATCGGCGAGACCTCGGCCGTCGCCACGGCGCTGCCCGACCTGGAGAACTACGTCAACATGGAGCTGCTCTTTATGATCGGCTTTGGCGTGGCGTTTGAGCTGCCGCTCATCATCTTCTACCTGTCCGTCTTCCACATCGTGTCCTACGCGGCCTTCCGCGGCGCCTGGCGCTACGTGTACGTGGGCCTGCTTGTGGGCTCGGCTGTGATTACGCCCGACGGCTCGCCCGTTACGCTGGGCCTCATGTATGGTGCCCTGCTCTCGCTCTACGAGATTTCGCTCGCCATTGCCCGCGTGGTCATTACCGCGCGCGAGGGCAAGGAGGGCTTGTTTGTGAGCCGTCTGGACCTGTTCTCGGACGATGAGGACGACGAGGAGTAAATCGGTATGCACGAGGTTGGCATTGTCAACGGCATACTCGATACAGTGATTCGCGCGGCGCGTGGGGCGGGGGCCTCGCGCGCCGTTTTGGTAACGCTGCGTATCGGGGATATGACCGAAGTTGTGCGCGAGGCGCTCGACTTTGCGTGGGAGACATTTCGCGATGAGGACCCGCTCACGCGAGGCTGCGAGCTTGCCGTGGAGGAAGTCCATCCACAAAGCGAGTGTCTGGACTGCGGGGAGGTCTTTGAGCACGATCGCTTCCATTGCCGCTGTCCCCAATGTGGCGGCGCCAACGTGCGTCTGCTGCACGGCCGCGAGCTCGACATCGCAAGTATCGAAATCGAAACCCCCGACGATTAGCCCGCTAGCCATCTGGTGATGGGGTATAAAGGGGCCAAAGTAAGGAGTGCCGAGTATGGCTGAGAAAACGATTGATATCGCGTCGCCGATCCTGTCGCGCAATGAGCGCCTGGCAGATCAGCTGCGACAGCGATTCAAAGAGACAAACACCTATGTGATCAATGTGCTGTCGAGCCCCGGTTCGGGCAAGACCACCACGATCCTGGGCACCAACGAGCGCCTGCGCGACAAGGCTGGCCTGCGCTGTGCCGTCATCGAGGGCGATATTGCCTCGGATGTCGACGCCATCACCATGAAGGAAGCCGGCATGCCCGCCATCCAGATCAACACGGGTGGCCTGTGCCACCTCGAGGGCAACATGATCATGGAGGCCGTTGACGCGTTCGACCAGGCCGTCGGTCTGGAGAACATCGACGTCATCTTTATCGAAAACGTGGGCAACCTGGTCTGCCCGGTCGACTTTGACCTGGGTGAGAACCTGTCCATCATGATTCTCTCGGTGCCCGAGGGCGACGACAAGCCCATTAAGTACCCGGGCATCTTCCAGCACGCCGGCGCGCAGCTGCTCAACAAGGTCGACGTGGCCCCGGCTTTCGATTTTGACATGGATAGGTATACTAAGACACTCGATGACCTCAATCCGCAGGCGCCGCGGTTTGCCGTGAGCGCGCGCAAGGGCGAGGGCATGGATGCCTGGTGCGATTGGCTCATCGGGCAGATCGAGCAAGCAAGGGCGTAAATCGGCCGCCATACGGGCGGGCGTAGCCGCAGAGACACGAGATAGGAGCCTCTTTTGAAGCTCATCATCGCCGAGAAAAACGACGCTGCGCGTCAGATCGCCGAGCGTCTGTCCACGGGTAAACCCAAAAAGGATAAGGTGTACAACACCGCCATCTACCGTTTTGAGTGGAAGGGCGAGGAGTGCGTGACCATCGGCCTGGCCGGTCACATCCTTGCGCCCGATTTTTGCGACAGCGTGCTGTTCGATAAAAAGCTGGGCTGGTATTCGGTTACTGAGGACGGCGAGATGCTGCCGGCCGACATGCCCGATGGCCTGGCTCGTCCGCCTTACGACACCAAGCGCAAGCCGTTTCTTGCCGACGGTATCTCCATCAAGGGCTGGAAGCTCGAGAGCCTGCCGTATCTCACCTGGGCGCCCGTCATTAAGCTGCCGGCCGAGAAGGAGCTCATTCGCTCGCTCAAGAACCTTGCCAAGAAGTCCGACAGTGTCATCATCGCCACGGACTTCGACCGCGAGGGCGAGCTGATTGGCTCGGATGCTCTCAACAAGGTGCGTGAGGTGGCGCCCGACTTGCCGGTTGCCCGCGCCCAATACTCTTCGTTTACCAAGGCCGAGATCACGCACGCCTTCGATAATCTCGTCTCACTCGACCAGAACCTGGCCGACGCCGGCGAGAGCCGCCAGCACATCGACCTCATTTGGGGCGCGGTGCTCACGCGCTACCTGACGCTCGCCAAGTTTGGCGGCTTTGGCAACGTGCGTTCCGCCGGCCGCGTGCAGACCCCGACGCTTGCCCTGGTGGTCGAGCGCGAGCGCGAGCGCATGGCGTTTGTGCCCGAGGACTATTGGCAGATTCGCGGCATGGGTGCCGCGCAGGGCGCTGCCGAGGACGATCGCTTTAAGATCGCGCACAAGACGGCGCGCTTTACCGACAAGGATGCTGCTGAGACGGCGTACGGCCATGTTGACGGCGTCGCGACGGCAACCGTCGCCGCGGTGACCAAGCGCTCGCGCAAGCAGCAGCCGCCCACGCCGTTTGCGACCACCTCGCTGCAGGCTGCCGCCGCGGCCGAGGGCATCTCGCCTGCGCGTACCATGCGCATCGCTGAGTCCCTCTACATGGCCGGTCTCATCAGCTACCCGCGTGTCGACAATACCGTGTACCCCGCGACGCTCGATCTGGGCGCCGTGGTGAGCGACCTGGCAAAGATCAACCCGGCGCTGGCGCCCGTATGCAAAAAGGTGCTTGCCGGCCCCATGAAGCCTACGCGCGGCAAAGTCGAGACCACCGACCACCCGCCTATCTATCCCACGGGCGAGGGCGATCCGTCCACGCTCGACGGCGGCCAGCGCAAGCTCTACGACCTCATCGCCCGCCGCTTCCTGGCGACGCTCATGGGTCCCGCGACCATCGAGAACACCAAGCTCGAGCTCGATGTGAACGGTGAGCCGTTCGTGGCTTCGGGCGATGTGCTCGTGACCCCGGGTTTCCGCGAGGCCTACCCGTATGGCCTTAAACGCGACGAGCAGATGCCGCCGCTTGAGCAGGGCGATACGGTCGACGTATTCGACATTAAGCTCGAGGCCAAGCAGACCGAGCCGCCCGCGCGCTACAGCCAGGGCAAGCTCGTGCAGGAGATGGAGAAGCGCGGCCTGGGCACCAAGTCCACGCGCGCGAGCATCATCGAGCGCCTGTACGCCGTGCGCTATCTCAAAAATGATCCCGTTGAGCCGAGCCAGCTGGGTATCGCCATCATCGATGCGCTGTCGCAGTTTGCCCCGCGCATCACGAGCCCCGATATGACCAGCGAGCTCGACGGCGACATGACCCGTGTGGAGCGCGGCGAGGATACCGAAGAGCATGTCGTGATGCACTCGCGCGCGCTGCTGGCTGGCGTGCTCGACGAGCTGCTCAAGCACACGCAGGAGCTGGGCGACGCCATCAGCGACGCCGTCACGGCCGATGCGCGCGTGGGAGCTTGCCCCAAGTGCGGCAAGGACCTGGTTATGAAGACGAGCGCCAAGACCCGTGGCAGCTTCATTGGCTGCATGGGCTGGCCCGACTGCGATGTGACCTATCCGGTGCCGAGCGGCGTCAAGGTGAGTCCGCTCGAGGGCGAGGCGGCCGTGTGCCCCGAGTGCGGCGCGCCGCGCATTAAATGCCAGCCGTTCCGTCAGAAGGCTTTCGAGATCTGCGTGAACCCCACGTGCCCCACCAACTACGAGCCCGACCTTAAGGTGGGCGAGTGCAAGGTGTGTGCCGAGGCCGGACGTCATGGCGACCTGATCGCGCACAAGAGTGAGAAGAGCGGCAAGCGCTTTATCCGCTGCACCAACTACGATGACTGCGGCGTGAGCTATCCTCTGCCGGCGCGCGGTAAGCTCGAGGCGACGGGTGAGACCTGCCCCGAGTGCGGCGCCCCCATCGTGGTGGTCAACACGGCGCGCGGCCCGTGGCGTATCTGCGTCAACATGGACTGCCCGACCAAGGAGAAGAAGCCCGTCCGCGGCCGCAAGACCACGACTAAGGCGAGCACGGCCAAGAAGACGACGGCGGCCAAGAAGACGACGGCTAAGAAAGCCACTGCCGCCAAGAAGACGACCGCGAAGAAGTCGACTACCAAGAAAGTAGCCTCCGACAAGTAACGGCGCGGTCGAAACATTGCCTAAAAAACGAGCGAGGACCCCACGATCCTCGCTCGTTTTTTTGACCGGCAGTTAGGGACGTTCCTTTTCTGCCGGCAGTTTAGGAACGTCCCTAACTGCCGGCTCGGGAACGACAAAGCGCTAGTTCACTTCGACGGGTTTGGCGCCGGGATAGCGCTCCTCAAAGTCTAGGCGATACTTATTGTCATTGGTGCCCGCCACGTTGTCGCGCGACAGCGGCGCCACGATCTCATTCTTGTGGTCCGCAGGCTTGGCGTATTTCAGGCTGATCTCCCAGGCATCACAGATTGCGTCAATGCGGTGATCCAGGTCGTCGTACAGGGCGATGATGTCCTTCCAGGAACTGTAGTTCTTGGAGCTCGTCGGGACGTCCAGGTCCTCGACGATGTCGTAATACTGCTCGATGGTGTCCTCTGTGCGCTCGGCGACGTCGGCGAGATTTTGACGGGTGGTGCGATCTTCTTCCAGATAGCTGCCGTTGAAGTTCTGCGCGCAGCCACGGACGTAGTTGTCGAGGTCTTCGAGCAAGTCGTAGTATTCGCTCAGTCGGCGGTAGAGGTTCTGCTCGGAGAGCGTTGCTTCGCCGCCATCCTCGTCGTCATCGTCATCATCGTCGTACAGGCTGTTGGGATCGCCGAGAGGCTTTAGGTCATCGTCGTCGACGTCATGGTGCAGCTTAGCTACCTCGGCAGTCGTCTGCGTGGCGGCGTTGTCGAAAGGCTTGATCACAAAGAAAACGACCAGGGCGATGATGATCGCCACCAGCACAACGATAACGGCGATAAGCGGCCCGGTGCCGCTCTTTTTGGGAGCGGGGGTCTGTGGCGAAGCGGGCGCGTATGCGGGAGCCGGCTGCTGTTGGGGCGAGCCGCTCGCGACGGGTATGCGCTGCGTGGTCTCGACGGCCGCGGGGCCTGCGGCGAGGTCGGGGCGATAGGCGAGGGGGTCGTCCGCCTTGGCTTGCGGCGTATCGAGGGAACCGGTCTGCTCAAAAGCGGGCTGGCTATCGCTCGCGGTTGTTTGTTCAACGGATGCACCGCACGAGGTGCAGAACTTGGCATTATCTGCAAGAAGCTTGCCGCACGAGGCGCAATACCGAGACATTGCCACTCCTTTCGCCACATTTCAATGCAATACGACGATTATACCCAGCACCCCAAAAAGCCGGCAGTTGGGACGTTCCTTTTCGGCCGGCAGTTTAGGAACGTCCCTAACTGCCGCCTGAGTAGCCATTGGCTAGGTGGGATTTGGGACGCGCCGAGCACTGGGGTATCATGGCTTGGTTGATATATCTGCATTTACGCGCCTTGTAGGAAGGGGGCTGCGCCCATGGCTTTTGAGCCCGCTCAACATAGCTTTATCACGCTCGAGGGCGTTGATGGCGCCGGCAAGTCCACGCAGGCGCGCTTGCTTGCCCGCGCGCTCGAACTCGCTGGCTACCAGGTTGTGAGCCTGCGCGAGCCGGGCGGCACCGCCATCAGCGAAAAGATCCGCGCCCTGCTGCTCGATCCCGCCAACACGGCCATGGGAGATACCTGCGAGCTGCTGCTCTACGAGGCCGCACGCGCCCAGCTGGTGCACGAGGTCATAGCTCCCGCCCTCGCGGCCGGCAAGGTGGTCCTGTGCGACCGCTTCTACGATTCCACGACCTGCTACCAGGCGTTTGCCGACGGCCTCGATCGCCAGATGGTGCGCGACGCCAACAACCTGGCCTCACACTCGTCTATCGCATCACGCCCGAGCAGGCGGCGCTGCGCATGGCCGCCCGTGGTGCGGCCGACCGCATGGAGGCCAAGGGCATGGCCTTCCAAGAGCGCGTCTACCAGGGATTTTGCGCCATTGCCGCCGAGGAACCAAACCGCGTAAAGCTCATCGACGCGACCGCGTCCATCGAGGACGTCTTCGCGCAGACGGTCGAGCAGGTTCGCGTCTACGGCCTCGACATTCCGCAAGATGCCGTCGCTGCCGCGCTAGCCCAGGAGGCCGAGTAATATGGCCCCCGCTCAGGCAAGCCTGCTGGCCAAGCTCGACACCCAACAGCGCGTGCGCGACTTTTTGACCAACGCCATCGCAAGCGGCCGCGCATCGCACGCCTACCTGTTCTTGGGCGCGCTCGGCGCGGGCAAGCTCGACGCCGCGTGGGCGCTCGCCCAAGCCTTCCTGTGCGAGCAGGACGGCTGCGGCTCATGCGATGGCTGCGTGCGCGTCGCCCGCCATACGCACCCCGATGTGCACTATTACACGCCCGAGAGCGCCACGGGCTACCTCATCGCCCAGACCCGCGAGCTGCTCGACGACGTGCCGCTGGCGCCCATCCGTGCCAAGGCCAAGGTCTACATCATCGACCGTGCCGAGCAGCTGCGCGCCAACACCGCCAACGCACTGCTCAAAACGCTCGAGGAGCCGCCCGAGGGCGTTATGTTTATCTTGCTGGGCACCTCGGCAGACGTGATGTTGCCCACTATCGTGAGCCGCTGCCAGTGCGTGCCGTTTCGGCTGGTATCGCCCGCCGTCGCCGCGCAGGCCGTGAGCCGCGCCACCGGTCAGGACCCTGCGCGTTGCCGCATGGCCGTCGCCGTGGCGGGAAGCCCCACGCGTGGCATCGAGTTCCTCAAGAGCGCTGAGCGCCAGGACGCCCGCCGTCAGATGGTTCGCGCCATCGATTCGCTTATCGCCGCCGACGAGGCCGACGTGCTCAGCCGCGCCAAGTCGCTCATCGTCGCCGTTAAGGCGCCGCTCGCCGAGGTCAAGTCCACGCAGGAAAAGGTGCTCGAGCAAAACGCCGACTACCTGTCGCGTGGAGCATTGAAGCAGCTTGAGGACCGCAACAAGCGCGAACTCAACGCGCGCGAGCGTTCGGGTATCATGGAAGCGCTGGCGAGCGCGCGGACGCTCATGCGCGACGTGCTGCTGACGCTTCAGGACGAGGCGGCCGACGTGGTGAACGAAGACGTGCGCGACACGATCGGTCG
>CABQLI010000035.1 GCA_902464965.1 uncultured Collinsella sp.
ACCCCAGAACTTGCACTCGATGGTGCCGGGGGCTGCTGTGTTGGGCGCATCCTCGGCCTCGGGCAGGCTCAGGTTGGTCACGTCATCGACAATGCCGATGGTGAACTCGCGCTTGGGCTCGTCCTTCTTGAGCTCCTCGAAGACAGCGAACGCGGACGCGGGAGGCGTGTCCTTGCTGCCCAGGCCATAACGGCCGCCGACGACCTTGATGCCCGTCTTGCCGGCCTCGTAGAGAGCGGAGACGACGTCCTGGTAGAGCGGCTCGCCGATGGAACCCGGCTCCTTGGTACGGTCCATGACGGCGATCTTCTGGACGGTCTCGGGGAGAACGTCGACGAAGTGCTTGATGGAGAACGGACGGAACAGACGAACCTTGACCAGGCCGACCTTCTCGCCGTGAGCGTTGAGGTAGTCGATGACTTCCTCGAGCACGTCGCAGAAGGAGCCCATGCACACGACGACGCGATCAGCATCGGGAGCGCCGTAGTAGTTGAACAGGCCGTAATCGGTGCCGAGCTTCTCGTTGATCTTCTTCATGTAGCCCTCGACGACGGCGGGAAGCTCGTCGTAGACCTTGTTGCAGGCCTCACGGTTCTGGAAGAAGATATCGCCGTTCTCGTGGCTGCCGCGGGTGTGCGGGTGCTCAGGGTTGAGCGCGTGGTCGCGGAAAGCCTGGACGGCGTCCATGTCGCACATCTCTGCCAGATCCTTGTAGTCCCACATGGCGACCTTCTGGATCTCGTGGCTGGTGCGGAAGCCGTCGAAGAAGTTAAGGAACGGGGTCTTACCCTCGATGGCGGCAAGGTGAGCCACCGGCGAGAGGTCCATGACCTCCTGGACGTTGCCCTCGGCGAGCATGGCGAAGCCGGTCTGACGGCAGGCCATGACGTCGGAGTGATCGCCAAAGATGTTCAGGGCGTGGGAAGCGACGCAACGCGCGGAGACGTGGAAGACGCCCGGGAGCTGCTCGCCTGCGATCTTGTACATGTTCGGGATCATCAGGAGCAGGCCCTGGGAAGCCGTGTAGGTGGTGGTCAGAGCACCGGCGCCCAGCGAACCGTGAACGGTACCGGCTGCACCTGCCTCGGACTCCATCTCGACGACCTTGACCGGGGTGCCGAAGATGTTCTTGCGACCCTGGGCCGCCCACTGGTCGACATGGTCGGCCATCGGGCTGGACGGCGTAATGGGATAGATTCCCGCTACCTCGGTGTACGCATACGAAACATATGCGGCCGCCTCGTTGCCGTCCATAGACTTAAACTTACGCGCCATATACCCCTCTCCTCTCATATAGGTATACAGGCCCGGCGATCGCCGGGATGTTGGCGTGATGGGATTTACGCTGTTGCTTCCAATCATCTGGCAGGCAGGCTCAGCAGCAGGTACGTGGCGTGGAGAGAAGACATGCCGAGGCGAGGGACAGTTGATGCGCCCCACAGACCCGACCGCCCGTCTTGCACATGACCGAGCGCCGCAAAGGCCGCATGCCGGATGCTCCCGGGCACGCCCCGGCGATGGGAAGCGCCCGCAACGGAAATCCGCATGCGGGTTTATTGTACCCCGCCGTCAAGTGTAATTTCGGCAAATATAGGCGGGCGGTAAAGGTTTACCTCGGGTGACCGCCAAGGGCCAAAATGGCCCCTCCATCCCCGGGCGACCGGCTCTGGCGCGCCAAGGAGTGTCCCCAGCCGGCAGAGAAAAGGAACGTCCCTATCTGCCGGCTAGAGGGCACCGAAGAGGATGGCGTAGGTAGTGGATTCGCCGAGCTTGAGCTCGTCGCCGGGATTGAGTTGGGCGGAACGGCCGGGCTCGACCTGAATGCAGACGCGCGTGGCCCCGTTTACCACCACGGTTCCGTTGGTGGACGACAAGTCCTCGACGTGCCAGATATTTTGAGCATCGCACCAGATATGGGCATGGCGGGCCGAGACATCGTCGCCGACGTCGGTAATATCGCCCTCACCAGTGGCCAGCGCGCCAATCTCAACACCCTGCTCACTCGGCTGAATCCAGCGCGGGGCGCTCACGACAAAACTGTTTTGCACGCGCAGCAAGCCCAAGGGGTGCGCCGGGGCGGGTTCGCGTTCGCCCGCGGTCATCGACATGCCAAGCGAACGCGGCGTGGATGTGCCTCCGCCACAGGTCGCGTGCGCGTAGTCGATGGCATAGTTCACCGAGGACCGCACATCCGCCGAACAACCGACGGCGACAAACAGCACCAGCACGGCCTCGGCGCGCTCGGCGGGCATGAGTTCCGCCGCCTGGGACAGGCGATCGAGCGCGTTGCGATAGAGATTCGTGTCCTGGTGGCACTCTTCGAGCGCGCGTACCATCGGTTCACCTGCAGGACCGCACACCATATTGATCACAGCCGTGGAGTCCATGGGATTGCGCTGGCGCAGGGCCAGTTGCGACATAATACGCGCAGCCGAGGTACCGTATTCGGCAAAGTAGCGCTGCTGAAGCGTGCCGACCGGCGCGCGAACGATAAAGCGGGAAACCCAAGAGCGATCGGCGGCTCGGCTCTGCGGGCTGCGGCCGTCGGCGAGCGGACGGGACGAAAGCACCAAGCCGCACAGCTCGATATGGCTCAGATGCGCCGCGCGCTTAAAGATGTCAAACATGGCCCCGCATGGGGTGAGCTCAACTTGAGATGCCATGACCTAGGCCTCCTTGGTCGTAGAAATAGAATCGGACGATACTTCGACAGGTCCGCCAAAAGTACGGGCAGCTGCGGCTCCACCGGCAAGCGGAGTCGCCATCTGGGCTTTTGTGCGTCGCGGTGCCGAAACGGGAAGTTCAAAGGCAAAGCCCATCGCAAGCAAAAACCACGTAAGCGTATAGGTTGCAACCAGAGCGGCAACAAGGCCGCCCATCACGGCGCGTTGGGAAAATACGCTACATGCAGCCACAACCAGCACCGGAACCTCGCAGGCAGAAAGCGCAAGCACACCCTGCAGGAAGCCCGAGCGCCGATCGCGCGCAAGTGCCCCCGCGGCAACGCCGGCTATGCCTGGCAGCGCCAACGCCAGTGCGGCAATAATACCCGGTAGCGACCCAGACCACACGAGCGATCCCAAAGTCGCCGTCACGCGAGCGCCCGACGCCAGCAGCGCGGCCGAAACCACGACCACAGCCCAAACCACGCCACAGGCGACCGTCGCGCCGACCATCAGCGCGCGACGAACCGCGCGGCCGGACGCATCCATGGGGCACGGCGTGAGCGGCTCGCCGCGGAGCGAACGACCGACATTTTGCGCATAGTGGTCACAAAACGCCGAGAGCGCCGCCTCGACCGCCGCCGGCTCGGGACGATTTTTTTGATGGCTGGACAGACAGGCCATCACCACGTCGAACAGCTGGGCATCGACAAACGCCAGCGCATCGCGTAGCTCTTCGGAATCCGGCTCAAGCCCTAGCTGCTGGGCCTGCTCGACCGCGGCGAGCGCCACATCGGGCTCACGACGAAGCAGCTGAGTCAAATCGCAACCGGGCGCATGGGCACCAATGGGATAGTCGGGCCGCGTGTCCATCTTAAGACGGTAGGGGCTCGCGATGTCGCGCGTCCTTTTGCGCGAACCCGAGGCGCCCGAAGTGCTCGGCGCGGCTTCGTATGGCGCGACGCCGGCAATGAGCTCGTAAACCGTGCTTGCCGCGGCATAGACGTCAATCGCCGGCGACATACGCAAAGCACGCAGGTCGGGAATATCGTCGGTGAGCATCTCGGGCGGGGCATAGGCAACCGTCGCGCGACGCAGCGTGGCATAACGCTCGGTAAAGGATGCCTTGCCGCCGGTACCGGCCACGGCCGACGCAGGCTCAAGCGCCAGCGATGAGCCAAAGTCAATCAGGCACAGGTCAAAGGTGCCCTCGGCAAGCTGCCGGTCAAGCGGTAGACGCGCCGTGCGCACCATAATATTAGCGGGCGAGATATCGCGATGGACAAAGCCCTCGCCCACCAGGCTCATACGGCAGAGCAGATCGAACAGGTCGCGACCCAGACGCGCCGCCACAAGCGGCGACAGGCGTCCGGCATCGTCCACGGCAAGTCGCGAACGCAAGCGGGCAAGCGTCTCGCCCTCGACCCATTCCATGACAATTGCAGGCACACCGTCGACCTCGCCCCAGCCATAGAGGCGGGGAAAGCCCTTGAGGCCCGAAAGGGCGCGATGGCATTCGTATTCCTCGCGAAACGCTGCCTTGAACTTGGCGACCAGCGCCTCGTGAGCGGCATCGTCGTCGAACTCATCGCGCGCCGGCAAGATGAGCTGCTTGAGTGCCACGGCCTCGCCTTGGGCGTTGACGGCACGCGTCACGCGGCCGATACCGCCACGGCGTATGGTGGCATCGTCGGCAAACAGCATCGTAAAACGACGCAGATAGGCAGGCAGTTCGTCCTGACCGAGCGCAATGGCCGGCTCAAACCCGTCGACACGCGCAAGGCGCAGGCCGACCATGGGATCGCGACCGAGCGATTGTGGTGTGGTGGATGCAAGATCGGTCATCATAGGGCAAGCGCCGCCACGTTATTGTTGAAGTTACCGAGCGCGACGTCATCATCGCCGTAATGGCCGACCCATTGACATAGGTTGGTATAACAGCCCCACAGATTGGCATACTGCTGATACCACTTTGACCGGGGCGAGAATGTCTGACGACCGAACTCGGCTCGAATGACAAACATCTCCCCGACCAGGCTGTCGCACGGCCTAGGATCTCCCGTAGAGTTATAGGTCGAGACCACATCATTGGCACGAGAAACATAGCCGTCGAGCATGTTGTACTTGGTCACAAGCCAACTGTGAATGCTCTCTTCCTCAGCAGCGGAAAGGCCACCGGAGTTTGCATCGTTGTCAGTGTTGCCGCCCGTCGAGCCGCCGTTTCCAGACCCTCCGGTAGAGGAACCCGACCCAGAGCCGCCGCCCGAACTCGATGAATCCGAGCCGGAGCCAGAATTATCCGAGCTACCGGGCTTTCCGGACTGCTGGGCGTCCTGCTCCTTCTGCTGCTCGACCTTATTCACCGTTGCCGCCACGCTATTGTTGGACAACCGATCGATGATCTTGGTGTTGGTGAGCACGATGGTTTTGCCATTGGCAAGCGTGACTTCGTTGTCCGGGGCCTCGGCGCCGTCCGCATCGTCGGTGCCAAACACAATATGCGCGACCACACTTGCCCAAGCATATCCAGTCGTGGTGCCCAGATCACTTTTGACCTCATGCCCCACGCGCGGTTCGCGTGCGGCATGCGCCTGCATCATGGACGGCACGGTCATGCCATAGGCAGAAACGCCAGCTATGACCAGCACCAGCGAGCACGATAGCAGTGCGTACGCCCGCGGCGCCAAGCCCAGTCGGCGTCGCATGCGCACCGCGGCGCCGCGCTTTGTCTGAGTGCCACCGGGCCGCATGCGTTCTCCTCCAACAAAAACACGCCGCTCGGGAGCGGCGCATTCATTCGAATCCATATTTGAGTGTATCAGCGAACCCAAAAGGTTGCGCAACGAATGAGCAAATTAAGGATGCGAGTGGAAGCATCCATGCGATAAGCGGATACAAAGCATCTTTGTTGCACAACAAACTTACAGTCGCACAGGGAAATTATGACTACCCCGTGCGTCGCGAGGAAAACATACGGCAGGAGCAGGCTCGCCACCTAAATCGCGCGACGGGCCTCGATGGCGCGGCCAAGCGTAAGCTCGTCGGCATACTCCAGGTCGCCGCCCACGGGAAGGCCGCTTGCCAGACGCGACACCTCGACGCCCAACGGCTTGATAGTGCGGGCCAGGTAGCTCGCCGTGGTCTCGCCCTCAATATTGGGGTTGGTGGCGATGATAACCTCGTGGATGTCCTCGTGGCCCAAGCGTGCCAGCAGCTCGCGGATGTGCAACTGCTCGGGACCAATCTTGTCCATGGGACTGATCACGCCGCCCAGCACATGGTACAGGCCATGGTAGCTGCCCGTGCGCTCGATTGCCTGGACGTCGCGCGGCTCGCCCACCACACAAATGCGAGTGGTATCGCGCATCGGGTCCTGGCAGATGGAGCACTCGTCGGCCGTGGCGTAGTTAAAGCAACGGCTGCAAAAGTGGACCTCCTGCTTGACCTCCAGGATGGCCTCGGCCAGGCGGCGCGCCTCCTCGGCGTCGGCCTCCAACAGGTAATAGGCGATGCGCTGGGCCGACTTGGGACCAATGCCCGGCAGGCGGCCCAGCTCATCGAGCAGTTTTTGCAGACTGTGATTCGCACTCATATATATATGCGTGTCTTAGAACGGCATGCCCGGGATGTTGAGGCCGCCGGTGATGGCGCCCATCTGCTTGTTGGCGAGCTCGTTGACGCCGCGGACGGCCTCGTTGACGGCAGCCATAATCATGTCCTGCAGCATATCGACGTCCTCGGGATCGAGGGCATCGGGATCGATGGTGAGGTTGACGAGCTCCATCTCGCCGTTAACGGTCACCTTGACCATGCCGCCGCCGGCAGAGGCGTCGACGGTCTGGGACTTGAGGTTCTCCTGCGCGGCGGCAAGCTGCTCCTGCATCTTGCGGGCCTGCTTCATCATCTGCTGCATGTTCATACCGGCCATGATGGCTCCTTTACGTGCGGCCGCACGCCGAGCTGCAAGGGCAGCCGGGACGCGGCGGGACTTTCAAACTCAAAAATCGTACCACGGCGCGCGGCCAGCAAGCGGGGCAGTCACGCTACCTCAGTCGATATACATGTCCTGGAGTGCAAGCCGCACCCGAAGATTATGCAAAGTTGAATAATTCGCATCTGCATAATATTGAAAGCTAAATCTTGTAGAGCCGGAATCCGACATTTCATGTGCACCGCTAAAGACCTGCATGCCGATCCGTTGCTCACGGTGACGCGCATGGCAGCGGGGTATAATTTGATTGCCATAGATAGTAATTTGGAGGTGCCCCATGAATGCCCCCAACGCGCTCCAAAACATCCGCTCAAAACACCCCGTTGCATATGTGGTTCTCTATCTCTTTGTCGGCTGGGCATTGCTGGTTGTCATCACCCATGCCATAGCTTTTGGAGCAGAACTGCTGATAGCCAGCTCGGACCAGCCCGTCGTCAAATGGGAGACGACCGATGAGTGCACCGACGGAACCCGAACCGTCTACTACAACAGCCCGTCCCTCTATCAAGAGTTCAAGGTCAAGATAAAGGACTTCAAGATTGTCGATGCCGAGCTAGGCGTTTATTTGGCAATCGGAGCAACCATTAACGCCGAGCAAGTCGAGTACACGGACAGCCATGCGACGTATCGTATCGACCTCAGCATCCTAGGCCGACCGTCACGCACCTGTCTGCTCAAATGCGACATACGCGGCACCACACTACACATGTCCGAAATACAAATGCGCCCGGGCAAGGGGTTCTCTTCTTGAGCAGTATACCCGCCCGTACGGCTACTCCACCGGTTTGAAGATGGTGGCCTGACCGAAGACGCTGCGGATGAGGTCTTTGGCCTCGTCCTCGGTCTGCGGGATGCTCGGGGCTGCGCCCTGGTGGCCGAAGGGGCTGCCGGCGCCGGGGTTGGACTCCCAGGGAGCTGCAGGAGCGTCCTCCTCTTTGGGGGCAGCTACAGCGGACTTGGGCGCGGGCGTCGCACCCGGCACGTCGAACGGAGGCAGATCGTCCCCGCTCGCATCGCCAGCGAAGCCGCCGACCATAGCGTCGTCGTAGGGCACCTGCTCGGATTCCCACGGCGCGGACTGCGCGACAGGCTGAGCTTTGGGGGCAGCCGAGCGCTCGGGCGCACGGGGTGCGGGCTCGGTCGGGAGCTTACCCGTGGCAGGAGC
The DNA here is from genome assembly GCA_902464965.1 of uncultured Collinsella sp. Lineage (GTDB taxonomy): Bacteria > Actinomycetota > Coriobacteriia > Coriobacteriales > Coriobacteriaceae > Collinsella. The sequence continues at coordinate 7,820 of CABQLI010000035.1, forward strand.
ACCGGCGGGGTTGTCGGAGCGTAGCCAGGGGGCTTTGCCCAGGTCAGACGACTTGGGCGCGGGCGAGACGGGCTTGGGCGCGGGTGTCGGAGCAGCCGGTTTGGGCGCCGCGGGCTTAGGCGCCGACGAGGTCGATGCCGTTACCGGTGCCGCTTGCTGCTGCGGCGCGCTGGCGCTCGAGGATACAGGGGCCGCCGAGGACACGGGTTGCGGGTCCGCAGATGCCGCAGCCCGTGCAGATGGAGAATGCTCCTCATGTTGAGGAGCCGGCGTGCCACCCCCATCCAGGACATAGTCGACGGTACGACGACCGAAGACCGCGCAGACCGTCGGTAGGACCACCGACTGCGTATCGGCGCGACCGAGCATCTTAATGGCAAAAGTCGAACCCGCGGGGAACGAGACCGTGAGCTTGGAGCCGTCGTCGGCCGTGGCGCGGGCGTTGAGCAAAAGCCCTGCGTAGGAAGCCTGACGCGCCTTGACGCGCTCGACGACCTCGGCCCATTTGCGCTGCAGCTCGCCGGCGTCCTCGACCGCGGGGGTCTCGGCGGCGCCGGCGGCAGCAACCTGGGCGGCATTGTTGGACTGGGGCTGAGGCGTCGGAGCCGGCGCAGGCTGAGGTGCAGGCGCTGCAGGCTTGGAAGCTGACACGGGTGCAGGCTGAGCCGCCGGAGCGGCAGCACCACGGTCCCAAGGCATGCCACCCTGGCGCGCGGACGTAGCAGCAGGGGCAGCGGATGCCGCCGGAGCGGCAGCACGAGCGCCCGAAATGAGCGTCGGCTGTTGGGCAGCAGCGGGTACGGATGCTGCAGGCGCGGCGGCCTGAGCAGCAGCCACGCTCGCCGGCACGGCGCCGTTGGCAACCATGGCCTCCAGGCGTGCCACGCGCTCGGCCAATGCCTCAATCGTTAAATCGGCCTCGGGACGCGCCAGACGCGTGCAGGCAATCTCGAGCACCAGGCGCACGTCGCTCGCGCCCCTCATCTCCAGTGCGGCATCGTCGAGCACCGTCAGCACACGGGCCAGGCGGTCGGCAGGATGCTCGCCAAAGGCAGCGGCCTCGGCAGCAAGCGCCTCGGCCTGCTCGGAGCCGCCCTCAAACAGCTCGGCACGAGCACCGGCAACGCAGGCAACGTACACGTCACGCACGTGCGCCACCAGGTCGCGCGTCAGCTCCAGCAGGTCGTTTCCTTCCTCGACCTGCGTACGGATCAGTCCATAGAGCTCGGCAACATCGCGATCGGCAATGGCGCGGGAAAACTCGCCCAGAATCTGGTCCGAAACCTCGCCTAAAAGAGAGCGGGCGTCGTCCGCATGCACAGAACCGTTGCCAAAGACGCTCAGCTGCTCCAGCGTGGACAACGCGTCGCGCATGCCGCCCTTGGCATGGCGCGCCACGATAGCCAGCGCCTCATCGTCGTAATCGAAGCCCTCCTGCTCGCACACGTATGCCAGGCGGTGCTCGATATCCTCGTTGCCGATGCGATGGAAATCGAAACGCTGGCAGCGCGAGAGGATGGTCTCCAGAATCTTTTGCGGGTCGGTGGTGCACAGCACAAAGATCACGTGCGCCGGCGGCTCCTCAAGCGTCTTGAGCAGCGCGTTGAACGCCGCCGTCGTGAGCATGTGGACCTCGTCGATGATATAGATCTTGTACTTGCCGCGCACCGGGGCAAAGTTGACGGAGTTGATGATCTCCTCGCGCACATTGTCCACGCCCGTGCGGCTTGCGGCATCGAGCTCGTAGACATCCGGGTGGTTGCCCTCGGCAATGAGCTCGCACTCCTCGCAAGTACCGTCGGGCATGCAGCCGCTTGCACCCTCGGCGCGCGCCGCCTCGGCATTGCGGCACAGCAGTGCCTTGGCCAGAATGCGCGCCATGGTGGTCTTGCCCGTGCCGCGCGGTCCGCAGAACAGGTAGGCGTGGGACAGGCGCCCCTCGGTGATGGCGTGCTCGAGCGTCGAGACGATATGCTGCTGGCCCACCACGGAGTCAAAGGTGAGCGGGCGATACTTTCGGTACAACGATTCCATGGGTGCTCCCCCGGGTATACTGAGTCTTGTTGCCGCGACGGCCATGCGGTCGCACGGCATACTGCATTCATAATAACCCGTACGGCGAGCCCGCCGCGATAGGAGTCCAAAGAGCATGGCAGACGCAGAGAGCAACCTCGTTCCCTCCGAAGCAGCCGACCAGGTCGAGGTCGCGCTCGAGGAGCAGGCCGCAGCCGACGACGGCATCCTGTACCTCAACGAGTACCAGTACGAAAACGACCTCGTCACCGACTTCGCCCGCCTGGTCGCCTCGCCCAGGCGCCGTGGCTCGCTGTATGTCGCCGCCGCGATTGCCGCGCTCATCGGCATCGGCATGTTGGTGGCCGGCGGCAACTGGATCAAGTTCGGCGTCGTCCTGATCGTATTCGGCGCCTTTTTAGCCTGGTGGAGCAAAAACCTGCACCACACCCTCGCCCGCGACTTTATCGACGCCGTCGAGGCCGACGAGTCCATGGGTGGCCGCTATCGCCGCGTCGCCGCCAACGAGGACGGCCTGATGGTTTGGGGCAAGAGCGGCAAGTCGCAGTTCTTCCCGTTTGAAAAGCTCGACCACGTGCTCGACGGCGAGCGCATCTTTGTGGCCATGTTCGCCGACCAGGGCGTGACGATCCCTAAGGACACCTTTGTTCGCGGCGATGCCGAGCAGTTTGGCACCTTCCTTAAGGCACGCATCAACAAAAAACTCCGCATCGAGACCAAACGCAAGAAGATGAAGGCAGAAAAGGCCGCCGCCGAAGCCAAACAGGGCGACAAGCCCCAGGAGACCAAGGGCAAGCAGCGCAAGCAGAAGAAGAACAAGAAGAAGCGCTAACCCGAGCCGGGGTCCAAACTCCGGCCGCCTGCTTAGGCGTAACTTAGATTGACAGCGGAAACCGCATCCCGTTTTGGCGCTCCAAAGTGGGATGCGGTTTCCTTTTGAGCGCCCATCCGGAAAGCGCATCCCGCTCTACGCCAATATTCTGGGACGCAGTTTCCGCAGACCACCCCATTCGGAAAGTGCATCCCTTAATTTGGTCGCAAAGTGGGGTGCGCTTTCCGAGCGAGCCAAAACAGAGCCAAGCCAGACAGGCAACCTCGCATCCCGCTATCCTCCCCATGCACCCGAGCGTGCTACACTAGCAGCATCTATGCCACCGCGAACGGCTCGGCTCCGCGCCCGCCACTCGCAAACGAACTTTAAACGCACGAGGGTTGGCCATGCCGCTTTTCTCGCAACATACCGCCCGGTTCTCGCCGGACGTTCCCTTGGAGGGCACCAGCGAGACACTTGCGACCGGCGGTTTTGGCTCCATCGAGATCTGCCGCGACACGCACCTGCGCCGCCGCGTCGCCATTAAGCGCATCCCCCTTATCAACGGTGCCGGCATGCCCGCTAGCGACATCATGGATGTCCTGCGCGAGGCGCACACTGCCGCCATGCTTCAACATCCCAACATCGTGCAGGTCATCGACTTTACGCACGACACAGCCTATGCCTACCTGGTTATGGAATATGTCGATGGCATGTCGCTGGCCGAGTTTTTGCATCGCGTGGACGGCCACTCACTTACCTTTGACGAGGCCGCAGCCATTGCCGATGCCCTGGGCCAGGCGCTCACCTTCGCCCATAGTAATGGCGTACTCCACCTGGACATTAAGCCCGCCAATGTGCTCATCGACCACTCGGGCAATGTAAAGCTCACCGACTTTGGCATGGCGCGACTGTCGTCCGCCGGTGGCTTTGGCGGCTCGCGCGGCGGCACCATCGGCTACATGCCGCCCGAGCAGCTCGATATCGAGACCGGCACGGTCGATGAGCGCGCCGATGTCTTTGCCCTCGCCTGTGTGATCTACGAGGGCCTGTGCGGCAGCGCTCCCTTTATGGCGGCCACGCCCGCCGACTCGCTCGGCCGCATCATCGGCGGCGCCACCTATCCCAGCGAGCTGATACCACACTTTCCCCCGGGAGCCGAGGCCGCGCTCATGAGCGCGCTCTCCCCCATGCCGCAGGACCGCCCCAGCAGCATCGAGGCATTTTGCGACCAGCTCCTTGCCGGTCTGGGCAGCGTGCGCGAGGGCCGTCGCAGCCTGGAGCAAATGGTTGGCGAGCTTTCGGATGACGAGCAGGAGCTCGACGGTATCGAGCCGTCGCACTACGAGGACGACGCCATCGAGGTCGACCCCGCACTCGGCTGGGCGGGCACGCGCTGGAGCCATGCGCGCGACTACACCATGCGCATTATCTCGGCGCTAACGTGCGGCACCTTTAGCTTTTTGCTGATGCAAACGGCCGGGGTCGCGGCGCTTCCCGGCCTGGTCATTGCGGCCATCGCGATCGGCGCGGCGGCTGGCCTGGCCCCCCAGATTGGCTCGGCCATCTCGGCTGTGGGCTTTTTGGTGCTCATGGCCAACGCCACCATGCAGGCACAGGGCATCCTGTCGATGTTGCCGGTCGCGGTGATCTTTACCGCCGCCATGTCCGGTTGGTGGATCGCCTGGGGTCGTACCGAGGCTGCCGCGAGCGCCGCGCTCACCTGTGCACTCGCGCTTGGCTGTCTGACCGGCAATACCTTCCTGGCAGCTGGGGTCGCCGCCGGCGTCGCGTCATTTTGGCTCGGCCCGACAAGCGCCGCCGCGGCAACGGGCATGGGCGCGCTTTTTGCCCGTCTGGCCACGGTCGCGCTTTCAGCCGGAGGCGTGCTGGGGCTCGGTAACGTTGCCGCAGCGCTGGGAGACCCGCTCCTTTGGGCTGCCTTTGTGCTGGTCGCGGCAACTGCCGCGGCGTCATCTGCGCTGCTCAATGCCCATGCCAAGCGTGCCAATCAGGGCTCAAACCTTGCCGCAATCGCCGCCATCGCTGTCACCGGCATCGGCTGCGCAGCGGCGTCCTGTCTTGCACACCATATGGAAATTGCCAGCCTTGCAGCCGCGGTCATCGCCAAGGCGGCGGTTGCGGGAACCCTATCCTCTATAATCGTTGGGATATGCCTATATTTGCTCGGATACCAAAGAACCTATACGGAGAGTGATCTTTCGTGAACTTCCTGAACATCTTCGAGGACCACGTGGCCGGCATCTTCGGTGCCACCCGTGCCCCGTTCTCCTTTAAGAAGCTTGCCAAGCAGGCCGCTCGCGACATGGAGGATCAGACTCTGGTGATCAACGGCGTCAACACGGCGCCGGCACTCTATACCATCCTGATCGCCGCCGACGACGATCCCATGCTCGCCCCGTTCTACCCCGAGCTTTCGCGCGAGGTCCGCGAGTTCGTGAAGGCGCAGGCCGAAAAGCGCCGCTATGTCTTTGTCGGCGAGCCCCTCGTGCGCTTTATGATCGATCCGCAGCTGCGCGCCGGCAAGTTCTCGGTCTTTGCCGAGAACGTCGATGCCCCCACGCTCGGCCGCCTGTACGAAGAAGAGCGCGCCTATCAAAACGGCCTGGGCCAGAACAACTCCGCGGCAAGCCGTGCCGCCAGCGCCCCGCGCGCCGGCCAGCAGCAGTTTGCTGCCCCGCAGCAGCAGCGCCCCGCCGCCATGCCCCAGCAGCAGCCGACGCCTCGCGCCGCCGCTCCCGACCCGCTTGCCGTGGCAGACCCCTTCGCGCCTAGCGTCCCCGACCCCGCCGCCGCACCCATCCCGGTGCCGCAGACCGTCTCGCGCGACGCGCTTGCCGGCATGGGCGGAGCCGCCGCGACCGGTGCCGCCGTGGGCCTAGGCGCCGCAGCCGGCATCGCCTCCAACATGGCGAGCACTCGCGCCCCGCAGCGTCCGCTCGCCCAGCTCGTCGACGTCGTGAGCGGCGAGAGCCATAGCATCACCTCCGCACAGGTGACCATCGGTCGCGAGCGCTCAGTTTCCGACATTGCCCTGCGCGACCCCAACGTGTCGCGCCGCCACGCCCAGCTCACCTTTACGGGCTCGGATTGGTCGATCGAGGATCTCAATTCCACCAACGGCACGCTCGTCAACAACCGCCGCATTACGCGCTGCCCGCTGCGCAACGGCGATCTGCTGACGTTTGGCCTGAGCACCTTTGAATTTAGGGGATAGTCGCTTATGAACATCGATATCGTCCTTTTTGCAGGCCGCATCGTCCTGGTTGCCCTGCTCTATATCTTCCTGTTCGCCGTCATGAAGACCGGCGTGGGACTTGTGCGTGGACAGCGCCGCGACTCGGCTATCTGGACGATCGATGTGGACAAGGGTCCGCGCGGTATCCGCGGCATCCACGTAGACATGCTCGGCCCCGTCATCGTCGGTCGCTCGCCATCTTCGGACATCTGCATCAACGAACCGTTCGTCTCGGCCTCGCATGCGCGCTTTTCGCTACAGGGCCCGGCGCTCATCATCGAGGACCTCAACTCGCTTAACGGCACGCTCGTCAACGGCCGTCAGCTCGTGGAGCCCGCAACGCTGCGCGAGGGCGACGAAGTCCAGATTGGCGACGTGGTCATGAAGGTGAACCGTCGATGATCGACGAGGAGAACAAGTCCGCAACTATGACCGAGGCGCCGGCTGCCGCCACAGCTGCGCCGGCCCACGCCGCTCCGGCGGGCTCCGCACCCGTGGAGCCCGAGGACACCGTGTTCTCCCTGCCTCTTTCGCATGTAACGCATGATATTTCGGATCTCGCCGATAACGAGGACGAAGAGGATGCCGCAGCGGCGCCCATCGGCGCACATGCTGCGGAACAGCCCACAGCGCCCGAAGCAACCCCGGCGCCGGCTCACTTTGCAGAGCCCGTCGCCGCGGCAATCAACGAGAGCGCTGCGGTGTTTGCGGCACCCGAGCCCGCCGCGCCGGCGTTTCCCATAGCCCCGGCATCCGAGGTTGCGCCCGCGTCTACGCCGGCGCCCGAGCCTATAGACGTCAGCCCGCAAGACGACGAGTCGACCGCCCGCGTTTCCGAGGAGCCCGACTCCCCGGACACCGGCGATTCCGAATCAAACGCCGAGACCGACACCGTCTCTCCCGGTGACACCGCCGAGATCGATGTTGCCGCCGTTGAGGCCAAACTCAAAGACCCCGGCTCGACCATGAGCTTTGAGCCCCTGACCGAGGAACGCATCGAGACCGACTCGACCTATGATGCCGGCACCACCACGCAACTCATGTGGGGCGCCCGCTCCGACGTTGGCTGCGTGCGCCCGCACAATGAGGATTCCTACCTAGTGCAGTCGCCGCTCTTTTGCGTATGCGACGGCATGGGCGGTCACGCCGCCGGCGAGGTAGCCTCTTCCATCGCCGTCGAGACTATTGCCAAGACGGCCCCGCAGTCCGCCGACGCAGCGCGCCTGGCCGCAGCCGTCGAGGCAGCCAACGCCGCCGTAATCGAGGCGGCCCTGAACGGCCTGGGCAAGCCCGGCATGGGCTGCACAGCCACTTGCGCCTATATCGAAAACGACACGCTCGCCATCGCCCACGTGGGCGACTCTCGCGCCTACCTGCTCCACGAGGGCACGCTCATCCGCGTGACCCGCGACCACTCCTACGTGGAGGAGCTCGTGGACGCTGGCGAGATCACGGCAGACGAGGCTCGTGTCCACCCCAACCGTTCGGTCATCACCCGCGCACTGGGCTCGGACCCCGCCATGTATGCCGACCACTTCACTCTGCATATCGAGGAAGGCGACCGCCTGATCCTGTGCTCCGACGGCCTCTCGAGCATGATTCCCGACAGCGATATCGAGAACATCGCCACGCAGTCCTCAACCGCGCAAATCTGCGTCGACAACCTAGTGGACGCGGCGCTTGCCGCCGGCGGCCACGACAACGTGACCGTAGTAGTCGTTGACCTGGTTGACGATGGCGTTATGCGCGAGGCGCAACGCGTGCGTCGCCGCAACATTACCATCGCCGCCATCCTGGCCCTCGTCTTTGTGCTGGCAGCTGGCATCTGGGCCTACACGGGTGTCACCGGCTCGTACTACCTGGGTACCCACCAGGGCAATGTCGCCGTCTGGCGCGGCCTGCCCGGCAAGCCGCTCGGACTCAAGCTCCACTGGCTCGAAAGCGAAACCAGCATCAAGCTGTCCGACCTGCCCGAAGACACGCAAAACCGCCTCAAGGCGGGCATTCCGCAAACAAGTGTCGACGATGCGCAGGACACGATATCCAAGTACCGCCACCAGATCGACGAGGAGCAGACCCGCCAGGTGATCGACGCGCAAACGATTCGCGACAACACCAATCAGGGATCAACCTCCGAATCAGATTCCGAGAAAACCGCCGAACAGTCCGCCGAGGCCGAAGCCTCCGATAAGAATTAGAAAGGGAGTGCCGCTTATGAGTCGCCGCAACACCGAGCTGCTCTTGCTCATCGCCTCGGCGTTCCCCGTCATCCTGCTGTATGCGATGTACGTCCTCACCGCGGGCGCTGCCATCTCCTTTGAGACGCTCGCCGTACCGATCGGCCTCTTTGCCGCCTTTGCCGCGGCCCACATTGCCGTGCGCATCTTGGCGCCCGGCGCCGACCCCGCCATCCTACCCATCGTATTTATACTTTCGGGCATCGGCATCACGTTCGTGACACGCCTCGCCCCCGCTCTCGCCATCTCACAGCTCATCATCCTGTTTGTCTCGGTGGCCCTGATGGTGGGAACGCTCGCGTTGGTTAAGAACCTCGACGTGGTCATGCGCTACAAGTACACCTTTGGCATCATCGGCATCATTCTGCTGATGCTGCCTATCTTTATCGGCACCACGATCTCGGGCTCCAAGCTGTGGATTCGCATCGCGGGCTTTACCATCCAGCCTGGCGAGTTCGCCAAGGTCTTTATCGTGCTGTTCCTGGCCGGGTACCTGGCCGAGAACCGCGAGCTGCTCTCCATCTCCAACCGCAAGATCTTGGGCTTTAAGATCCCTCGCCTGCGACTGCTGCTGCCGCTGTTTGCCGTGTGGGGTGTGTGCCTGCTCGTCGTCGTCTTCGAACGCGACCTGGGTTCGGCCGTGCTGTTCTACACCATCTTCTTGCTGATGCTCTACGTTGCCACGGGGCGCTTTTCGTATGTCGTTATCGGCCTTGCGCTCTTAGCCGTTGGAGCCGTGGGCGCCTACAAGTTCCTGTCGCACGTTCAGGTGCGTTTCCAGGTTTGGGTCGATCCGTTTAAGGACGCCCAGGGCCAGGGCTACCAGATCGTCCAGTCGCTCTTCTCGCTTGCCGATGGCGGTCTGGTCGGTGTTGGCATCGGCAACGGCATGGCCAACAACATCCCTGTCGTCGAGTCCGACTTTATCTTCTCGGCCATCGGCGAGGAGATGGGCCTTTTGGGCGGCGGCGCCGTGCTCATCCTGTTTATGCTCTTTGCCGTGCGTGGCCTCACCACGGCTGCCCGCGCTAAATCCGACCTCGCCGCCTTTAGCGCCACGGGCCTTACGGCCGCCATCAGCTTCCAGGCTTTCTTGATCGTTGGCGGCGTAACCCGCCTGATCCCGCTGACCGGCGTCACCCTGCCCTTTATGAGCCAGGGCGGCTCCTCGCTGCTGGCGAGCTTTATCATCGTCGCGCTCCTGCTGCGCGCCGGTGACGAGGCGACCGGACGCGAGGCCGAGCTTACCGGCACCGGCACCATGGCCGCCATCACCGATGATCAGGTCGCATCTGCCGCCGCCCCGACGGGCACGCGCTTTGCCACCTCGTCTTCCTACGGCAGCGGCAGCCATTCCGTCGGCTCGCGCATGCGCCGTCGCCTGCTCGACACGCCTGAATCCGGTGTGCTCGGCCGCGTTGCGCTCGCCAACCGTCTAACCCGCGCGGTGCTCGCCTTTACGGCGCTGTTCGCCATCCTTATCGGCAACCTCACCTATGTCCAGGTCATTAAGGCCAAGGACTATCAGGACATGCCGACCAACAACCACACCATCGCCCGCTCCAAGTACATCCAGCGCGGCTCCATCATCACGTCCGACGGCGTGACGCTGGCCGAGTCGCTGCAGCAGGAGGACGGCACCTACGTACGCTCCTACCCCAACGGTAACCTGGCAGCGCACGTGGTTGGCTACGTGAGCCAGCAGTATGGCACCACCGCCATCGAGAGCGTCATGAACGACACGCTCACCGGTTCTAAGGACTACTCCAGCTGGAACAACGCCATCGCGTCGCTCGCGGGCCAGACCCAGCCGGGCAACACCGCCAAGCTCACCATCGACTCGCGCATCCAGACGGCGGCCGAGCAGGCACTCAAGGGCTTTAAGGGCGCTGTAGTGGTCATCGACCCGCGTACCGGCGCGGTGCTCGCATGTGCCAGCTCGCCCACCTACGACAACACCAACATCGATGCCCTGCTGCAGACGGGCGGCGGCGAGGACGGCTCCATGTACAATCGCGCCATGGACGCGCTGTACACGCCGGGCTCAACGTTTAAGGTCGTTACGCTTTCCGCGGCACTCGAGACCGGTACCGCCAGCCTTACCAGCACCTACCAGGCGCCCGGCTCCATGGACATCGGCAACGCACCGGTCACCAACTATGCCAACGAGAGCTACGGCACCATCAGCCTGCAGCAGGCCTTTGCCGTGTCCTCCAACGTCGTCTTTGGCCAGGTGGCAAACGAAGTTGGCGCAAACACGCTCGTGCAGTTTGCCAACGCCTTTGGCTACGGCCAAAAGCTCGGCCAGGACCTGACCTCCGCGGCCTCCATCATGGCCGACCCGTCGCTCATGACCGAATGGGAGACCGCCTGGGCCGGCGCCGGCCAGCCTGTCGGCATGGACCACACGCCCGGCCCGCAGACCACCGTCATGCAAAACGCCGTGATTGCCGCCGCCATCGCTAACAGTGGCGTAGTCATGGACCCGTACTTTGTAGCCCAGGTACTTGCCCCGGACGGAACCGTGGTCAAGACCACGCAGTCCCGCTCGCTGGGGCAGGCCGTCAGCTCCGCCACGGCCGACCAGGTCAAGCAGACCATGCTTGCCGTCGTCCAGTCCGGCACCGGCACCGATGCCCAGATCCCCGGCGTCAAGGTCGCCGGCAAGACCGGCTCGGCCGAGACCGGCGGCACCAACGTCAACTCGATGTTCGTTGGCTTTGCACCTTACGATTCACCCACGGTTGCCATCTCGGTGGCCCTGGAGGATTACGACAAACACGACGTCAAGGCGGCCAAGATTGCCGGCATCGTCCTGACCGCGGCGCTTGCCGCACAGGGAGCGTGATGCCCATGATCGAATCGGACACCCGAGGCGCGCCGCGGCCGAAGAGTTAGCGGCAACGCGCCACACGGCCCCAGCGGCCACATCGTAGGTACTACACACATCGTTGAGCGAATAGTTATGTTAGGAGCAGGAATGGAACAGAGGGTCCTCGGGGGAAGATACCTCCTCAAGGATAAGGTGGGAACAGGCGGCATGGCGACCGTCTACCGTGCACAGGACCAGGTCCTCGACCGCACGGTAGCCGTCAAGATCATGCTGCCGCAGTATGCTGGCGACGCAACCTTCGCCGCACGCTTTAAGCAGGAGGCCCAGGCAGCAGCCGGCCTCTCCTCCCCCTATATCGTGGGCGTCTACGATTGGGGCAAGGACGGCGACACCTATTACATCGTCATGGAGTACCTGCGCGGCACCGACCTTAAGAGCGGCATCAAGAGCCACGGCGCCCTCGACCCCAAGAAGGTCGCCCAGATCGGCTCGCAGATCAGCTCCGCGCTTTCGGTCGCCCACAAGCACGAGATCATCCACCGCGACATTAAGCCGCAGAACATCATGGTGCTGCCCGACGGCAACATCAAGGTGATGGACTTTGGCATCGCGCGCGCCAAGAACAGCCACCTCACGCAAGACAACAACGTGCTGGGAACCGCCCACTACGTCAGCCCCGAGCAGACCCGCGGTCAGGACCTCGGCCCCACCTCGGATATCTACTCGCTGGGCGTCGTGATGTACGAGTGCGCCACCGGCCGCGTTCCCTTTGACGGTGACGACGCTATCTCGGTCGCACTCAAGCAGGTCAACGAGCTGCCTATTCCGCCGAGCCAGATCAACTCCGGTGTCGACGCCGACCTTGAGCGCATCATCCTCAAGTGCATGGAGAAGGACCCGGCAAACCGCTTCCAGACCGCCGACGAGCTGCGCCAGGTGCTCAACAGCTACCTGTCGGGCCGTGCCGTCAACGTCTCGGAGCCCACGCGCATCATCGGTGCCCCCGGTGAACTGGGCGCCACCAAGACTCGCGAGCTTTCTGATCAGACGCGCGCCATGGTGCGTCCCGTCTCGGGCGTGAGCGGCCAGAATACCGCCCGTAGCTCGGTTTCGGGCTCCACCGGCTCCTACGAGGTCGAAAAGCCCAAATCCAACAAGAACAAAATCATCGCCGCCGTGGTGGCAGCCGTTGCCGTCATCGGCATCGTGGTGGCCTTTGCCACAGGACTCTTTGGCGGCGAGCAGGTCACCGTGCCCGACGTTCTGGGCAAGGACCAGCAGACTGCCGTCGAGCTGATCAAGGAAGCCGGCCTCGAGGTCGGCACCATCGACCAAAGCTACAACGACGATGTCGACGAGGGCAAGGTCGCCGAGCAGACGCCCAACGGCAACACCAAGAAGACCAAGGGCACCAAGGTGAACCTGGTAATCTCCAAGGGCCCCAAGCCCTCCGAAAAGGTTGAGGTTCCCAAACTTGTCGGCCTAACCAAGGACCAAGCAGAAGCCGCACTGGCAAGCGTTGGCCTGAAGGGCAACGCCTCCGAGGAGGCCAACGAGGCTGATGAGGGCCAGGTCTTTGAGCAGGGCACCGAAGCCGGTAAGGAAGTCGCGAAGGGCACGACCATCTCGTACAAGGTCTCGAGCGGCCCGGATACCACGTCCGTCCCCGACCTGACCGACATGACCGAGGCCCAGGCGCGCAACGCCCTCGATATGGCAGGCTTTGGTGTCGACGTGAGCTACCAGGAGAACGACTCGGTTACCGAGGGCACCGTGATCAGCTGGAACCCCAGCGGCAAGCAGAAGCCCGGCGCCACGATTACCGTCGTCATCGCCAAGAAGTCCGGCAAGGCCACCGTCCCGGGCAACCTGTACGGCAAGAGCATTTCCGCCGCCGTTACCGCGCTCAACAACGCCGGTTTCTATAACATTGGCTTCTGTGACCAGAACGGCAATCCCGTAAGCGGTAACGAGGATGCCACCGTTACGGGCGTCTCCCCCACCGGTAAGCAATCCACCGACAGCACGATTACGCTGACGGTCGCACTTTCTAGCTCGGGTTCGGGCTCAGGTTCAGGTTCGGGCTCGGGTTCGGGCTCGGGTTCGGGTTCGGGCTCGGGCACGGGTAACGATTCCGGTACGACCAACTAGTCGCCACCCCACCGCTCATTCCAGCTCTCACCGCAAACATATTCGCTCACAGGCGCCCGCTTGCTCCCCCAGCAAGCGGG
>CABQLI010000036.1 GCA_902464965.1 uncultured Collinsella sp.
AAGCGGTCGGCGGGGCCATTGTGGCTCTTGACAGCGGATTGGGTCATATGAGCGAAAGCCCGCCAGAGCGAGCAAGGTGCCTTGAAACGAGGCGGCATTGACCTTCTGGTCATGCCGCCGAAGTTGAAAGGCAGATTGCCGCTCTGGCGGGCTTGCAGCGTCGAGCCGTTGCGCGGTTTGGAAAACCGCGCAACTAGAGCTACATGACCATAACGTAGCGCGATCCCACGTAGTACTGCTTACCCATCAGGACCGGTTCGCCATTAGGACCGGTAAAGCCGGCACGCAGGTTGAGCAGTGGATCGTGTGGAGCAATGCCCAGCTCGGCCGCCTGCTCGGTATTGGCACGAACGGCCTCGACCGTGCGGTAGCCAACCGAAACAATCGGCGTTCCGCCAACACGCTCGACCTCGGCAAAAATCGACTTGTCCTCAAGATCGGCCGTCAACAGCTCACGGTAGGCATCAAACGGCACAAAGATGTTCTCCTCAAAGATGGGCTCGCCGTCGGCCGTACGCACGCGCTTGATATGCAGCAGCAGCGCATCCTTCTGCAGGCCAAAGAACTCCATCTCGTTTTGGCGCGCCGGAACGATCTGGCGATCGATCACGTGCGCACCGGCCTTCATGCCGTTGCCGGCACACAGCGCGGTAAACGTCTGCAGCGTCGAGGCGTGAAACTGGCGATTGATGTGCGGCGTGGAGACAAAGGTGCCACGGCCCTGCTGCTTAACCAGGTAGCCGTCGGAGCACAGCTCCTCGACGGCGCGGCGCACCGTAATGCGGCTCACGTCGTACTGCTCGGCTAGCTCAAGCTCGGACGGAATACGCTCCTTGGGTGCATAAACACCTTTCTCGATCGCATCCTTGATTTCGTCGTAAATCTGCTGGTAAAGCGGTGCATTTTTGGGCGCAGGCATATCTAATCACTCTTATCGAAATATCGAAATAACTAATACGTATATAACGTCTAGTTTCATATTACCTCATAATGATAAAACGATACACCCTCCCCACCAAAAAGCGACAGCTTCATTTTGGTAGGTTTTATCTGGGCAAACGAGAGCCTCTCGAAAGCAACGGGGCTTTCGGGGGGCTCGTTCGGATGGGTTGCGCAGGACCGGCAAAATGCCAATACCCTACTTGCCGTCGTCCTGCTGCAGGCTGTCCTGTTCGCTGAGGCGCGCCTGCCTGCTGGCCATGCGTGCGGGCTTGTCGGGATCGGGAACGGCCGTGGGCATGGGCTCGTCGACATGACCACCCCACCAGCCGCCCACAAAGTTGAGCGTGTGGAACACGTTGATCACGGCGCCGGGATCAACGTCGCACACCAGCTTGATAATGTCCTGACTCTCGTAGGTCGAGACAACAGTGTTCAGCAGGTACATCTTTTCGCGGCTATATCCGCCGACGACCTCGGCGCAGCTAATGCCGTGCTGAAAATGGTTTACGTAGGCAGTCATGACCTCGTCTGCCTTACGCGTCGTGATCTGCAGCGTCACGCGATCGTAGCGACGATAGAAACTGTCGATAGTCTTGGTCGAAATAAACTGGAACACGATGGAATACGCCGCCTTGTCCCAGCCAAACATAAAGCCAAAGATCGCCAGGATAAAGCAGTTGAAACCAAAGATGACGCCCCAGATGGTCTTGCCCGTGTGGTTGGAAACCCACAGCGCGATAAAGTCGGTGCCGCCGGTGGATGCGCCGGATTTAAGCGCGATGGCAGCGCCCAGACCCGAGACCACGCCGCCAAAAATGATGAGCATGATCTTGTCGCCCAAAAACGGCGCGAAGTGAAAGACGTTGAGGAACAGCGATGAGAGCACGACCTGCATCATCGAGAAGATGACGAAGCGCTTGCTAATGCCGCTCCAACATAGGAGCGCCACGGGGATGTTGAGCGCGAGCATGCCGAGCGAGATGTCGATATGAACGCCACCCAGCGAGGTAACGCGATCGAGTAGGACCGCGACGCCGGTAAGACCGCTCGGAAGCAGGTCGGCGGGCTGAATGAACGCCTGGATCAGAAATGTCTGGAGAACGGCGGAAATGGTGACCGCCACAGCGGTAATGGCACGGCGGACGATGGTGAGGCGGCCGAGCACGAGCACGCGGTCCGTGAGCTGATCGATGGCGTTCGCCACGCAGGCTCCTTTCGAAGGCAGATGTAGTTGTGGGGTATGTCCGCGATTGTAGCATGGAGCGTGCGGGGGCGCTTCAATTCACCCTCTCTCGACAACCAAAGCGGGACCAGCAACCCCACGACCAAAGGCCCAAATTACAAGTGAGTAGACTTTACGCGACCTGCAGAGCACACCCAAAACCGCCACCCCTGTGACCTGCGGTTTTACTAGAGCAGATGCGCTTTGTGCTCGTCTTGCATCAAAAAGTCTACTCACTTAGTCCGAATCGAAGCCAAACGGATCCAAATAGATGACAAATTAAGCCAATCCGCAGCAAAAGACGCGTGAATCAGTGCTTCTCGCGGCGGATTGACGCTACAAAGCGGCCAAAATGTCGGTCAGATTATCGATAACGGAATCGGCTCGCGATTGATCGAGGTTGACACCCTCGTGCGGACGCAGCGCCAGGACGCAGGCGCCGGAGCGCTTACCAGCCTCGATGCCCAAAGGCGAATCCTCGATAACCAGGCACTCGGCAGGCTCCACCCCCAGCGCCTCCATGGCACGCAGGTAGATCTCGGGGTCGGGCTTAAACGCACTGCACTCGTGACCGCTGATGGTGTAGTCCAGCACGTCGGCGATACCGGCAATCTCCACCAGCTCGTCGATCAACTCGCGATAGGACGAGCTCGCGATGGCACACTTCACGCCACGCTCATGCAGCTCACGCATCACCGGCTCCGTCTGCTCGTTGAGCAGCTCGGCATACGGAACGGGGTGGTCCGGGCTGTAGACCTGCTTGTACTCCACGCGTAGGCGCTCGCGCAGCTCAACATCGTCGGGCACCAGCGCCTCCCAAATGGCCGGCTCGTTAGACCCCGAAAGATCGGGAATCTCGTCAAAGTGGAACCCCTTCTCTTCCATAAACGCCACGCGGCGGCGGTTGTAGAACCACTCGGTATCGACCAGCACGCCGTCCATGTCAAACAGCACTGCCTTGATCATACGCATCTCCTCCTACCTGCCAAAAAGGGACAGGTTTATTTTGGTAGGTTTTATCTGGGGTTTTATGACGCGACAGACACGCCCCCAAAGCAAAAAGGGGACGGGGCGCAAACCCCATCCCCTCTCAATCAACCCGTAAGGTCTACTTACTTGTGATTAGTAGGAAAGCTTCCACATGTAGCGACGCATGGTCAGCGGGTGCTGACGGGCCTCGGCGATCTGGTTGCCGTACTCGCGCATAACGGCGAGGTGCAGCAGCGGGTTGAAGTAGGTGACGACGCTCGCGGGCACGGCGTCAGCCAGGCCGTAGTCCTTGGAGTCGATCAGAGCGACCTTGGCGCCCATGCGCTCAAGGAAGGTGAGGGCGCGGGCGTCCATCGGACGGGTAGCGCCATCGGACATGAAGAAGACGTAGGGCTTACCCTCGGTGGAAACCTCGAACGGGCCGTGGAAGTACTCGCCGGTGTTGTAGGCGGCGGCGTCGATCCACTGCATCTCGGTGAACAGGAAGGCGGCGTGAGAATAAGCCATCTTCTCGGAGGCACCGGAAGCCATGAAGTAGATCATCTTGTCGTCCTTGAAGTCCTCGGCGAACTTCTTGGCGAGCTTCTTGCAGTGCTGAGCGGCGTTCTCGCAGAGCTCGAAGACGTTGGTGAGGCCGGTGATCATGTCCTCGTAGTGGTCATAGCCCTCGGTCTGCTGAAGGATCTCGACAGCAAGAGCGATGGCGTAGCCGGGCTTCTCGCACTTGGCAGCGAAGTTGGCGTGGAAGCCGTGAACGATGACGTAATCAGCGTCGACGGTCAGAGCGGAGCCAGCCTTGTTGGTGAGGGAGACGACCGGGCAGTTGTGCTTCTTGGCGGTCTTGTTGGCCTCGACGGTCTCGGGCGTGGAGCCACCGAGGGAGCAGGTGATCACGAAGGTGTGCTCGTTGACCCAAGAAGGCGTGTCATAGTTGAACTCGTTAGCGGTGAAGATCTGAACGTTCAGCTTGTCCGTGTTGTTGGCCAGGAAGTACTTGGCGGGGTACAGGTCGGACATGGAAGCACCGCAGCCGACGAAGGCGACGCTGTGGATCTCGTGGTTGGACAGGACGTCAGCGACGATCTGCTTAGGGAGGTTAAGGTCGATCTCGTACATCTGACACATTCCTTTCGATTTTTGCGGCGCCACATTGCCGGGCGCTCGCAGGGTTACCGTGGTTTGGACCGAGTCGCCGGCCCGTTGAGGATGTGTCAAAGGAACTGTCCCTTTGACACATTTAGGGATGGAAGCCTGCCTGGGGTATGGGATGCCAGGCAGGCCCCCGGGGGAAAGCGGTTAGACGCTTGGTCGCGACTAGGCCAGGATGCCGGCCGCGGAGAGGGCGATGCCGCCCACGATGGCGATCACGAGAAGCCAACCGGTGTTGACATTCTTCTTGATGAGCCAGTACATAAGGCCGGTGAGGCCGAGGGAAATCATCTGGGGCATCATGCCGTCCAGGATGTCCTGAATCACGACGGTGCCCTCAGCGAACTGCAGCGGGGTGGTGGCGCCGATCAGCGTAGCGATCATGCCGCCCACGGACATAAGACCCACGATGCCGCAGACATACATGAGCTTCTCCATGAGGTCGCCGCCCTGAAGCTTGCTCAGGTACTCGTGGCCGCCCTGATAGCCCATCTTGGCTGCGAACCAAGTGATCAGCACAGAGGGGACGATGGAGATGAGCATGGCCAGGATCGGGCCCATGATGGAGCCCTGCTGAGCCAGCTGAACGCCCAGGCCAAAGGCGATGACGCGGATGGTGCCCTGGAAGAAGGAGTCACCGATGCCGGAAAGCGGACCCATGAGGGAGGTCTTGACCGCGTTGATCGAATCGGGATCGAAGTTCTCGGGATCCTTGGCGTACTCCTCCTCCATGGAGGCGGAGAGGCCCAGGATGAAAGCGCTCGTCTGCGGGGTGCAGTTGTAGAACGCCATGTGACGGTGGTAAGCCTCTTTCTTAGCAGCGAGCTGCTTGGGGTCGGACTCATCCGGATAGAGGCGATCGAGCGTGGGAACCATGCCGTAGAGGAAGCCCATGTTCATCTGACGCTCGTAGTTCCAAGAGGCCTGGATGGCCCAGGAGCGCCAGAAGAACTGGCTGACCTTCTTGTTCAGGGACACGTCCTTGGTTGCGGTTGCCATAGTGTGTTCCTCCTTAGTCTTCGTCGTCTTCGAGCGGATCGTAGTCGGAATCGACACCGGCGGCTGCATGGGAACCGTTGAACTTGAAGCCCATGAAGACGACAGCCAGGCACACACCGATCAGAGCGACCGCGATGACGGACAGGTTGAGGTAAGCGGCGAGCAGGAAACCGATGAACAGGAACGGAGTCATACCCTTCTTGATCATCATGGTGAGCAGCAGGGCCAAGCCGTAGGCGGTCATGATCTTGGTCGAAACGTTAAGACCAGTGGACAGCCACTCGGGAACCATGTTGACGATGGCCTGAACCAGGTCGGTACCAACAAAGACGGCGAGGAAGATCGGCAGGAAGTACATGACAGCGTACAGACCGGAGCCGGCGCAGATGTGCATACGGTAGGCGGTCTTGAACTTTCCGTTATCGATCGCGTTATCTGCCACATGGGTGAGGGCGGCGATGATGGAACGGAACACGATGCCGAGGAGCTGACCCAGGACGGCAACCGGGATGGCGATCGTCATGGCAGTCTCGGCGGAAGCATCGGTCAGGCACGCAAAGGCAGCGGCCACGATGCCGCCCAGGACCATATCGGGCGGAACGGCGGCGCCGACCTGCACCAGGCCCATGGACACGAGCTCGACGGCGGCACCGACGGCAAGGCCGGTGGGCACATCGCCCAGCAGCAGACCGACGAGCGTAGCGCCAACGAGGGGCTGCTCGAAGTTAAGACGACCGAGCAGGCGGGAGTCCCACATGCAGAACACGCCGACGAGGCCGACGAGCACCGCACTGATGAACGTATTCATACCCTTCTCCTTTCAGTCAGGCAAAAGCCTGGTTGATTACAGCTTGGCGTCGATGTCGACGCTCTGATACGTAGGGGTCTGCTGGACGTAGAGCTTGATGCCCATGTCGAGCAGCTGGTTGACGTCGGCCTTCTGGGTGGCGTCGAGGAAGACGGAGCTGTCCTTGCCGCCAATCTGATCGGCACCGTCGTGGTTGGCGGTGGCGCCCAGGTTGATGGCGTCGAGCTTGTAGCCCTGGCAGAACTGCAGCATCTCGGCCGTGTTGCCAAAGACGAACATGACGCGCTCGCCGAGGGTGTTGAGCTTGTCCATCTTGGCGAGGGCGCGCTCGACGGTGAAGACGTTCAGGCGCACGCCCTGGGGCTTGGCCAGCTTAAGAGCGCCCTTCTTGATGTCATCGTTGGCGGCAGCGTTGTCGACGACGATGATGCGCTCGGCCTGAACCTTGGTGGTCCAGGTAAAGACGACCTGGCCGTGCAGCAGACGGTAGTCAAGACGTGCGAGGACAATCTTGGCGGGACCGGAGCTGTGACGGGGCGCCTTGGCCTTCTTGGCGGGAGCCGCAGCAGCCTCGACCGGTGCGTTGGGGTTGGTCAGACCGGTGCGGGCCTCGTTGATGAGGGCCGCGAGCTCGGCGCCCTTGACGGGGACGGGGCTCATAGCGAGCGTGAGCGCCAGCGGGATGTTGAAACCGCTGACAACCGTGAACTTCGTGCCGTTCTTGGAAAGCTCGACCATGTTGTTGTTGACCGAGCTGCCGAGCATATCGGTCAGCACATAGACGGTGTCGTCCGCGTTGAACGTGGCGATCATGGCGTCCACCTTATTGGTGATGGGCTCCTTGTCGTCACGAGCAAGCGACACGACGTGGACGTTCGACACGTCGCCGAGAACCATCTCGAGCGTGTCTTTGGCGCCTGCGGCCAGGCCGCCATGAGATGCGAGAATGATCTGATTCATCTTGCCTCCTCCTTTTCGTTATGGTCATTATAACGTCTTATACGTTGCTTATATTGCTAATTAGTATAAAGACCGTTCGCGGGTGAAAATCGACCGTTGACGGGTTTAACGTACTTGAAACGTTGGGGCCGGGCAGGCCGGCGCTGGCTGGATAGCCCCAGGTCAGACGCCGCACACAATCCTCTATCGCACGAAGTACCAGGGGCTTTCCTGCACGGTGGGCTCCAGCGCGATGCCGGTGCGCTCGCGGAACAGATCCATGTCCTGCGATTTCTCCGTCCACCACGCGTTGGGCTTAAAGGTCATGCTCTCAATGACATGACCGACAAACACACTGTTGCGCAGCTTGGAGAAGTCGGTGTTCATAATCAGGATGGACGCGAGCACCAGCACAATGCCCAGGACCTTGATCGCGCCGGCGGGCTCGGCGTAGATGCCAATACCGACCAGAACGGTCGCCACGGTTTCGAACGAAGCCACGACCGGCACCTTCGATGTCTCAAGATCCATCGAAAGGCCCTTCATATAGAAGATGTACGCAAGAGCCGTCGGAATAAAGCCAAAGCCTGCAAACAGCAGAATGAGCTGCGGGGACATTGCCGCGGCTACATCGGACCACGGAGCCGAAAGCACTGCCATAAAGCATCCGCCAAAGACAAAGCCCCAAAACGTCACCGCCAGCGGATGCAGCGTCTTGGTAGCCATGCGGCTAAACACCGCCAGCAGTGCACCGCAAAAGCCTGCAATCACGCCCGACGTGACGCCCCAAACCGAAAAATGAAAACCGGAAAGGTCGCCATTGGTCACCGCAAGCACGCAGCCAACGATGTTAAAGACAATGGCAACGAGCTTGTTGGGGGTCACGTCCTCGCGATAAAGCACGCGGCCGAGCATGACGCCAAACACCGGCGAGGTGTAGAGCAGCACCGAGGCCGTGGACATGCCCACCTCGCCCATGCACTCGTAATAGCTGGTGTTGGCGACGGCCAAGCCGACGATACCGACAAGTGCGCAGGGGACGAGCTCTTTGGGGCTTGCCTTGAATAGCGCCAGGGGACCCTGAGCCACGGTAGACCCCTCACTCGGACGGCAGCCCATAAACATCAGGACCGGCGCCAAGACAAGCGCTCCGACCAACAAGCGAAAGGCAGCCATGCTCTGGGACGAAACGCCCATGGCCGCAATGCCGTTTACAAAGATTCCGATGCTGCCCCACATAAGCGCGGCGATCAGCACCAGCACATAGCCCAGATTGCTTTTCTTCAACGCAGCCTCCTCGGTATTGTTTCCAATATGTTTCACACTACGTTATAGTCGTTATATACATTTTTCAAGACACAAATCGCCGAACGGAAAAATGATCCGCTGGGGACGGAGGAAAACGGATCACTGAGGGGCTGGTCTGAGTCAGTGATCCGTTTTCCTCCGTCCCCAGCGGATCATTTGGCTGTTGCGGTGAAATAGCTCCTAAATAGAGACTTCAAGCCCCCAAACAGGAACTATTCCACCGCAACTCATGAGGACATCGAGCTGTTAGGCTGCTCTATCCCTTAGTAATCGAGCTTCCACATGTAGCGGCGCGTCATGTAGTCCTTGTGGGTGACGGCGGAAAGCGCACGCATGTAGACGTTGTTGAGGATCGGGGCAAAGATCAGGTGGTTGAAGTACTCGCTCACGCTGTCCTTGATGTCGTTGAGGCCGAGCTCCTTGGCGTCGAGCTGATAGACGCGCTCGCCACCGTACTGGTTGACGAAGCGGATGCCGCGCTCGTCGTTGCAGCGGCTGCGGCCGACGCTGATGAGCTGGAACAGCGAGGTGCGCTTGTCCAGAATCTCGAAGGGGCCATGGAAGAAATCGCAGGTGTTGATGGTGCAGGAGTCGATCTGCAGCATCTCCTGCACGTTGCAGATGCTAAAGACGTAGGCGGCACCAAAGAGCGGACCCTGAGCCATCACGTTGATGCAGGGCTTGTCGGCGTTCTGCTCGGCCCACTTGGCAGCGAGCGGACGGGTGTACTCGACGGCCTTGCGATAGATGGGGTCAACCAAGTCGAAGGCGGCCATAGCGGTCTCGTACTCGGCATAGCCCTCGGTCTGCTGCGTGAGCTCCATAGCGATCATGGTCACGACGGCGGAGTTGGTGCGGCCCATGCAGGACTCGTCGACGGCCAGGCTGTCGTACTTGATCTTGTAGTCGCAGACCTCGGTAAGGGCGGACTCGTCAACATAGATGGCGATGGTGCTGGCGCCGTGGTCCTTGGCGACCTGGGCGGCGACGATGGTCTCCTTAGTGCCGCGCATGGACACGACGACGGCCAGGGTGTTCTCGTTGACGTAGGCCGGGGTGGCGTGCACGAACTCGTTGCTGGTGTAGCTGGAGCTCACGACCTGCGTGGCCTCGTGCTCCATAAAGTACTGGGCAGGATAGTTGCCGCCGTTGGATCCGCCAGCGCCAATCCACACGACGCGCTTGATGCCGCCCTTGTCTGCCTTGTCAGCCAAAACCTGGGAGACGACATCCTTAACCTGTTCCTGAGTAGTCATCGTGCATCAGCCTTTCTTCTCGTTTGATGCTCTCGATGGCATACAAGTTACATACATGTTTTGGTTATGTCGACTAGTTGTATGCTATATTTGTCTTAGAAATTTTGCTGATGCGGTTTTCGATAACTAGCTACCAGCCGTTTTGTTGTTGTATTGAATACATGCTTGATTAGATTCGCATACAGGTTAGATACAGGTTGATCGCATGAATACTTCGTCTAAAAAGAAACTGGCCCAATACGAGCGCTTGGCGGGCATGCTGCGCGACCGCATCGCCGCCGGCACCTACGCGCGCGGAGACAAGCTGCCGTCCGAGATGGAACTCATGGACGAATCGGGGCTGTCGCGCAGTACCGTGCGCCATGCCCTTAAGGTGCTCGTTGATGAGGGCCTGGTTCGCACCGAGCGCGGACGTGGTGCCTTTGTGGCCGACACGCCCGCGCTCCACGAGAACAACCTGGTGTTTTCGAGCTATACCAAGCAGGTCGAAGGCCAGGGCATGAAGCCCACCACGCGCACCGTGGACTCGGGCTTTACCAAGGCGGGCGGCAGCATAGCTAAGTTCTTTGATGCCGCCGTGGGCAGCAAGCTCGTCAAACTTGTCCGTCTGCGTTATCTGGACGATGCGCCACTGTGCCTGGAGACCACCTATCTACCACCGAGCTTTGAGGCACTCATCGATCGCGATATCAACGGTTCGCTCTACGCCACGCTGCGCCAAGAATTCCATCGCGCGCCGGCACAGGGGCATAAGACCTTTGAGGTGTGCTACGCCTCGCAAAACGAGGCGTTTTTGCTCAACGTTGAGCGCGGGCAGGCGCTGATCCTGATCACCGACTACGTCTACGACACCGACGGCCGCCCGCTCCATGTCTCCAAGCGCATCCAACGAACCGACCGCGCCAAATACACCGAGCCCATCGGCTAACCAACACCAAAACCACCACAAAGGTGCCTGTCCCCATTGTGGTGGTTTTAGGCGAGGAGGGCGGGGAACCAGGTTGGTTTGGGTTGGTTGGGTGTGCGCTCGGCTAGGACCAGCTCCATCCAGCACATGTCGTACCAGCGGCCGAACTTTTGGGCGCAGCGGTCGAAGGTGCCCACCAGGCGATATCCCATATGGGCATGGAAATCCTGGCTGTTGTGCGTCAGGTACTCGTCGTCCTTGTCGTGCGGCACGGCAATGAGCGCGCACATGTTGGTGATGCCCATCGCGACCAGGCATTGCTTGAGCGCGTCGTGCAGCTTGCGGCCCAGCCCGCCATGGCGCACATCGCGTGCCAGGTAGATCGACGTCTCGACCGACCAGTCGTATGCCTCGCGGCTGTTAAGCGGACTCACATAGGCATAGCCTACCGGACGCCCGTCCAACTCCATCACCAGATACGGATAGCGCTTGAGCGTACGCTCAATACGCCCGGCGAACTCCTCAACGCTCGGCACCTCGTATTCGCAGGTAATCGCCGTCTGGCGCACATACGGCTCATAGATGGCAAGCAACGCCGGCGCATCATCGGGCGTCGCCAGGCGAATCGTCGGCTCGGACATCTCGGTCATACAACCCTTCTCCCCAAAAGCAAAGGCCACCCTGCGCCAAACCCGGCGCAGGGTGGCCCTCGTCATTACATCAGGCTACAGGACAGCCGCCAGCGCGTCGATATCCTCCTGCGTCGTGGCCCAGCTGGTGCAAAAGCGCACCACCGTGTGGGTCTCGTCGTACTTTTCCCAGTACTCGATCGAGGCATGTTCGCGAATGCGCGCCATGTCCTCGTTGGGCAGAATCACGAACTGCTGGTTTGTGGGCGTCTCCAAGAAGAACCGGTAGCCGTGCTCGTGCAGCACGCGACGAAGCGCCTGAGCGGTTTCGATCGCCTGACGGCCAATCTCAAAATACAGGCCGTCAGTAAAGAGCGCCTCAAACTGCACGCCCGTCAGGCGGCCCTTGGCCAACAGCGCGCCGTGCTGCTTAATACGCGGAATGGGATGCGCCGGGGCGTGCATGCCGCAGAACACCACAGCCTCGCCGCAGAGCGCACCGCACTTGGTGCCGCCGATGTAGAACACGTCACACAGCTGCGCCAGCTCGGGCAGGGTAATGTCGCACTCATCGGCCGCCAGCGCATAGGCCAGGCGAGCACCGTCCACAAACAGCGGAATCTCGCGCTTCTGGCACACCGCGTGAATCGCCGCGAGCTCGGCCTTGGAGTACAGCGTGCCGTACTCGGTCGACAGACTCACGTACACGGCACCCGGGAACACCGTGTGCTCGTAGCTCTCGTTTTCATAGAACACCTGGATATAGTTCTCGAGGTCCTCGGCGCGCATCTTGCCCTCGTAGCCGGGGATGGTGAGCACCTTGTGGCCGCCAAACTCAATGGCGCCCGCCTCGTGGCAGGCGACGTGGCCAGTCTCGGCAGCAACGACGCCCTCGTACGGCGCGAGCAGCATATCGATCACCGTCGCGTTGGCCTGCGTGCCACCCACCAGAAAAAACACGTCGGCATCGGGGGCCTGGCAGGCCTCGCGAATAAGTTGCTTGGCGCGCTCGGTATGCGCATCGGTACCGTAGCCGGGCTGCGGCTCCATATTGGTGTCGACGAGCGCCTGCAGCACCGCCGGGTGTGCGCCGTGGGAATAGTCGTTGTTAAACGCGAGCATGGCAATCCTCTCTTACCGGGTATCGGCCAGATGATTCAAACGGAGCTATTGTACGCCGCTGGGATAGGCAATGCGCGCGGCAAGGCACTCAAGTGCCAGTACCAGAGCAAAACCGCAGCTCACGTCACTCAAAAAGTGCGCTCCGATCACGATGCGGCCAAACGCGACGAGCGCCGCGACCACAGCCGCCGTCCAAAAGACCACACGACGGCGCGACGGCTTTTCCTTAAAGGCCGTCGCGGGAAGCCCAGCGAGCATGAGGCCGATTGCCGCGTGCGCCGTGTGTCCACTCGCGAACGACTTAAAGCCGTCCTTGACTACACCGGCGGCGATATAGGTCCACTTGTCGGGATTGCCGATCACCCACCACGGCTGAAACTCGAGCCCCTGCGTCACCTCGATCACGCGCATGCGCGGGCGCGACCACAGCGGCTTGACGATCACGTTGAGGATAATGGCCTGAGCGACCCACACGGCAAGCACCATCAACGCCCAGCGCGTGAGCTCATCGGGCTCGGTCGTGCGCGTGAGGCGATAGATGATAAGGTTGGCGGCGATGACCAGCACAAACGTCAGCACCAGCTGAACGGCAATGAGTTTACCGCTAATCCGCAGGGACGAAACGATCTCGTAGCCGGCCAGGCCAACGTTGACGAGGATGCCGAGCACGGCAAGCCATTTGCTCCCCCTGGAGTCGGGACGCATCGCGCGTACGAGCATAACGCCCGCGACGCTCGCCGTCAGCTCGAACGGCAGCTCGCCGGCGGCCTCGATAAGGCGACCGTACATACTGCCGATATTGAACAGCGCGCTCGAGATCTGATAATCAAAGAAACTGCCCACGCCCAGGCAAAGGGCAAGGATGACCGCGATAGCAGCGGCGTCTTTCTTATAGATGTATCCGAACATGCTTTCCTTTCGGTCGGGCGAAGGGTCGACCCGCAACATGGTGGGGCAAAGATAGCTTTGTCCCATAAACACCCTTACAGGTTGAGCATAAGTGAGCGAAAACGTTCCATTTGTGGCAAGGTGGCCCGAAGGAGGAGGGAAGCGTACTTGCGTACGCGACCGACGAGTGAGGGTCAGATTGCCCAAATGGAGCGTTTGCAGCGTCGACCCGCTAGTCGTCGTCGCTAGCACCCAACTGCTGCAGCAGCATGAGTGCCGCGGCCACGGGGCCGGTGCCGTCGTTGGCGTCGAGACCGCGACCCAGGCCGCTGCCCGCACCGGCGCCTGCCTTGTAGGGTACCGACAGCTTGCGGCTCTTGGGGAAGTTCACCGCGCCATAGCGGGTCTTAAGCTCAAAGGCCACCTTCTTGGGCACGTCGACGCCCAAAAACGTGATGCGGCCGCCACTGAGCGTGACGCTTTCGAGCCCCAGGCGCTCGCCGCGAATGCGGATTCGTGCGCGATTGAACAGGTTGAGTCCCGCCAACGGCAGCTCGCCATGCGCAGCCTCGGTCTCCTCCTGCACCTCATCGATGCTCTCTAGGTCCTCGGCCGCCGCGAGCTTACGGTACACGAGCACGCGCTGATCCACCGCCGGCAGGTACTCCTCGGACAAGAAGTAGTCGGCCGGCAGGTTAATACCCACGCTCGCCGCTTCCACGCCGGCGTCGTCATCGCCGCGCGCCTCAGCCACGGCCTGGCCCAGCATCTGCGTAAACAGGTCAAAGCCCACGCTCGACAGGTTGCCGTGCTGCTCGGCTCCCATAAGCGAGCCGGCACCGCGGATCTCCAGGTCGCGCATGGCGATGCGCATGCCGCTGCCCAGGTCCTGGAACTCGGAAAGTGCGGTCAGGCGCGCCGTCGCCTCCTCGGTGAGCGGCAGCTCGCCGGGGAACATAAAGTACGCGTATGCCTGCGTGGCCGAGCGGCCCACGCGGCCCTTAAGCTGGTAGAGCTGTGCCAGACCCAGACGCTGCGAGTCCTCGATGATGAGCGTGTTGGCCGTTGCGTTGTCGATGCCGCTCTCCACGATGGTCGTGGCGATAAGCACGTCGATCTTTTTGGTCGCGAACTCGATCATCACGTCCTCGACCTCGCGCGGGCTCATCTTGCCGTGCGCCACACCCACGCGCGCCTCGGGCGCGGCCTCGTGCACGCGCGCCACAGCGTCATCGATGGTCTTGACGCGGTTGGACACGTAGTACACCTGACCGCCGCGACCCACCTCCAGGCGAATCGCCGCACTCACCACGTCGGGGTCGTACTCCCCCACGTGCACGATCACGGGACGACGCCCGGTCGGCGGCGTCGTGATCAGGCTCATGTCGCGCACGCCGCTCGTGGCCATCTGCATGGTTCGCGGAATCGGCGTGGCCGAAAGCGTGAGCACGTCAATCTGCTCGCGCAGGTTCTTGAGCTGCTCCTTGTGCTGCACGCCAAAGCGCTGTTCCTCGTCGATGATCACCAGGCCCAAGTTCTTGGGGTTCACATCGGCCGAAAGCAGACGATGCGTGCCGATGAGCACATCAATCGTGCCCTCGGCAAACGCCTTGAGCGCGCGCTTCTGCTGCGCCGGGGTGCGGAAGCGGCTGAGCACTTCGACCTCGAGGCCAAACGGGGCAAAGCGCTCAAAGAACGTCTCGTAGTGCTGCTGGGCCAGAATGGTCGTGGGGCAGAGCACCATGACTTGGCGGCCGGAGTCCACGCACTTAAACGCCGCGCGCAGGGCAACCTCGGTCTTGCCGAAACCCACGTCGCCGCACAGCAGGCGATCCATGGGCTTGGGCGCCTCCATGTCGGCCTTGATGTCGGCGATGGCCTCCAGCTGGTCGCGCGTCTCGTCGTAAGGGAAGCTCTGCTCCATCTCGATCTGCTCGGGCGTGTCGGGCGGGCAGGCGATACCGGTAATCGACGAGCGGCGCGTATACAGATCGACCAGGTCAAACGCCAGCTTTTTGGCGTTCTTGCGCGCCTTGTTGGTGGCACGCGTCCAGTCGGCGGTGTTGAGCCTGGTCAGGCGCGGCTTGTCGCCGTCAGGACCGACGTATCGCGTGATGCGGTCGACCTGCTCCAACGGCACGTAGAGCTTGTCACCGTCGGCATATTCCAGCAAAAAGTAGTCGCGTTCCTTGCCGCCCACTTTCTGGCGCGCAATCTCGCTAAAGAGCGCGATGCCGTGGGTGGCATGCACCACGTAGTCGCCCGGCTTAAACGGGAACGTGATCTGCGTAATGTCAACCTTGCGGCGGCTGCGCGCGCGGTTGGCATCCATGCGGGCATTGAGGTCGGCGATCGAGAACACGGCCAAATTGGCGTCGGGCACCACCACGCCCTGCGGCAGGGCAGCGTCCACAAAGGTCACGCGCCCGCGCGAGATGGTGGGCACGGCAGCGCCGGCGGCAGCCTGCGCGGCGCCCGCCTCGAGCGAGCGGGCGTTGAGCGCGTCGGCCTTACGCTCGCGAATGAAAGCATGGGCCTCCTGACGTGCAGCACGATCGGCAGAATCCGCCGCCGCCACGCGCACGCGGTCGCCGATAGCACCGGCATTTTCGGGCGCCGCGGTCAGCGACTCCTCAAAGGTAATGCCCTCGTCGCCAAAGGTGAGCTCCATCGACTCGCGCGCACCGCGGTCGGGGATGGCAAACACGCAGGCGTAGCGCTTGCCCACGACTTCCTGAATGCGCGTCATAAAGCGATTGTCCGAGCCCGCAATGGCCGGCTGCTCAATCTTGAGCTCCGCCGTCACCGCGCCGCCGGCGCGAATCAGGCTCACATAGTTCAGGCGCTGCTGGGCACCAAAATCGAGCTGCTGGGCACGTACATACAGGCCATCCAGCCGGTCAATCCCTGCCTCGCCAGCACGCGCCTCGATATCCTCGTAGGCACGCAGGCAATCGTCGAACAGCGAGCGCGGCTCGGACAGCACCACGAGCGCCTTGCCGCTCACGTGCGCCAGCGGGCTTACGGTCTGGCCGTACATCACCGGCAAAAAGCGGTCGAGCTCGGGCGTGACGATGCGCGCATCCACCATCTCGAGCAGCGCCGCCAGCTTGCTGTCGTCCTGGCTGGCACGGTAGAGCGCCACGTGCATGTTGTGGACGGCATCGTCGGTAAGCGCCAGCTCGCGGCAGGGGAAGATCTCGATACTGTCCTCGTTGCCGATGGTCTGCCCCGTGGAGCTCACCATGCGGCGGATGCGGTCAATCTCGTCGCCGAAGAACTCGATGCGCACGGGCGCCTTTTCCTGTGCGGGGAACACCTCTACGGTGTCGCCGTGCACGCGGAACAGGCCGGGCGCGTCGGCGGCACCGGCATTGGTGTAGCCCATGCCCACCAGGCGCTGCGGCACCTCGTCAAAAGGAATCTCCTCGCCCACCGCAAAGGTCGTGGACTCCCAATAGCGGCTCTCGACCGGCGGCACGCAGCGCAGCAGCGCGCGGGCCGAGGCAACCATGATGCAGTTGTCCCCGCGCACGATGCGCCCCAGAGCCTCGCAGCGCTGCGCCACCACGGCATCGTCGGGCGCCTGCTCGCGCCACGGATAGTCCTTGCGCTCGGGAAAACGGCACACGTGCGCCAGGCCCACGTAGGCGGCAAGGCTGCGCGCGGCGCGATCGGCCGCATCCTCGCCACTCACAATGTAGACCGTCGGGCGCGGACGGCGCGCAAACTGGGCGGCCGCCATAAGCGTGCGGCCCGACTGCGACACGGCCAGCGTCACGTCCTCGCCGGCATCGAGTCCGGCCTCGACGGTCTGCAGCGCCTCGGCAGTGTAGAGCTGCGCGGCTATACGGTGAATGAGCATGCTGTTCCTCCGGCATCGCAACGCCAAAAGCCCGCCGGGGCAAGCTCGGCGGGTCGTACGTCAAATACATTGTCTGTCATGGTAGCGCATGGAGAGGACTCCGGCTCAAGGGCAAACCCAGCCCCGCAAAAAACGCCAGACGAAAATGCGTTCCGCCCTACCCCGCTACGCGCACGCTGGGGCACAAATCTGCCAGCGGACACTCGTCACACTTGGGTTTGCGGGCATCGCAGATCTCGCGACCAAAGGTGATCCACTGATGGTTGACCGACTTCCAATACTCGTGCGGCAAAATCTTGAGCAGATCTTGCTCGGTCTTGAGCGGCTCCTTGGCATGCGTCTTGGGGCTCAGCATCAGGCGGTGCGCAATGCGGTTGACGTGCGTGTCCACCGCAATGCCCTCCACGATGCCATACCCCACGTTGAGCACGATGTTCGCCGTCTTGCGTCCCACGCCCGGCAGCTTCACGAGCTCCTTCATGTCGGCCGGCACCTCGCCGCCATAGTCGGCGACGATCATCTGCGCGGCCTCGACGGCATGCTTGGCTTTGCTCTTGTAGAAGCCGAGTGACTTGATGGTGTCTGCCACGTCAGCCACGCTCGCCCCAGCCATGGCCTCGGGCGTGGGCCACTGGGCAAACAGCCGCGGCGTCACCTTGTTGACCTGCGCATCGGTCGTTTGCGCCGAGAGCAGCACCGCGATCAGCAGGCGGAAGGGATTCTCGTGGTCCAAAAAGCACTCGACCGGGCCATAGCGACGGTTGAGGCGCTCACACACCTCAACGGCGCGCTCGCGCTTGGCGGCATTGGTCTCGCGTGGCATAACGACTCCTCGGCTCAACGGCACAATAAACTTATGGGCACAATTGTCCCACGTCCGAGACGCTTACGCCTCCAAGAATGCGCCGGTCTGACGGCTCCACAGGCTCGCGTACTCGCCACCCGCCTCGACGAGCTGCGCATGCGTGCCGTCCTCGACGATCTCGCCATCGGCCAGCACCACAATGCGGTCGAGCGCCGCCACGGTGGACAGGCGGTGCGCCACCACAATGGAGGTGCGGCCGCGCATCAGATTCTCGAGCGCCTCCTGCACCAGCGCCTCGGACTCGCTGTCGAGGGCAGAGGTCGCCTCGTCGAGCACCAGAATCGGCGCGTCGGTTAGGATGGCACGGGCGATGGCCACGCGCTGACGCTGGCCGCCCGAGAGCTTGACGCCGCGCTCGCCCACCATGGTGTCAAAGCCACGAGGCAAGCGGTCGATAAACTCCAGGGCGTTGGCCAGGCGCGCGGCCTCGCGAATCTGCTCATCAGTGGCGTCGGGACGACCGTAGGCAATGTTTTCGCGAATGGAGCGGTGGAACAGCAGCGCCTCCTGCGGCACGTAGGCAACCTGGCGGCGCAGGCTCTGCTGCGTACAGCGCGAGACATCCTGGCCGTCCACGAGCACGCGGCCGCCCTGAACATCGTCCAGGCGCAGCAGCAGCTTGGTGAGCGTCGTCTTACCCGAACCCGATTTGCCCACCAGGCCCACGCGCTGGCCCGCCGCCACATGAAGTGTCAGGTTATCGAACACGCTCTCGCCCGCCGCAGCGTCACGGTACGCAAAACTCAGGTGCTCAAAATCAATCGCGCCCTCGGTCACTTTGAGCTCAGGGGCGTCCGGGTCGTCTGCCACCAAACGTGGCTCGTCCAGCACGCGCGTCATCTCGGCCGCATCGCCCAAAGCGCGGTTGATGCGCTGCATCATGGAGCTTACGTAGTTCAGGCGCATGGTGAGGTTATAGGTGTAGGTAAAGATCATGACGAGCGAGCCGGCCGAGATGCCAAACCACGCGTTGCCGCCCGCCACGAACACACTCACCACGGCCATGGTGATGACGATAAGGCCCGAGGTCGTAAAGTTGCGCTGCATCATGGCGTGCATCGAGACCGTTTCGGCGTCGCGCGCGGCACGATCGGCGGCGTCGAACAGATCGCGCTCAAAGTCCTCGCGCCCACAGGTCTTGACGGCCAGGATATTCGTGACCGCGTCGGAGAGCACGCCCGAGAGCTTGTTCTGCGCGGCGGACGTCGCGGCCGAAAGCGGCATGATGCGCTTGTACATAAGCCAGACAAACGCGATGTAGACGGCCATGATGCACACCAGGATCACGGTAAACGTCGGCACCACCGGGGCGAGCGCCGCCACCGTGCAGATGACCGAGGTGATGGTGGGGATGAGCGAATACACCGTCACGTCGACCAGCCCCGTATAGCCGCTCATAAAACGGCTCGTCTGGCTCACGAGCGATCCGCCAAAGCGGCTGGTGTGAAATGTCATGGATTGGTTGGAGAGCGTGTCGAAGCATAGGCGCGCCAGGTGATAGTTGCCTGCAATCTCGAGCTTGTAGACGGTGTAGTCCTGTAGCTTGGAGAGGATCTGACCCACCAGGTTAACGAGTACGAGCGCCAGGATATAGGAGCCGAAGACCTCAAACACCTGGTCACCCGCCACGGGACCGGCTTGAACGCGGTCGACAATGAGGGCCATCACATAGGTATTGGCAAACGTCAGCAAAAAGATGTAGCCTGCCGACGAGAATACCGAGAGAAAGACGATCAGCGGCTGCGTGCGCGTGACGTCCCAAAAACGCTGCAGCGTGCGACGCACGGTGGAGCGTTTGAGCGGACTGGTGTTTCTCTGAGACATGGGCTTCCTTTCGCGTCTGATAGGGCGAAACGCCATTGTTGCACACTAAAGCGCACTTCAGGCAAGTGCGACGCGAAAAGCAGCGGGGCACCCGCGTTTACGCCGGCGCCCCACCGTCTTGTTGCAATTAGTCCTCGTCTTCTTGGTCTGTGAGAAGGTCCGCGGGCGTGAGTCCCAAGATCTCATCGGCTTGGTCGGTATCTTCCAGCGCGTCGATGTCCTTGAGCTTGCGCTCCATAACGTTGGTGCGCGTGGTGATGATGCCCTCGACCGTTTTGCCCGCGGTCTCGATCTGCTGCTGGGCGCGGCGCAGCGCCTTTTGATAGCGCGGCAGCTCGGCCTTGACAGCGGAGAGCACGCGCAGTACATCGTCGGTGCGTTTTTGCAGCTTAAACGTTTGGTAACTCATCTGCAGGCTGTTGAGAATGGCCGCCATGGTGCTGGGGCCGGCAACGTTGACGTGATAGTCGCGGCCCAGGGTCTCGATAAGCCCGGGGCGGCTGACGACCTCGGCGTACAGTCCCTCAAACGGAACGAACATAATGCCAAAGTTGGTCGTTGCCGGCACACTCAGGTACTTTTCGCAGATATCCTTGGCCTCGCGCTTGACCATGGTGTCGAGCGTCTTGCGCGCAGCCGCCACGGTCTCCGCATCGCCCGACTCCTGCGCGTCGAGCAAATGCTCGTACGCGTCGCCCGGAAACTTGGAGTCAATCGGCAGCAGCACGGGGTCGCCCTCGTCCACCGGCAGCTTGACGGCAAACTCAACACGCTCCGAGGCGCCGGGCCTGGTGGCAACGTTTTCCAGATACTGGTCGGGTGTAAGGATGTCCGCCAGAATTGCACCCAGCTGCACCTCGCCCAAAATGCCACGCGCCTTCACATTGCCCAGTACGCGCTTAAGATCGCCCACGCCGGTGGCGATGGATTGCATATCGCCCAGGCCCTTGTAGACGGCTTCGAGCTGGTCGCTCACCTGCTTAAACGATGCCGACAGGCGATCGTTGAGCGTGCGGGAGAGCTTCTCGTCCACCGTTGCGCGCATCTGGTCGAGTTGCACGTTGTTGTCTTTGCGGATAGCACCCAGCTGGGCATCGACCGTCTCGCGCACCTTGTCCAGGCGGTGCTCGATGCCCTCGCGGTTGGCACCGAGCTGTTGGGCCGTCTCGCGGCGCAGGTCATCCATCCGGTCACCAGCTTGCGAAAACTCACGTGCGATGGTCAGGTAACGTTGCTGCTCCACGGCCGCATCTGTCGTCTGCTGCTGCGCGATGGCATTGGCCGTGCGGCGAGTTTCGGCCAGCGCGACGTTCAGGGCATCGAGCGCGTTGTTGGCCTGCTCGAGT
>CABQLI010000037.1 GCA_902464965.1 uncultured Collinsella sp.
CTTATGGTGGAGGCGCGGAGAATCGAACTCCGGTCCACGAAAGCCCCCTGATTGGCATCTCCAAGCTCAGTCGCTGGTTTAGTCTCGGACGCTTTGCGCGCAGCGACACGCTCGCGGCGTCCTAACCGGTTCGGTCTTAGCCTGCACCATACCGATTACGTGCGCAGGAGCATTCCCCTAAAATGACGTCGCGCCGGTGTCGGGGAAATCACCGGGTTGACGCGCCGCTATAAACTAAGCAGCGAGAGCCATAGGCTCAAAAGAAGAGTTGTTGTCAATTCAATTTGACGGTACCCCTGTTTAACGAGGCGAGGAGACCTCGGCTTGCTTCCTCTCTCAGGGCTATCGTGTCGAAACCAGTCGCCCCCGAATGTTGGGAAAGTCTGGATGGTATCGGGTCTGCAAACACCCGATAACCGTCGACTTTTCAAGGAACACGCGGGGTGAGCCCCGCTTGTGGAGTGTTATCTTACCACGTTCTGAAAGCGGACAGCTGTTCTATGCACGAGCTGTGAAGACCCCAATGTGCGCTGTACTTCGCACTTTTGCTACCGATCGCGTCACGTATATTTTCGCCAAGCAAATTTGACCCGTCGAAAGGACCGTTATGGATACCAAGCAACAACTCGTCAATGCCCTTGTAGGCCTGGGCTCAACCATTACCGAAGCTATGGATGTCATCGAGGGCTTTGTCCCCTGCGGACATCCCGCCCTCACGGTATCGAACGCACTCGTCGCGCTGGACGCTGACGATGACGCAGCTCTCGCCCAGCAGTTTGAGACCGTCGAGGGCTTTATCGACCACGTGAGTGAGAACCGCGGCGTGACCGCCTACCACGGCATCGAGGTCGAGCTCGCGGGTCCCAAAGCCGATCTGCTCGCAGCAATCCGCGAGGTAGGCGCCCTTATGCAGACCGCAGGCGTCAAGAACACCCAGGTCAACGAGTGGGTCTACCGCAGCCTGGCAGCACTAAACGATTCCGACGAAAAGGCAGCCGAGCAGCTCGCGGAAAGTCCCGCCATTAAGGCCGAGCTTTTGTAAATAGCAGACGCGGGCCCCTTGGCGCATCGTCGTCCAAGAGGCCCGCAAACAGTTCGCGTCAACCAATAGCCGCGCCACCGCGTTCGGCCAAAGCAAGAATCGGCATCATTTGGCGCGGGGTCTTTGCTGCAAGATCGGCATGTTCGAGCAGCTTGCGATCGTTGGTCACCAAGTAATCGACCTGCGCGCGCTTGCACGCGGCGAGCACCAAGTTGTCCTCGTAATCACGATGGAGCGTCAGATATTTGTCGGCCAGCCAAAGGTCCGACGCATCAGCGCCCACGGCCGTGGCGTTTTCGGTCATGTTCCGAACAAACGCCAACGCCGCATCGCCAATTGCACGGGCAGATGCCTCGTCGAGCGCTCCCCCGCTGGCAAGAACGCTACGCTTCAGCTCGTGTTGGACAACGTACAGCACGTCCTTAGCGATATGCACCGGGAAGAACAGCAACGCCCCCGTCTCCGTCGCCCGCCCAATAAACGCACGCGCGGCAAGCGACTCGGCATGGTCGACGCAAAACGAATCAACCCATACGTTGGCGTCCACCATTATTTTGAGGGGAGCCCCACTCACTGGATCATCCCCTTTTGGCGATAGCGCTCGTCCATGGCTTCGGAATAGATTGTGTCCCAGTCGCGATCGTCGGATACGGGCGACGTAGCGATGCCCAAATCTGCATAAAGCCGGTCTGCCGCTGCCCACGACGCGGCGAACGGAATATCGTGCGCGACGGTCTGCTGCCGGTCGTCGACGGCCGCAAGCACTTCCTCGCACTGCCCGCCACCCTGCGCGACCTTGGCCACCACCTTTTTGATGAGCTCGGGCAATGACCTGCCCGAAAGCCGCAGCGCTTCCTCGGCACGGTTCTTGACCTGGCGATCCACGCGAACGTTCACCTGCGCCATGCCGCTAACAGCACCCACGTCGATCCCGCTCCCTTCAATTGCTAGCCTTGCTAGCAACACTATATAGAGAAGCTAGCAAATGTTCAAACGCAAAAGGCCTGCGCCCGGACGACACCGATGCCGTCTGGGCGCAGGCCAGATGACGTGGGCGAACACGTCTGCTAACGCAGGTACGCCTTTGCGTTGCTCAGGCTGTAGGCGATCGTCGAGCCGTTGTGCAGCAGCGACGACGCCTGCGGAGTAATCGTGCCGGTAATGCCCAGTGCCAAGAGTGCCGAGTTGGTGAGCATCACCTTAGAATAGGAGCTCGTCAGACGATCAACGAGGCCCTGGCTCATGCGGCGAAGACGCACGATTGCAGCCAGATCCGTATCGGTCAGGATGATATCGGCGACCTCCTTGGCGATGTCGCTTCCGCCACCCATCGCCAGGCCCACGTCGGCCAAACCGAGCGCCGGCGAATCGTTGACGCCGTCGCCCACCATGGCAACGTGGCGCCCCTCGCCCTTAATGCGCTCCACATAGGCGTACTTGTCCTCGGGCAGCAGCTCGGCCTTAAACTCGTCGACTCCTGCCTCTCGCGCAATACGCTCGGCCGTGCGCTCGGAATCGCCCGTGAGCATAACGACATGCTTGACGCCCAGCGCATGCAGGTCGGCGATGGCCTCGCGCACGCCGGGTTTGAGCGGGTCCTCGATACCGAGCACGCCAACGACCGTGCCGTCGACCGCCAGGTACAGCGGCGACAAGCCCTGCATCTGGGACTCGATGCGCTCCTTGATGTCGGACTCAAGCTGCGCACCCTCATCCTCAAATACAAAGTGCGCGGAACCGATGATGGCGCGACGCCCTTCGATGGACGAAGCGATGCCGTGCGCCACGATGTACTCGACGGCGGCATGGCGCTCGCGGTGCTCGAGCCCACGCTCGCGGGCGGCGTTGACCACGGCACGCGCCACCGGATGCGGGAAATGCTCCTCAAAGCAAGCGGAAAGGCGCAGAATCTCGTCCTCGCTCCAGCCATCGGTGGTGAGTACGCAGGCAAGACGCGGCTGCGCCTCGGTAAGTGTGCCGGTCTTATCAAACACAATGGTGTCGGCCTTGGCAAACGACTCAAAGTACTTCGCGCCCTTGACCATCACGCCCATCTTGGCGGCGTCGCTCATGGCAGTCATGACGGCAACGGAACCCGTGAGCTTGAGCGCGCACGAGTAGTCGACCATCAGCGCCGCCGAGGTCTTAATGAGGCTACGCGTGGTGAGCGCAACCAAACCCGCAAGCAGGAAGTTCCACGGGACGATCTTGTTGGCGAGGTCTTCCATGTGCGACTGGCCCTCGGACTTGAGCGAATCGGCCGTCTGTACGAGCGAGACGATCGAGCGGAGCTTGGTCTGAGCCGTATTGGCGCGCACGCGCACCAAAATGCTGCCGTCCTCCACGACGGTTCCGGCGAACACGTCGTCGCCCACGCTGCGCTCGACGGCCAGCGGCTCGCCGGTCAGGGTCGCCTGGTTGACCATGGCGCTCCCCTGTTCGACCACGCCGTCAATGCAGATGGACATGCCGGTGCGCACGGCCACCAAGTCACCGGGCTCAAGCTCGGTCGCGGCAACGCTTACCTCGGTGTCGCCGACGACCTTTTGCGCCTTGTCGGGCACATCGAGCAGCGAGTTGATGAGCTCGTTTTCGCTCATGGCGCGGGTGTAGTCCTCGAGCAGCTCGCCCACGTTGAGCAGGAACATCGTCTGGCCCGCGGTGTCGACATCACGCTTGACGAACGAAATGCCGATGGCCGAAGCGTCGAGCACGGGAACGGTCAGGCGCGGCTGCGCCAGCTCATGAAGGGCAGCGCGCAAAAATGCCATGTAACCGGCCACGACAAACACCGCACGCAGAGGCGTCGGCAGGAACCAGCGGCGTGCGTAATGGGCACCGACGAGTGTCGCCAGGTCCATAACGAGTTTGTGCTTGCGCGGCTCGAGTTGCATCACGTAGCCCGACTTGGCATCGGCGATAGCTTGAGCATCGAGTGCGCCCAGGGCGTCGAGCACGCTTGCGCGGCGCGGCTCGTCGTACTCCAGCGCCATCTGGCCAATGCGGCCATACACGCGCACCTTGTGCACGCCGTC
The DNA here is from genome assembly GCA_902464965.1 of uncultured Collinsella sp. Taxonomy (GTDB): domain Bacteria; phylum Actinomycetota; class Coriobacteriia; order Coriobacteriales; family Coriobacteriaceae; genus Collinsella. The sequence goes on from CABQLI010000037.1 coordinate 4,078, forward strand.
GATGTCGCCGCCAAGCTTAAGAAGCGCATCGAGATCGCTCTCTGGCACAGGACCCGCCAACCGAAGGCGGGTCCTGCCGGGGATCTCGCTGATAATCGAGAATCTCATAGTTTGTGCCTGGGAGCGCTACTCGGCTGCCTCGTCAGCAGCGGCCTCGCTCTGGGTGATGTAGGCAGCCTCGGCAACCATGTCGTCGACATTGGCCTTGGCCTGCTCGACCATGTCCTGGTAGCAGTTCTTGATGCGCATGCCGCACGCGATGCCCTGCACGCAGGCATTCTTTACCGGAGCGCTGGTGAGCAGCTTGATGCCGGCCGTGCCAAGCAGAAAACCGCCACCGACAAGCAGGGTGTAAAAAGTCGACTTCTTCATGTTGCTTCTCCCTTTTGCCGCACAAGCGCGGCATGGTGCCTTAGCACCCGAGTTCATTAGTTTGCTCGAGCACGCTTTTGAGACTAGTTTAGTCGAACTACTATGGTCAACCAAAGTTAACCTTTGGAAATCTTGGTCCCCTTTCCTACAGCTGCCAGTCCGCCGCCTCCTTTTGCAGTGCGACCATACGGGCGAATTCTCCACCTGCCGCCTTGAGCTGTGCCGGAGTGCCCTGCTCGGCAACCACACCATCCTTGAGTACAACGATTTTGTCGGCATTTTCCACCGTACGCATACGGTGGGCAATAACGATAACCGTCTTACCTGCAAGCAGACGGGAGAGTGCCTGCTGTACCACGGTCTCATTCTCCACATCCAAGCTTGCCGTCGCCTCGTCCAACAGCACGATGGGCGCGTCTTTGAGCAGCGCGCGGGCGATGGAGATGCGCTGGCGCTCGCCACCGGAGAGTTTGGAGCCGTTCTCGCCGATCATGGTGTCGTAGCCCTGCGGCATGCGGTTCACGAACTCGTCGCAGTTGGCGGCACGCGCGGCCGCAAGCACTTCCTCATCGGTGGCATCACGACGCCCGAGGCGGATGTTTCCCATCACCGTGTCGTCAAAGAGCAGCACGTCTTGGAACACGATGGCGTAGTCGCGCAGCAGCACCTCGGGATCAACGCTCGCTACATCCACACCACCCACGGTGACCGTGCCTTCGGTGGCATCCCAAAAGCGCGCGGCCAGGCGGCTCACCGTAGACTTACCGGAACCCGAAGGACCGACCAGCGCCGTAACCTCGCCTTCCTTGGCGGTAAAGCTCACATCGGTAAGAACTTTCTCGCCGGCACGGCCGTCCTCGCCCGCACCATAGCCAAATGCCACGTGATCGAACACCACATCGTGGCCCGCGGGCTCAAATTTCTCGCTGCCCCGCGCCACAGGCTCTTCCATGATGGAACGCATGCGCTTGGCAGACGACTCGGCGGCAAACAGCTCGGACATTAACATTAACGCCTGGTCAAAGGGCGCATAGATACGGCTCACCATAAGCAGGAAGGCAAACATCACCAAAAAGTCGACCTGCCCGGAGGCGACCATCGCGGCACCCGTGACCAGCGTGGTGGCAATGCCCAGACGCAGGATGGCAAAGGCGGAGTTGACCAAAAGCCCGTTAACGAGCTCGCCCTTGGTGGTCTCGCGCTCCTCGGCATCGATCACGACGTTGAGCCCCTCAAGATAATGGGCCTCCTGGTTGGTGGCGCGGATCTCGCGAACGCAGTCGAGCGTCTCTTGAATAGCCTCGGTAACCTTGACCTTCTCGGCGCGCACGCGATCGAACACCGGAGTCATGGGGCCGCGTGTTAGATACAGCACGGCAAAGGCCACGGGAACGCTCCAAAACGCCGCGATCGCCAGCTGCCAGCAAAAGAACAGCGACGCCACGAACACAATGGCGCTTGCGATGATGGCACCCCAAAGCTCTCCCAGCACGTGGCTGTAGGCGTGCTCCATGGCCTGGACGTCACCCATGATGGTCTCGGTTAAATCGGCCAGATCACGACGACCGAAAAACGACAGCGGCAGTTTGCGCAAGCGCTCGGCAATCTCCATACGCTGCTTGCCGCACTCCTCGTAAAAGATGCAGTAGGTGTAGTAATACTGCTGCCAGTTAGAGGCGAAGAGCAACACGAAAAAGACCAGGAGGCCGCCCACAATCGGCAGGGTATCCGGCAGGTCGGCGCCGGTGGCGAGATGCTCGACAAAACCGACCATGACCAGGAATAAAAAGCCCATGCCGGCCATGGTAATGAGATTGGTGAGCGTGGTCCAGAAAATGCCACGTTTTACGCCGGCGATGCCTTTATCGGATAGGAAATACTTCTTTTGGAATGAGGCGAACATTTAGGCCTCGCCTCCCTTCGTGACGGCGGCATCCGCGGTCGCTGCAGTGATTTTCCAGCTCGCGGCCTGTTCGTATTCGGCCCACATCTTGGCATACAGACCCTCTTGGGACAGCAGCTCGGCATGAGTACCCGACTCCTGCACGCTGCCCTGGTTGAGCACCACGATTTGGTCTGCGCCCACTACAGTCGAGAGTCGGTGCGCAATCATAATGACCGTGCGACCCGCCGCCAGCTTGCTAAAGGCGCGCTGGATGAGCGCCTCGTTCTCGGGATCGGCAAACGCCGTGGCCTCATCGAGCACCACGATAGGCGCATCTTTAAGGATCGCGCGGGCGAGTGCCACGCGCTGGACCTCGCCGCCCGAAAGATATGCTCCGCCGGCGCCGATCATGGTATTGATGTCCTGTGGGAGCTTGGCCACAATGTCGTCGCACTGAGCTGCGGAGAGGGCCGCACGCACTTCGTCGTCAGTGGCCGTAGGCTTGGAGGCGCGCACGTTATCGGCAAGTGTTTGCCGGAACAGCTGGTTGGTCTGGAACACGAAGGCGACCTGGTCCATAAGCTCGTGCGGATCCATATCGCGAACGTCCACACCACCTACGAGCACTCGACCCGAGGAAACATCCCAAAAACGCGGAATCAGGCTTGCGCAGGTTGACTTGCCGCCACCCGAGGGACCCACCAGAGCGAGGGTGCTACCAGCGGAAACGCTAAAACTCGCATGGTTGACGGCAGGCGCTTCGGCGCCCTCGTAGGTAAAGCTCACGTCCTCAAATCGTACGTCGCTGCCGGCAGGGTGCTTGGGTTGGGCGGGCACGGAGAGCTGCTTGGAATCCATGATGCTTCGGATGCGAGCCAGCGAATCGGCACTCATCTGAGAGGCCTCGCCCACAAACATGAGCTTGGTCATGGCCGTCGGTACCACGGCCGAAAATATCGCGTAAAACGTGAAGTTTGCCATAAAATGCGCGAAGTCCGTCTCGCCCGGCGCCAACAGCAACGCCACGGGCAGCAGGAATGCCACAAGGCCATTGAGCGCGGTAAGGTTGAGCACCTGCGGACCTCGGCAGAACGTGCCCGCATAGCTTTGTGCCATGTCGGCGTATTCGGCGATCGCATCGTGGAAGGCCTTGAAGGAGTAGACCGTCTGCTGAAACACCTTGACCACGGGGATGCCGCGTACGTATTCGGTGCCGGTCTTGTTCATCTTGACCAGCGCTCCCATGTAGGCCTTCATGAACTCGGCGCCTTTGCCGCTCATCATGGTGGCCATGGCGCCAAGCGAAACGACGACCGAGATAAGGCATGCCACCCCCAAACGCCAATCGAGGGCGAAAAGCAGCACGAGCAAACCCACGACCATGGCGACGGCGCCGGCGATATCCGGCAGCATGTGCGCGAGCAGGGTCTCGGTGGAGGCGGCGCATCCGTCTACAATACGGCGCAACTCACCGGTGGCGTGCGTGTCAAAGTAGCCAAGCGGCAGCTTAAGCAGATGCTCGCTCGTAGTCTTGCGGATATTGGACGCGCAGCGAAACGCAGACAGGTGCGTGCACATGAGCCCCACGAAATAAACTACGATGCTTGCCAGGGCAAAACCAACGGCCCACCAGCCATACATCGCGATGTCGCAGGCTTCGCTCCAGTTAGGCGCCACAGCGATAAGGTCTCGCGCGACAAACCAGATGCACACGTACGGGCCAAAGCTCAGCAGCTGCGAGAGCGCCGAGAGAACCATGCCCAAATACGTGAGGTATTTACGGTCACCGGCATATGCAAGCAGCTCGCCGATGCCGCCGCCTTCCTTTTTTGATCCCTTTGCCATGAGGTTCCCTTCTAACGGCTTGAGAGTTAACCGTAATCAACTTATCATTGATATGTTAGCCAAGACACACAATCGAGCCAGGCGTGGACGTTTCCGCAAAGGAAGGGGACGCTTTTGAAAACGCATCGGGCCGCGACCGACATAACCGAGCTCTATGCACCACAGTTTGAGCAGTTTGGCTTGAAACTTTCCGGCAAGGGCGCTGTCTTTACCGGCGAGGTGGCAAACGACCGGGCGCACGGACGCGCATGGATTATGCCCCTCTCCCCCACCTGTATCGTCATGGAGCATTTCATCACCCCGACGCACGATATGTACCTGGCCGAATACACACCCGAGCCATACGCCTGCGTGAGCGAGGTCAGCGCGCCCACACTTACATGCATGCCCGAGGCTGGCATAACGCCCGCGAACCTTAAACCATTGCATGGACCGTGGCCAAACAATGCCGTTTGCAGCTTTATCCAAGATAGCTGTGGCGAGGAATTAAGCCCGCTGTTTGCGGGGGAGCTTTATCACTCGCGCTCGGTGCTCTTTTTGCCTGGATATTTTGACGAACTGGAGCACCGCTATCCCACCGAGTTCACGGGAATCTTTGAGGCGTTTGCCGAGCCATGGCACGAGGAAGCGACGTCTGCCATCTGCCACACGCTGCGCCGGATTAACGAGGACCGCGCCCGCACCGTAGGCGGACACGTCTATATGCAGGGCATCGTGGAGACCATGGTCGCGGAGCTCGCCTGTTCGCGCGCGGCCCACAAGCAGGCGCGGCAGGCGGCAGACACACGCGTCAGCATAACCATTGCCGAAGAAGCAACGGCGATGATTGAGCACGCGCTCGACAAAGGCAGACGTGTGGGTATCAACGAGGTGGCCGAGAGGCTCTACACAAGCCGCTCCAAACTATGCGCCACCTTTAAGGCCCAAACTGGCGAGTCCCTGGGCGCCTACATTCGCAGACGCCGTATGGAGCGAGCACAGGACCTTTTGGCCGATAGCGCGCTCACGATAGCGCAGGTGGCAGAGCGTCTAGGCTACCCTCAACAGGCCGCCTTCACCCAAGCCTTCAAGCAACACACCGGCATGACACCCACGGTCTGGCGAAGTAAGCATCGCTAAGGCCCAAGCTCCCTGGCCGTAACGGAGCGATTAATTAGCCGCCGCCCGTCAGCTCACCCAGGATCTAAACGTCAAGATGTGCACGATCAAGCGCCTTTTTGATAAGAGGGACAGATCGATCAGCCAAATACAACGGAATGTTGAGCACCCCGTCGTCGAGCTTTAGGTTCTTAAGTGAGTAGCGGACCCTCAATGGAGTCGTCTCCGCATGCTTGTCGGCATAGTACTTAAGGCTCTTGGAATGAACGACCTCTCCCGATTTGACCTCGACGGGAACGATTTCGTTTCCGACTTGAATCAAAAAATCGACTTCGTGCTTCGGCTTCTCGTTTGTCCAATAACGCGGAGCCGCATCTAACTGTGAAAGTAATGCCTGAAGCACATAGTTCTCGGCGAACGAACCTTTGAACTCCGAAAATAGCGCATCCGAGATGGCAAAAGCGGACGCATCCAGCCTTGCCATGCGGCGCAGCAAGCCGACATCAAGACAGTAGACTTTAAATGCCTTGAGGTCATCGTACGCAGAGAGCGGCACACCACCGGCAGCATTAAGGCGAACCGCCGTGATGAGCCCAGCATCGGCAAGCCATTCCAGAGCATCCTCGTATTCTCGAGCACGAGCCCCCTCGCGCACCGCACCCCAAACGAACTTTTTGTTCTCGCGCGCCAACTGAGCTGGAATCGAGTTCCATATTTGTGAAAGCTTGGCGAACTGCGCACGGCCACCATGCTTGGCAAAATCGCGCTCGTAGGAATCCAAGAGATCAGACAACACCTTATCGACCTGAACGATATCGCCCGTCTCCGCCCACCGGCCAAGAGCCTCTGGCATGCCGCCGCATGCAAAATAACGACGAAGATGCTCGACGAGACGGACATGGAAGAAATCGGGCACTGTCTCGATCTGATCCAGGCCGCCAAGGTATTCGTCGTAGTTTGCAGCGCCCTCGGCTTTCAGAAACTCGGAAAAGCTCATGGGGCGCATCTCCATGAACTCGACCTTTCCCACCGGAAAAGCGCTGGTCTCACGGGACAAGCGAACGCCCAACAAAGACCCTGCGCATGCGACGTGATACTCGGGGGCCTCGTCACAGAAGTATTTAAGGGCGCCGACTGCAGAAGGACAATCCTGGATCTCATCAATAATAAGCAGCGTTTCGCCGGGCTCGATAGGCTGTCCAAGTGCCAGGGAAAGATTTGAGATGATCCGTCGAGGATCGCGCGTACCTTCGAAAAACTGAGCGTACTCGCTCTGTACCCCAGGTGACGGCTCCTCGAGCGTCAGATACACAAAATTGAGGTACGAGGTTCGGCCGAACTCCTTAAGCGCCCACGTCTTTCCAACCTGGCGCGCCCCCTTAAGGATAAGCGGCTTACGATATTCTGACGCTTTCCAAGCATTAAGCTTGGCAATGATATCTCGCTGCATGACCGAACCTCCCGCAAAGAAACTTCCGTAAACGTGATATTTCCCACATTTTACCTTAGGTAAAACGTGACATTTATCACATTTACAGAAGTTTTAAGCTCATTTCGCCACACTTTCATCACATTCAAAAGGCGGAGGCGCATTTTGCGCCTCCGTCACCATCTTTCCTATCAGCCTACCTGACCCGAACGGCCGAGTCGTCACGGAACCCGGGAGCCCCGGCAGGGCGGGTGCTTGCTCAAAATGAGTTCCGCACGCAAAGAAGGCCACTTAATGTGGCCTTCGTCTTGCGCAGGACTGTTCGAAATTTTGAGGAAGCACCCGCCCTGCCGGGGCTCCCGGGTTCCGTTTACGAGAGCGACGTTCTCAGCAACTCGTTGAAGAGCTTCGGGTTGCCCTTGCCGCGGCTCGCCTTCATGCACTGGCCCACCAAAAAGCCGATGACCTTCTGGTTGCCGTCACGATACTGCTGCGCCTGCTCGGCACAGTTTGTCAGCACCTCGTCCACGATCGGCTGTAGCGCGCCGGCATCGCTCACCTGACGCATACCACGCTCGTCGACGATCTTGTTGGGGTCATCGCCGGTCTGTGCCATGGCCTCAAAGACCTCGTGCGCCTGGTTGGAGCTGATGGCATCGGTCGCCAGCAGTTTGGCAAGAGCTGCCACCTGAGCCGGCGCAATGCCGGACTCGGCGAGCGACACGCCCGCACCCTTAAGGTAGGCGATCATCTCGTTCACCAGCAGGTTTGCGACCGTCTGAGCCTCCTTGCCAGCCATGCCGGCAGCGGCGGCCTCAAAGAACTCGGCAAACTCGGGGTCACCGGCGATCTGCTCGGCATCGGCCGCCTTAATGCCAAAGTCGGCCTCAAAACGGGCACGCTTGGCATCGGGCAGCTCGGGGATCTCGCCTCGGCAGCGGTCGATGAACTCGTCATCCAGATCGAACGGCGCCAGGTTGGGATCGGGGAACAGACGATAGTCGTCAGCCGTCTCCTTCACACGCATGACCACGGTGCGCTTGCGGCTGGGCTCCCAGTGGCGGGTCTCCTGATAGATGATGCCGCCCTCCTCGAGCACCTCGGCCTGGCGGCAGATCTCGTAGGCAAGGCCATCGTGCAGGCTCTTAAACGAGTTGAGGTTCTTGAGCTCGGTCTTAGTACCCAGCTTGGTCTCGCCGCGGCGGCGCAGCGACACGTTGCCGTCGCAGCGCATGGAACCCTTCTCCATGGAGCAGTCCGAAATGCCCAGCGTCACAAAAATGCGACGGAGCTTCTCCATAAACAGGCGCGCTTCCTCGGGCGTGCGCAGATCGGGCTCAGTCACGAGCTCAATCAAAGGCGTGCCGCAGCGGTTGTAGTCGACGAGCGACTCGGCCGCGGCGGTAATGCGGCCCTCGGCACCGCCCACGTGCACCATCTTGGCGGCGTCCTCCTCCATGTGGATGCGCAGGATGCGGATAGGCACCGTGTAGGAACCGTCCTCGCGACGCTCGGGCATCTGCAGGTTGGACGCGTCGTAGCTGGCCAGGTGGCCGGCGCGCTGATTGCCCTCACGCATGGTCGACGTCATGGACGTGGACAGGCCCTCGGCGTTGGCCGAGGCGCTCGCCAGGCTCTGGGCCTCGGCCTCGCCAAACGCGCAGTCGGGGCGCTCGGCGGCACCGCGACCGGTCACGTCCAGGTCCAGGTGACCGTACATGGCAAAAGCGACCGGACCCTGCGTGGTCTGGAAGTTCTTGGCCATGTCGGGATAGAAGTAGTGCTTGCGGTAGAACATCGAGTGACGCTGGATCTCGCAGTTGGTGGCGAGGCCGGCCTTGACGATGCTCTCGATGGCGCGCTTGTTGGGCACCGGCAGCGCACCGGGCAGGCCCAGGCACACCGGGCACACGTTGGCGTTGGGCTCGTCATCGTGGCTGAGCTTGCAGTTGCAGAACATCTTGGTATCGAGTGCGGTGAGCTCGGTATGAATCTCCAGGCCGATCACGGCCTCCCAATCCTGCAGGACCTCGGAAAGCTCCTTCATTACAGCTCGCCTCCCTTCCCGGCAAAATCGGGCGCGACGGAAAGCGCGGGCGCACCCGTGGCGGCATCCGCAAAGCCGCGCTCCAAGGCGCGGGCAAACGTGAGCAGCTGGCGGTCCTTAAACGCCGGACCAACCAGCTGGGCAGAAACGGGCAGCTGAGTATCCTCGCCCAGGCCTAGCGGCACCGAGATACCACCGTTGCCGCAAATGTTGAGCGAGATGGTGTACAGGTCGGAGAGGTACATCTGCGTGGGGTCGCTGATTTCGCCAAACTTAAAGGCCGTGCGCGGCGAGGCGGGCATGAGGATGGTGTCCACCTTGGCATACGCGGCGTCGTAGTCCTGCGTGATGAGCGTGCGGGCCTTTTGCGCAGCGTAGTAATACTTGTCGTACACGCCCGAGCTCAGCAGGTAGGCGCCGAGCATCTGGCGGCGCTTGGCCTCGGCGCCAAAGCCGTGGGCGCGCGAAAGCGAGCTCTGGTCGGACAGGTTGGCGCAGCCCTCCTCCTGGTAGCCGTAGCGAATACCGTCGAAGCGGGCCAGGTTGGAGAACGCCTCGGCCGGGCCGATAACGTAGTAGGCGGCGATGGCGGCGTCCAGGTGCGGCAGGTCGACCTCGACCAGCTCGGCGCCCTGGTTCTGCAGCTCCTGGGCGGCGCGCTGAACAGCGGCCTTGACCTCGGGCGTCAGGCCCTCGGCCTCCATAAACGCGGGGATGATGCCCACGCGCTTGCCCTCAATGCTGTCGTTGAGGTGCTCGGTAAAGTCGACGGCGCAATCCTGGCTGGTGCAATCGTACGGATCGTGGCCCGCGCCGGTAAGCGCGTTCATAGCCAGCGCGACATCCTCGACCGTGCGGCCAAAGGGGCCCACCTGGTCGAGCGACGAGCCAAAGGCAACCACGCCGTAACGGCTCACGGCGCCATACGTGGGCTTAAAGCCCACCACGCCGCACAGCGACGCCGGCTGGCGAATGGAGCCGCCGGTGTCCGAGCCCAGCGAGAGCGCGACTTCGCCCGCGGCGACGGCGGCAGCGGAGCCGCCCGAGGAGCCGCCGGGCACGCGCTCGGTATCCCAGGGGTTGTTGGTGCGGTGGAACGCCGAGCTCTCGGTGGAGCTGCCAAAGGCAAACTCGTCCATGTTGGCCTTGCCCATGGGCAGGCAGCCGGCATCGAGCATGCGCTGGACGCAGGTGGCGGTGTAGACGCTCTGGTAGTCCCCGAGCATGCGGGAAGCGCAGGTGGTGCGCGTGCCCACGAGATTCATGTTGTCCTTGATGGCCAGCGGTACGCCCGCGAGCGGAGGCAATGTCTTGCCTGCGGCACGGTCGGCATCCACGCGCGCAGCGGCCTCGAGCGCAAGCTCGGGCGCCACCTGCAGGAATGCCTGGACCCCGCCCTCGCGCGCCTCGATGGCGGCAAGGGAGGCCTGGGCCACCTCGGTAGCGGTAAAGTCGCCGGCGGCAACGCCCGCGGCGATCTGGGCGGCGGTAAGGGAATCGAAGCTTAGCGCCATTACTCGCTCTCCCCCTCTCCCAAAATGGACGGCACGCGGAAGTAGCGGTCGCGCGCGCTGCCGGCGTTTTCGAGCGCGACGTCGAGCGGCAGGTCGCGCTCGGGCTCGCGCAGGTCGTCGCCCATCACGTTGGACAGGCTTCCGATGGGATGGAACGTGGGCTCCACGTCGGGCAAGTCATATTGCAGGACGGGCTCGAGCATCTGGACGGCGTCGTTCATGTAGGACGTCATCTGGGTGAGCTCGTCATCGGTCAGTGCGATCTTCGCGTACTCGGCGATGCCGCGCACGTCTTTCTCGCTGAGTGCCATAGGCGCTCCCTTCCGCATAACAGATAAACCGCTCTAGTATACAAGGCAACGCCGCTTGGAGCAGGTGCTTTACCCAAATGCAGCGAAAACGTAACGAGGGCGGCGGTTGGCGGGCGGCGGGCTGGCGGTTCTGCAGCGAAACCGCACCGTCCATAGCGAAAACCGCGCCGCCCGCAGCGAAAAGCATCCCGCCCGAAACGAAAACCGTCCCGTCCACAACGAAGACCATCACAACATTCGACGCTTTTCGTCAAAATCGCGATTTTCATCGAATGTTGTGATGGTTTGGAAGCCCCGACCACCACAAAGGTGCCTGTCCCCATTGTGGTGGTTCTGGAGAATGTCTTATGCCGAGGCCTTGGCCTTGCGGCGCTTGCGGACCGCGTGGACCACGATGTCCAGCAGCAACAGCACAATGGCCACGACCACGATGAGCACGGCGAACTCGCGCTTGCCCCAGTGGCGGCCGGCCAGCGACTTTTGCTTGTCGACGTCCTTCTTGTTGTACTTGGTGCGCACGCAATGCACCAGCAGGCGATGGTCGTTCACGCCGTAGGGCGTGCATGTGACGAGCGTCACCTTGTCGGCGCCGGGCTCGATGGTCAGCGACTCCATCTCCTCGGGCAGCACCACCTCGGAGTCCACCATCTTGTAGGCGAGCGTCTTGTTCATGGTGTGCAGCAGCACCAGGTCGCCGGGCTCCAGCGAGTGGATGTCGTCGAACATACTCAGGTTGCGCATGCCCGAGTGCGCGGTGAGCACGCAATGCGTCGAGGTGCCGCCCACCGGCAGGCTCGTACCCTCCAGGTGGCCGACGCCCGCCATAAGGACTTCTTCGCTCGTGCCGTGGTAGATGGGCATGCTCACGTCGATGGAGGGGATCTCGACCCAGCTCATCATGGGGTCGCGGTCAAAGATGAGCTGCTGGGCGTAGGGCTCGATCTGGTCGGCGGGAAGCTCGGTGGCCTCGCCTGCCAGCTGCTCGTTAAAGGAGCGTGCCTGGAGCAGGATGCGCTCGCGCTCCTCGGCAGACAGCGCGTCCACGGTGCTGGACACGGTGCTGATCTGGTTGAATACGCCCGAGGCCTCGAGCCGGTCCAAGATCCACGGCCAGGTCATAAGGCCCACGCCAATAAGGATGATGACGATGGTGATGAGCCGGTCGGCCCAGCGCGGCAGTCGCTTGCGGCGGCGCTTGGACTTTGGTTGAGGTTTGGGCTGGGGGCTTGAGCCGCCGTTGTCCGCGGCGTTATTGCTCTTCATATGTTTGGCGCCCTGCACCATCGCCGGTCACTCCTCTACAACTCAAGTTGTCTAAACAAATAATAGCCGATTAGCGAACCTCTGCGCCGGACAACGCAGCTAGACTGCACCGTCCGGGCCACGTAACCCCACTCAACCAATCAAACCATATGTTGCTTTCATCGTCTCGAGCAACTGCGCCATCGTTACGCCCGCAACCCCAATCTGTTTCAGATTGACGTCGCCCACCTCACAATCTTTGACAAACGCAAGCATATCGTCCTTCAGTTCTCCGCGCAGATCGACACCTTCCGACTCGCCAAGCAGCTGAGCAAGTCTCAGCGCATCGCGTTTATGCTTTTTTACCTTCCTCGAATCAACGTTCTCCCCCGCTTCCCTTCTAGCTTTTAGATCGAGATACGCCTTCGCTTTGAACGGGACAATGTATTCCGTCCCCAGGACCGAAACGCCGCCTACGGTTCGAATTCCCTGAAGGAACAAGCTGTAGTAAGCATCGTCCAACAAAATTGCCGAAAGACTGCTTATGTTTTCATCAACGTGAATTGGTGCCACATCAATCCCCTCACGACCCTTTAGAAAGTCGGGGCACTTCGCGAAGAGTTCGATCATACGGGGGTAACCCGGCCTCTTAGGCTCTGTAAACCGATAAAAACATGAGCCTTTGCCTTCGCCCCAGCCGCAGCGGTAACCGCCATCACGCACCAAAGTCCATATGGCTTCTGCCGTCTGAGGCAACCGGTCATCGGCGACAATTACTACATCAAAATCGTGAGTCGCTCTGAATGAAAGCCCCGCCTCCGCGAGCAAAATGTCGCATGCCGTGCCGCCGATAAGGGCATACGATCCTGCAGCTTCTTGCATATGCTGCTGAAATTCTTGGAGACCTTCTACAGCGCTTCTTGCCATGGATATTCCTTTCCAAAGATGCGATCGACTTCGAGCTGAATTCGCTCATCGTCGATTGCCGCCAAAGATAGCGCAAGCGAAATGTCGTCGACACGGGAGGAGCCGGCAAACGCGGGCGCATAGCGCCACACTTGGATCAACGCCGTTTCGTTATCCGGCAACTCCCCGTCTGCGACTTCGAGATCACTCAGTTGGCGCCATGCACTTCTTAAGACGGCCTTTTGTTCCATGCCCGGCGCAGCGAGCATCGAACGCGCAGCGAGCGCCGTCTCCCCGGCGTCAACAAGATAGTCGATCTGCGGCGTCTTCCTTGCAAAACAGACCTTCGAGACTGGCGAGGAGAGCTCTGCCATGTGCTCGCTGAGTAGAAGATCAACGGCAACAGGGTACACGACGACACGTCGCTCGCGACGCTCGCGCCTCGCGAGCCCCCTGTCAACAAGCTCGGTTATGGCCTCGCTCGCGCGGCTTGCCGAGATCCCAAGCGCACGACAAAGGTCATAGGGGCGATATGGCTCCTGGGATGCTCCCCAGATTGCGGCAGCCTGCGCGTTGGGTGACATCTTGATCGTGTGATTGTGAAACCGGGCACCGCCCCTCTCCGTGCAGGCTGTGCCCATAAATGGAAGAAAAGCCTGTCTACCTGGGCAGACAAAGGGAATCCCGTGTGCGACCAATGCTTTGCGCTGACGTGCATCGGCATCAGGAAACGAAACGACAACAGGAGTCTCCGCGCGCAAGGCTAGCTGGCTATAGACTCTCTTAGCCTCGGGAAGCCCGACGCCAGTAGGCAAACTTGCAAGCAAAAACGAAAAACCGTTTGCGTCAACAGCGCGGACCTCAATCGCCCGCAGATGCAGCGGCAAGCGTGCGGATCCAGGCCAATTTTTGGTCTTGGCAGCGAGGCCTAGTGCTTCTTGTAAGTAGATTAGCGCTTCGTTCATTTCCATCGTTTTCGTTTGATTCCATTTTTAATTGGAATTATACATAATTTTCGGAATTAACGAGATTCCTTTCGTGCGTAGGCCAACATTTGAGTTTTCAAAATGTCCCGAATCGGCGGGGCGATTCGGGATACAATAGCTACAGGAAACGACGCACCCCGCGTAAGTGTTCGAAAGCGCGGGCGGCCTAGTTTTCTGGTTTTGTTAAATGCCCGGGCTCCGAACCCCGGGCATTCTTATTTGCGCTTGTTGCGGCGCAAATGCCTTCTACCGTCCGCACCGCGCGTGCGCCTACGGACCTTAAACCGAACTTCATACGAGTCAAGAAACGCGATGACGGATGAGTCCGCATCGGACGGTGGAGGCTGCCTGTGTTGTCCAAAAAACGGGGCAGACTCCAGTGAGGAGTCTGCCCCGAAAAGAGAATGGCAAAGCAAGAACGTGGATGGACGAGAAAAGTGTCCGCAAGTCTCATGGCCATCACATCCCACCTGCCAAAGAGATGGGTGAGCGAGCGTTACTCCTGCTCGGACTCCTCGGCCTGCTTACGGCTGCGGATGAGGTGCGCCACACCGATGCACAGCACTGCGCCACCAGCGATCCAAGTGAAGGTCACGCCGTTAAGACCGGTAAGGGGAAGGCCAACCTGCTTGGTATCGCCAACGGTGATGTTAAAAGTGCCATCGTCGTTTGTGAGGGTGCCATCTTTGAAATCAAGCTTGTTATCGCCAACCTTTCCGTCACTTGTATCGTTGAGACCGGCGATAATCTTGTCGCCCTGGTTCTTAGGATCAAGCGTGCCAGCGAGCCCAGTAAGGCCGGCACCCGGATCATCGGCGGTCATGGTCGGCTTGATCTCGAAGGTGAAGGGGTTGACCTTAGTGTAACCAGAGGGGGCAGAAGTCTCCGTGACGGTATAGACACCGGCATCGAGACCGGTAAGCGTAATGACGCCCTGCCTGTTCGTTGAAAGAACAACCTCGGTGTCACTCAATGTGCCGTCATCCTTGACATATTTAACGTCTGTGCTGCTTTCGTCTCCTTTGGTCGTAATGGTGAACTGAGCATTTTCAAGTGCCTTCTCGGTACCCAAATCGACCTTGTTGATCTTGAGACCGTAGGTATAGTCCTTGACCGTGTCAGGGACGGTCTGACCTTTTGTCGAAGTCATAGGGTTGTTGGAGTAGTGAAGCGTTACGGTGTTGAGGTTGCCCTCTTTGTTGTTATTCAAGCCAACAACGGCACGATCATTAATCCGTGCAGTATAGGAAACGACGATGCAGGAGTCCTTGGTGACGCCAGCGACGTTCTTCAGGTTATCGCAGGTCCACGTCGTCGTCTTGCTGCCATCGGCGGCAGCCTTGTCGGTCGACGGCGTGAAATAATTGGTGATATCCGTGACCT
Source organism: uncultured Collinsella sp. (assembly GCA_902464965.1). Lineage (GTDB taxonomy): Bacteria > Actinomycetota > Coriobacteriia > Coriobacteriales > Coriobacteriaceae > Collinsella. The sequence goes on from CABQLI010000037.1 coordinate 19,096, forward strand.
TCGCGTGATTTAAATCGGCCTTCGCGGCATCCTTGTTCGCATACAGGTAGACCTTGGCGCCATCCTGCAGCGTCAGGCCCTTGGAGATCTGGTCGGAGAACTGATAGTAATACGTGTTGTACTTGTCGAAGTTCTCGGCGACGGTGCCGTAGAGGTTGTACGTCACGTCCTGGCCGATTTGGGAGTCGGCGGCATCGCACTCTTTGTTATCGGCATCGCTCACGATCTTCTTCTCGACGGTGGGGATTCCCGTTTTCTCAGTTACATTAACGGGTGTGTCACCCACGACAGTGAAGATGGGGGACGTGCCTGCCTCGCCCTCTCCGATGGTGTCAGCTTTGGTCACAAAGAGCCAGTAACCGTGCTCAAGACCGGAAACGGTTTTGTTGTTCGTAGTAACGCGTGTGGCAAGACCGTCTACGGCGTCAGCAATCTTGTACGCAGCGGAATCAGGCGCCACGCGGGTCGTAGCATCGGTTCCCTTTACCTCATTCGTGATCCAGTCCGCGGCGTCCTGGGCGGTCGTTCCCGTATAGGACTTGTCCTCTGTGTTGATGACGCCCTCGACAGCATTCTGCACCTCTGTGTTTACCCACGCGATGTTGCTGACTTTCCCACCGTCAACATCGGCCTTAAAGATCTGATAGCCCTCGAACTCGGTAGTGTTGCCCTTAACGTTCGTGATGGTCACCGAGCCATTCGCAGTCGCAGCACCCTCAGCTGCAAACGCCATCGTGACCGGGGCCATCACGCCGCCGAAGCTCAGCGCTGCTGTGAGGCCGGCGGTTACTGCCAGGCGTGCGATGTTCTTGCTCATGCTCATCTTCTTTTCCTCTGCTTTCTGCTCGAATTCCATTTGATCTAAATCTGTCTGTCTGTGTCTTAGCATCTAGTTCGCTACGTCTCGCCCCGCTCTCTGTGGGGCTGCCAGCTACTCTTTATGGCTGCCACCTCCCCGCTTGACCAGGAGCGCGACCACGATGAGCGCGGCTCCGGCGACCGCTGCGGCGGCCGCGGCGTACATTGCCATATCGCCAGTCGAGGGCATAAAGCCTCCGGTGGTAATGCTAGGGGGTGTGCCAGTGGGCGTGTTGATGAGCGACGCCTCCAGGCTGCCCGTCGACCCGTCCGCGCTGTCGGCGCGCAGGGGCGACTCGGCCGTGATGGTGAGCTTGGGCTTGGCGGCGGCCACCTGGTCGACGTCCAGGCCCTCGGCCTTGACCGTCACGGAGCGCGTGCCCTCAAAGGCACTGTAGCCCTTGGGTGCCTTGAGCTCGCGGACCTCCAGCTTGCCCGAGTCCACGCCCGAGACGGTCACGCGGCCGTCCTCGCCCGTGGTGACGGTGGCCTTGCCATCCGCAGCCCACGTACCGTCGGCCGCCAGCGTGCGGCCGCGGTCGCCGGCGATGCTCAGGACCGCCCCAGCAAGCGGCTTGTCGCCGTCGCTGCCGCGCTTGGTGAGCGCGAGATCCCAGGTGTAGGCGCACGCGTCATCGCTCGGCGTGCGGGTAAAGCCGGCGTCGCCGGACTGGTCGGCAAAGGGAGAGCGCGGGTAGCGCAGGTAGACCTCGTTGGGGTTGCCCTTCGCGATGCCGTGGCTGCATGCGCTGTTGAGCGGCGCGTTGTACACGGCGACCACGCGGGCGCCCGCGGTGAAGGCGTCGGCCCCGCCGAGCGCGGCAATCAGGTCGCCGGTGCGCACGGTGAAGGTCTTGCCGTCGACCGCTACCTTGGTGGCGCACTGGGCCGTGATGTCGGCCCAGCCCTTCGCGGGCTCGGTGCCGGCGCGGCCGTCCTTGCCGGTCTGGACCGCGTCAAAGCC
>CABQLI010000038.1 GCA_902464965.1 uncultured Collinsella sp.
GCCGCGCGGCAAGGAGATATATTGCCAGACCGGAGGGGCGCCGTGGGCGGGAATCGCGCACTCCATATTTTGTTCACAAATGAATAGGCCCCTCAGTCGCATCACTGAGGTTAAAACTGAAGCATTGGCTTCTGATATTGGCGATGACCAGCTGTTTTATGAGTATTGAGACATCGGTCATCTCTGGAGCGCTACTTTACTCCAAAGGCATCAGCCATTTGTTTCCCATCGGTAAAAGGCAGGTTTTGTTCGCCAAGCGTTCTTATATATAGACAGATACGGGTTCGAACCCATGAAAGGGCGACAAAAAAGACGGCCAACCGAAGTTGACCGTCTCAACAATCTTTGGGTGGGCCGTCAGGGGTTCGAACCCTGGACCTTGGGATTAAAAGTCCCCTGCTCTGCCAGCTGAGCTAACGGCCCGCGGGTGGCATTGTACCACGGTCTGGGACTATTCCCAACTCCATTGGCCGTTCTGGAAAATCACAACTTCACGTCCATCAGGCGTAATGCCCGTAATATCGATGTCGTCCGTGCCGATCATAAAATCGACGTGCGTGCTCGAGACGTTAACGCCATGCTCCAGGAGCTCCTCCTTGGACATGTCATACCCACCCTCGATGCATTCGGGGAAACCGACACCTAGCGCGAGATGGCAGCTAGCGTTCTCGTCATAGAGCGTGTCATAGAACAGAACGCCGCTTTCGCGGATCGGAGTGTTCTTGGAAATGAGCGCGACCTCGCCCAGATGAGCGGCACCTTCATCGGTGTCAATAATGCTCGCAAGCGTTGCCTTGCCCACGCGGGCGTCGTAGTCCACCACGCGGCCGCCCTCGAACTTAATCCAAAAATCTTCGACCTTATTGCCGTGATGGATGAGCGGCATGGCCGAGTACACGATACCGTCGGCGCGCATGCGATCGGGCGAAGTGAAGACTTCCTCGGTGGGAATGTTGGGGAAGAAGGGGTGTCCATCGGGCGTCTTGCCCTTGCCGCCGGCCCACTCGTGACCCTTCGTCATGCCAATCGTCAGATCGGTTCCATTTGCCGCGTTGTAATGCAGGTAGTCGAAACGATTGTCGTTCAGGAAACGCAGGTTCTTTTCGAATGCGGCGTCATGGAGTTCCCAGTCGCTCTCTGGGTCCTGGCCATCGGCGCGCGCGGTGTGCAGAATCGCATTCCACAGTTTATAGATTGCAACCTCATCGGCGTCTCCCGGGAACACCTCGTGCGCCCAAGCCACGACCGGAGCGCCGGCGATGCACCACGGATTGATGTTGTAATCCAGTCCACGGCGGAAAACTTTGCACTGCGTATTCCTCGCCTTTGATGCCGCGGCCGGCTTGGCTGGATCGATGCCCTTGAGGGCCGCAGGATCCGCACCTTCGATAAAGACAAAGCAGGCACCATCCTGGGCCAAGGAATCCAGCTGCATGCGCTTCCACTCGGGTGTCTGCTCAAAATAGCTTTTCTCGACATGCTCGTACGTGAGCCTCGTCACGGCATCATCGGCCCAAATGACCGTCACGTGGCCGGCGGCGGCAGCATAGGCCTCCGCGACCACCACGCGCGCAAACGGCGCGCACTCGACCGGAGACTGAACGACGACCTCCTGGCCGGGCTTGACGTTTACGCCCTTGCGGACGACCAGGCGCGCGTAGTTTTTAATCTTGGGCTCCAGGGCCTTCATGCCCTCCAGAGCCTCTTCGACCGTCAGGGCAGCTCGAATCATGTGCCACTCCATCTATCTATAGAACAGTAAAAAGGCGCGCCGCAAAAACGACGCGCCTTATATCTTAGCGATAAGTATGTATGCAAACGCTACTTCTTCTTGGAGTCCTTCTGGTCCTCCTCGGCAGCCGCGCGCTCAATAAGAGCGTTGAGCTTGTTCTCGGACATGCCCTCGGCCTGCGCGCGGTACATGTTGCGCAAGGGACGAATACGAGCGAAGTCATAGATAAAGTCGCCCAAAATGATGACGTAGGACAAAACAATGCCGACCATCTGGACAGGGCTGGACACCATGCCAGCGGGAGCGAAGTACAGCGAGGCCCAAATTGCCACGACGAGCACCATGCCAATGGCGAGCACAATCCACCAGATGCGACGGCGCTTGGTGTAGTCCTCGTCCTGCTTGAGGAGGATATTCGACACCGTATAGATGCGGTCCTCCTTGGCGCGCTGCTTGGCCTTGCGGGCGCGCTTCTCCTCTTTAGAGAGGCCCTCGAGGTTCTCGCCCTTCTCGAGCTCTTTGCGGCGTGCCTTAGACGAAGCCGGCACGACGCGAACGGAGCTCGCTGCTTGGCGGGCGGGCTTAGCAGATGCGGCAGACTTGCGCGCAACCCCGGTAACTTCGTGGGATTGCGTGCGCTTGTTCGTGGCGCTACGGGTACTCACTTATGCGTTCTCCTTCATGCTTGTGAACTGGGAGCCGGTGATGATCTGGAAGGCCTCGCGATAGCGCTCGGACGTGCCATCGATGACCTCGGCGGGCAGGTGCGGGGTCTCCCCCGTCATATCCCAGTTGGCCTTGAGCCAATTGCGGACGAATTGCTTGTCGTAGCTAGGCTGGATCTTGCCCTCCTCGTAGCTGGCAGCAGGCCAGAAACGGCTGGAGTCGGGCGTGAGGCACTCGTCGATCAGCGTGACCTTGCCATCAATAACACCAAACTCGAACTTGGTGTCGGCAATGATGATGCCACGGGTCGCGGCGTACTCGGCGGCAGCCTTGTAGATCTTGAGGGAAAGGTCGCGAATCTGCGTGGCGATGTCCTCGCCCACGATCTCGCAGCAACGCTCGAACGAGATATTCTCGTCGTGGTCACCGATCTCGGCCTTCGTGGACGGCGTGAACAGCGGCTCAGGAAGCTTGGAAGCCTCGGTCAGGCCCTCAGGCAGCTGGATGCCGCAGACGGTGCCGTTCTCGTCGTAGGTCTTCTTGCCCGAACCGGTCAGATAGCCGCGGACGATGCACTCGATAGGAATCGTCTGGGCCTTCTTAACCAGCATGGCGCGGCCAGCGAGGTAGTCACGATACTCAGCAAACTCCTCGGGGAAATCCGCCGGGTCGATGGAAACGAGATGGTTGGGGACGATGTCGGCAAACTTATCGAACCAGAATGCCGAGATGCGATTGAGCACCTCTCCCTTAAACGGAATCTCGTCGGGAAGAATGAAGTCGAACGCAGAAATGCGGTCGGTGGCGACCATCAGCAGGTTTTCACCGGCATCGTAAATATCACGAACCTTGCCACGGGAATCCGGACGACGCTCCATCGTTGTCACGTGAGTCACTCCTTACCTAAATACGACAGAAATGCGGGTTCTTTCCCGCATGTTTTCGCAAACTCGGAGCGGCAGGGACGCGGCCCCTCCTTCACCGAATAGCGAAAAGCTAGTGCTCCATTGTAGTAGATGCCGCGTCTGCCGTGTGCTCGCGGGGCAGATGAATTGTAAAAGTCGTACCCTTTCCAAGCTCCGACTCCACGGATATGTAGCCATGGTGACGCTCGACGATCTGCTTGGTCACGGCGAGGCCAACGCCCAGGCCGCCAGCTTCGCGGGCGCGGCTGGCATCGGCGCGCCAAAACCGCCCGAAAATGCGCGACAGATCGTCCTTGGCAATACCGATGCCGGTATCAGAAACGGCAATGCTGACGTGCTTGCGGTCACTGAGCACCGACACCACGACCCAACCGCCCTCGGGGGTGTAGCGCATGGCGTTGCTCATGAGGTTGATAACACATTGCGTGATCATGTCGGGATCTGCCTCGACAACGTCATCGTGGCCCTGCGTCTCATCTGCAAAGCGCAAACGCAGGTCACGGTCGGCAAACAGGCGCTCCTGGCCATTCACAATCGATCGCACGAACGGAACCATGTCCACCGGTTCTAGATTGAGCGGAGCCGTGCTGTTTTCCATACGCGATAGGTCGAGCATCTGCTGCACCAGACGAGCCAGGCGACGCGTCTCGGAAGCAACGGTCTCCAAATGCTCATCGTCGGTGGGATACACGCCATCCTGCATGGCCTCGACCGTTGCGAGCATGGCCATAAGCGGCGTGCGAAGCTCGTGTGCAACGTCTGAGGTCAGGCGCTTCTCGTGTTTCATATCCTTCTCGAGCGAAGTGGCCATCTCATCGAAGGTCTCACCCAGCTGATCGATCTCGTCATCACCGCGCAGTCCCGTGCGAGCCGACAGGTCGCCGTCACGGATTTGCTTTGCGGTACTGGTGATGCGATGAATCGGCTTGGTGAGCATGCGCGACACGAGCGATCCGATAACGACCGAAATGCAGATTGCAACAACCGCGGCGAGGGCCATGGCGTTAAAGGTCTTCTCCCTAAACGCAGAGTCCGCCTTGGTGAGCAGAGCGTCGGAGCCGATGGCCCACAGCTTTACCTGTCCGACATGCTCGCCGGAAGACGTTACAATCTCGACGTTAGCAACGCTATCGGAGTCGGTTGGAGCAGACGAGACCGGGCTATGCGATGCCCTCTTGCCGCTCGTGTCGTCGGTCGTAGCCTGGTTTTCGCGTACATCGGCGGTGGCGCTTGCCGAGGGCCAGGAATCGTCATAAACGATCACGCCCTTTTTATTGACGACCTGCATGCCCAGATCGTCGGAAACCAAACTCGACGTTGCGACCGTGCGCAGTTCTCCCGCGGTCCAAGAGCCGTTTTCCTCATATGAGGTTGCCAACTTCTCGGCAGCGGAATTTGCGATTTCGACGATATTGGAGCGTGTGTAATCCGAAAAGACTGTGCCCCACACAACAGAGACAACGCCCACCAGCACCAATACCGTCATGAGCGATGTCAGAGCAAAAGCAAGTGCCATGCGCGAGGGATAGCTCATCGTTGGCCGTGAATCGGAACGAGGCGTGTTCCAACTAGCCTTGGAACCCGCCTCGCTCTCCTGCTTGTGCTTTTGTCCGATTTCAAAGCGCGCAGGTATCATATGTGATTTCCCTATTTCTCGTCCGACTTATCGGCCTTGGCCGGAGCCTCGAAGCGATAGCCGACACCATGGACGGTGTAGAGCCACTTGGGCTTCTTGGGATCATCGCCCAGCTTGGCGCGAAGATTCTTCACGTGGCTATCGATAGTGCGCTCATAGCCCTCAAAGTCATACCCGAGCACTTTCTCGACCAGCTCCATGCGGTTATACACACGGCCGGGATGGCGGGCAAGCGTGGTGAGCAGCTTGAACTCGGAAGCCGTCAGATCGACTTCCTTGCCCTCGACCAAGATCTTGTGGCCCGAGATATCGATGACCAGATCGCCGAAGTCGAGTACCTCGACGGCGGGCTCGTCGGCCTGATGGGCACGGCGGAACAGAGCGCGAACGCGGGCGACGAGCTCGCGCGGCGAGAACGGCTTAATCAGATAGTCGTCGGCGCCGAGCTCAAGACCGATAATACGGTCCTCGATCTCGCCCTTAGCCGTCAGCATGATGATGGGGACATCCGAGGTATCGCGAATGGTGCGGCAAACGCGCTCGCCGGGGATCTTGGGGAGCATAAGGTCGAGCACGACCAGGTCGAACTGATGCTTCTCGAACTCCTCGATCGCGGACTGGCCGTCGCCGACGCCCACAACCCAGTAGCCTTCGCGCTCGAGATAGGCAGCGACGGCGTCACGGATTGCCTTCTCATCCTCGACCAGCAGAATCTTTTTTGCATCTGAAGCCATAACACGGCCCCCCTGTCTCAATTAGCTAAGAACAAGCCCATTTTAACGCACCTGAGCCCGCCAGATGCCGCTATGACGCAGCAGCTCGGCGGGCGGTACTCACAATTACAACGCGTTTATTCCCCTGTTGGCGCCTTTTTAACCCCTCTAAGCTTAAAGAGAGAATAGGCGTGCAGTGACCGTCTCTGGTATACCCTGGCTGTTGCGCACCGTGGCGTACGTAAGGAATGAGTCCGATTTTCCCGCCGTAGCTGGATAATCGCCATACTCCAAAGCGCGGTCGGGCGACAGCAGCGAGCCATAGGTCTTGGTAGAGGTGTCGATCAGAAAATGCGACGCCTGTACCTTAACAAGGTATTTATTCTTCTTGCCAGCCGCACATGCGAGCGGCTCGCGTGACAGGAAGAGGTACGGCCCTCCCTCATTACCGATATACGTGCCCATATTGCCCAGGCTGCCCACGCCACTATAGGCCGCCTCGATAGAAAACACGAAGGTATCGCCCATATATACGGCCTCGAAAGGCGAAACTGACGAAGGAAGGACCAACTGGGCACGCTTGGTGTTGTTGCCGTCGGTCAGATCGATTGCCGTTATGCCGTAGTAGACGCCCTCGTCGTTGCGGACACGCGGCGAGATGGTCAAAATGCCGTCGCTCGCGCGCGGGGCCGATGCAAAGCGGCCCGTCGATTTCCAAATTACCTCGGCCTTGGATTCATCAAGCGAGCGACGATAGCAAAACGAATCGCTACTCGTTTTATTGCCACCTGCCGAGGGCATTTTATACCAGATGACTGATGACCCGAACGCCGTAAACAGCGGCGGATCATAGTCCTTGCCACCTCGATCGAGCTCAACCACGTCGCCAGAGAGCGAAGCGCCCGACAGATTTTGAGCGTAGAGCTTCCACGATGAATTGGCAAAGTTCATCTCAACCCACGCGAATACGCTGTCGCCGGCACGGACATCGTAGAATGCATATCCCGTGCCCTCGATAGGATCCTCGATTAATGTGGTAAGCGAGCCATCGCCCAGGTTGAGCACACCGAGTGTGTTGGCGTGCAGTGCCGATGCGGGCGCCATCATCGCCGCGGCGTAATCGCCGTCGCAGTAGTACAGCAGCGTACCCAGAGGCAGCGTCCATGACGCCGCCGGCTCAAGATCGATGTCGACTGCCTCGTACTCATCCGTAATCGAGATGATCTTGGAATCGTCCTTGATAACCTGCGGCTCGCCGGCGGCATCATCGCTGGTGCCCGTTTTTTTCGAGCATCCGGCAAGCACCGTGGCAGCGCCCGCGGCAGCCCCACCGAGTACAAAGCCGCGACGCGATATTCCGTTCTTGATGTGATCGGCGATACCCATTAGGCGATCTCGGCGCGAGCGACCTCGATGGCGCGCGTAAGCTGGTCGGCGCAGGAGGTCTTTTTCATACCGCAGGTATTACCGGCGAGAACCTCGATTACGCGATCGGCAGGAGCACCCTCGACCAGCTTGGAGATAGCCTTGAGATTGCCGTCGCAGCCGCCGGTAAACTCAACGCCCATCACCTTGTTGCCGTCATCGGAAAGATCAAGGTGAATATTGCGAGCACACACGCCCTGAGGCTTGTAATCAAACGAAATCATGCGATCCCCTCTCAGAATGTTATTCGAGACGACTATTATCCCCGTCTTTCCCTAAATGCAACGAGGCGCTTTGCCGGCAACACACATTACCAGCAAAGCGCCCTAAAAAGCTAACGTTATGCCCGAACCTACTCGAAGCTCAGCTGCTCCAGACGATCAAAGACCGTGTCGATACGGGTGAGGAAGTCCCACGGATCAAAGATCTCGTCGAGCTTCTCCTGACTGACGGTGCAGCGCGGGTCGGCCTCGAGACGCTCCTTAAAGGTGGGGCCGGAGACGCAATCCTGTACCTCGTGCCAGGTTGCCATAGCGTTCTCCTGCACAATGGCGTACGCGTCCTCGCGGGTGATGCCCGTGTCGACGAGGGCGAGCAGTACCTTGGAAGAGAAGATGAGGCCGCGGGTCTTATTGAGGTTGGCCATCATGCGGGCGGGATACAGCTGCAGGCCGTCGATAACGCGGATGAGGCACTGGAACATGTGGTCGAGGGCGATGAAGCTGTCGGCCTGGGCGACGCGCTCGGCAGAGGAGTGCGAAATGTCACGCTCGTGCCACAGGGCGACGTTGTCGAAGGCAACCTGCGCGTTGGCCTTCACGACGCGCGACAGGCCGCAGACCTTCTCCATGGTGATGGGGTTGCGCTTGTGCGGCATGGCGGAGCTGCCCTTTTGACCCTTACGGAACGGTTCCTCGGCCTCGAGTGTATCGGTCTTCTGCAGATTGCGAACCTCGGTAGCGATGCGCTCACAGGTGGCCGCGGTGGTGGCAAGAACGCCGGCGAGGTAGGCGTGATGATCGCGGCTAATAACCTGCGTGGACAGCGGGTCGTGAACCAGGCCCAGGTGCTCGCAGACATATTCCTCGACAAACGGCTCGATGGAGCTGTACGTGCCGACAGCGCCCGAGATGGCACCAAAGGCAACGTTCTTGCGGGCATCCTCAAGACGGTCCAGATCGCGCTTGAGCTCCCAGGCCCAAGAGCCAAACTTCATGCCGAAGGTCATCGGCTCGGCATGGATGCCATGAGTACGGCCGGCGCAGAGCGTGTTGCGCTCCTCAAAGGCGCGACGCTTGCAGATCTCGCCGAGTTTTTTGACGTCCTCGATGATCAGGTCGCAGGCCTGGGTGAGCTGGTAGCACAGGGCCGTGTCGCCCAGATCGGAGCTGGTCATGCCATAGTGAACCCAGCGGCTGGGCTTGGGGTCGCCCTCGGGAACATCGGCATCGATGTACTCCTTCATGTTGGTCAGGAAGGCAATGACGTCGTGGCGCGTGACTTCCTCGATCTCATCGACCTTCGCCTTCTCAAAGTTGGCATGGTCGCGGATCCACTGGGCCTCGTCTTTGGAAATACCGATCTTGCCGAGCTCCGCCTGGGCCTCGCAGGCCAGAACCTCGATCTCCTGCCAAATGGCGTACTTGTTCTCGAGGGAGAAGATGTGTCCCATCTCCGGGCGGGTATAGCGATCGATCATAGCGGCTCCTTTTTGGTTATTGGCACGTTGGTCGTAACCCAACCATTGTACCGTGCGCAGGTGCAAGTATGGGCAGTAGGCATTAACCTAACATTTTGGAATTGGAGCGAGCAACGGGACGTCCGCGCATTTGCTTCGCAAATCCGCACCGGCTGCGGTCGGCAGACCCGGTCCGTGCACACGCACGGGCACAGCGGGTTGGACCCGACGTTCCCGAGGTCCCCCGTACTCGATGGAGCGGGCAACGGGACATCCGCGTATTTGCTTCGCAAATACGCACCGGCTGCGGCGATCTCCTCGGATTCACGGAGACGATGGGGAAAACTTTGTTGAATTGGCCGTCCCGAGTTCTCCCGCGCTCGGTGGAGCGGGCAACGGGACGTCCGCGTATTTGCTTCGCAAATCCGCACCGGCTTCAGGCGCCTGTCGGCGCCTTCGCCTGCTCGCTACAAACGCTTCGCGTTTGCTTAACGCTCGCACCCTGGCGGGTTCGAGTCCCGGCGCTTAGTAGTAAAAAGCACGGCAACGTAACGCTGTCGTGCTTGTGCTCTTAACTGGAGCGGGCAACGGGACTCGAACCCGCGAGTGTCAGCTTGGGAAGCTGATGCCTTACCACTTGGCGATGCCCGCTTGTGTGTTGGCTAGTATAACGCGGTTGTCTTGTTCGATACAAGGGTGGCGATGCTTGTTTTAGCTGTGGAGATTCGTTTGAAAATCGCGTCAATTGTGGAGATGAGGACCTTTGACCTCCTGTTCTCCCTATCTTCTACCTGCACTTTTGCTTGATTGTTATATTTGAGCTCAATTTGTCAGGAATTGGGCAAGCTTTTGGTCAGCCTTTGGTACTTACCCGCATGAACCTCGGGGGTAGCCTCATCCTACGCGTCGCAACCTCCCCATGCGGCGCACGAGGGATAAGGAGCAGCCATGTCCAACGCACCCACGCACTCTGTCCACAGCGCAATCGCAACAGGTCCGCTGCTCCTGCTCCTCTTCCTGCTTTTCGGCTGCCTGGCACCGAGAGCCGCATTTGCCGTCGATGGCTACGACCAACTCGGCTTCCGCACTATTAGCGATGATTGTGGGCCCTTCTTCATCGGCAAGTATGAAGCTCAAGACGCCTCGATTGCCTACTGCATGAACCAGGAGCGCCCCGGCCCCACCAAGCCGGGCGGCCCATGGCTCAACTTTGATCAAGGCTGGGTGTGGCTCGACGACGAGTTCGCGGCAATCGTTTGTCACGGATATCCTACCGCCACGTCGTTTGGCGGTTACCATCTTTCACCCGATCGCGCCCGCGCCGCAACCCAGCTTGCCGTATGGATGCTCAACGGCACTACCCATGTCGACGGTACCTATTCCTACACGACCGCTCAGGGCAAAACCAAGAGTGGGCACTTTACCGCTGACAATGAAGTCGTGGCGGCTGCGCGGTGGCTCCACGACAACGCAAAATCAGGAAGCATCAAAGCCGCTCCGCACCGCGCGCGGCGCTATCTAGGAACCGTATCGGGCGGCAGCAGACGTCAAGACATGCTCTATGTACTGCCGGCGGTCTCTGTTTCCTTCCAAAAGCAGTCTGCAAACGCCGCCATTACCAGTGGAAACAATACTTATCAGTTTGATGGGGCAACATTCGATATTTTTGAGAGCGCCAGCGACGCGCGTGTCGGTACCGTCCAGATGGACAGCAACGGTCGAGCGCAAGCAACACTTCTGCCCAACACAGCATACTACCTAGTTGAAACGAAGGCGCCGGCCGGCTATGTCCCCCGTCGTGATCGCATCGCCTTTACCACGGGGAATGACGGTGGACAGGTCGCCATTGATGAACAGCCCGGCACCATCAACCTGCGTATCGTAAAACTCGATGCCGCGACGAATGCCGGCCCCCAGGTGGGATCTTCACTCGCAGGAGCAGAGTTCACGTGTGTGTCGCAATCAACCCCTGGATGGGCACAAATCCTCACGACCGACGAAAGCGGTCGGGCCACCCTCGCCGATGTCCCCTTAGGAACCTTTACCATCTACGAATCAAAAGCCCCCGAGGGCTACCTGCCATCCAACGACAGCTGGACCTATACCGTTGGAGCCGACCAGCTCGGCGATTCAGGCGTAGTCGAAATCGAATCTCGCATTTCCGATATCCCCATTGCGTTTGACCTTGAGATTTCCAAATTCAAGGATTACGGCAATAGCGACCAATCCGGCCTGGAGCAACCGGCGGGAGGTGTTGTCTTTGAGGTTGTCAGCAACAGTTCTCAGCAGGTTGTTGGCACACTGACCACAAACATCTATGGCTTTGCCTCCACCAAAGATCAGCCCGAAGCATGGTTCGGCACAGGCAAGCGACCCGCCGGTGTCCACGGAGCTGTCCCATACGACCGTGCCGGCTACACGATTCGCGAGGTTCCGGAAACCGTCCCCGAGGGTTTTAAACGTGCAGGGGAATGGACCGTCGGGGCCAATCAGATTTCCGACGGCGCCGAGCTTCAATATATCGTGGACAACCACGCTCTGTCGACGCATCTCCAGATTGTAAAACGCGATGCCCAAACAGGCGCTTCTGTTCCCCTAGCCGGATTCACCTTCCAACTCCTCGACAGCAATCACGAACCTGTCTCACAAACTTGCTGGTATCCAGCACATAACGTAATGGACACCTTTACGACTGACGCGACCGGGACCGTCACACTGCCCGAATCGCTCGTGCCGGGCACCTATTATGTACGCGAAACCTCGGCCAAAGAGCCCTATCTTGTCGGCGAAGAGATCGAGGTAAACATACCCGCCGACATGAGCCTAACGCCCGTTGCAATCGCCTCGTATTATGACCACGCCGCGACCGGAAACATCAGGATCGTTAAAACCGATGCCGTAGACGGCAGCAGCCTCGCGGGCGCCGTCTTTGAGATCCATGCCTCGGGTGATATCGTGCGCCCCGACGGTAGCATTGCCGCGCTCGACGGTGAGACTGTCGCTACCGTCACGACGGATGAAACTGGAGAAGCACGCGCGGACGACCTCCCGCTGGGATCTGGCACCGCACGCTACGAGGTTGTCGAGACTCAAGCGCCGGCAGGCTTCTTACTCGATCGGACAACCCATATTGTCGACCTTACTTATGCCGACCAGAAAACACCCGTTGTAGAAGCACGGCTTAACGTATCCGACGATTACACCAAGGTTGATATCTCCAAGGTCGATGCAAGCGGTGAGCAGGAAGTGGAAGGCGCACAGCTCACCTTATATGGTCCCGATAAAACCGAAATAGACTCCTGGACCTCATCCGACAAGCCACATCGCGTCGAACATCTTGCACCCGGCACCTACTCGTTGCGCGAAATGATGTCTCCGCGGACCTATGACCTTGCCGAGGAGATAACGTTTGAAATAAAGGATACGGGAGAAGTCCAATCCGTCGCGATGAAGGATGCGCCCATCGAAATCAAGGGGCAGGTCGACAAGCGTCAGGAACTTGTCCAACCTATCGAAAAGGGCCTGTTGGCTAACGGCGATGGTAAAAACCGTGCCGCGATGCAAACCAATACGGATGGGCTTTTCTCCTATACCATCGACGCTCGAAACAATTCAACTACCTGGGTTGATGAGTTCACACTTACCGATGATCTTGAGTGTGCCGAGGACGATACAGCGAGATTCGTCTCAATCGAAACCCCCGTCGCCATCGGCGACCTCAATGGTCTGTGCAACGTGTGGTATCGCACGACGCCGTTGGACTCGACAGACGTCGATGAGCCGGCAAACGCGACACTTGACGATGGGCACGAAAATCCTTGGCTTGAGTCCGACGAGGTAAAAGAGAGCCTGGGTGAGGATTGCCGCCTCGTCGATTACGACGGTTGGCACCTCTGGAAGGCGGATATCTCGACCACGGAATCCACCACACTCGAGGCGAAAGAACTCGACCTTGCATCCAATGCCGTCGTAACGGGCATTCGCATTGAATACGGTGCGGTAGCCACCGACTTTACGACTCGAAGCGATACGGATTCTTGGACCCGCGATGATCTCAAAGATGAGCACGACGACCTTGACGATGCCAAAGCAATCCTTGGCACAGACGCTCGGGGCGCAATCGTGCACATGCAGGCGACGTCGGCTTATACGCCCCAAACCGCACTCACCAACAGCGCACACGTCGATCTTTGCCGCAACGGCGGCGGCGATAAACTTGAGTCACATGACGATGACCGTGTCATTCAACGCTGTACCCTACCGCAGGACCTACCGGCAACAGGAGCAGTTCCCATCGCCGCTTGCATCACCGCGCTCCTGACCTCGGGTGCCGCAGCCCTATGGTTCGCTCGCCTTAGGTCGATCCCAAAGAACCGCTAGCGCGATGAAAAAGCGGGCGAGCCAGTCCCCCGGCTCGCCCGCTTTCAATCATGTAAATCGCCGTATCTACTCTGCAGACGAAGATCCACCATCAACGATTGCCTGCTCGGACTCAGGAATCCCATCGGCACCCGTGCTCTGTTCTTGCTCAACCTCTTCGCTGATTGCGGAGGCGGGGGTCGAGCCCTTTGCACCCACGATGTAGGCAGCCCCAAATCCTAACGCAATGGCAATCAAGGTCAAAATCACGTAGACAGGCCAATGGCGCTTAATATACGAAAACACGTTGACTCCTTAGAGCTCCGTCTACGAACGGCGGATAACCTCGGTCACGACCTCGGATACCGTAGCAATGTTCGTCGGGTTGACATTGTGGGGCAGGTCGTCCTCGGTACGAGCGCAAGCCAGACGCGTGCCGTCCACGCCGGCGATGGTGAGGGCTCGGCGGCTCGCCTCGAGCGCGGCATAGGCATCGGTCTTGGCATAGGGCATCTCGAGCGCGCCACAATCGACATGGAACGACTTGCAGACCTTGCTGACCAGGTTCATGATGCGGCGATCGCCCTTGAGCAGCTGCTGTTCGCCCTCGACCGTCACCACCGAAAGCCTACCGGCGCCGACGGATTCAAGATTGATAAAGAATACGCCGCGGAGCTTATCGCGATGCGAAGCCAAGAAGGCCTTCATGCCGGCGCCATCACAATCCGAGGCGCCCGTTGCCACAAACCAGATATCGTGACCGAGCAGCTCATCATCGCCCATAGAGGCGACAGCCGAGAGCATATCTTCGGAAGAAGCGCCATCGGAAGACGTAGCGCCGCCCTTCCAGCCATCGTTATCGTCCTCGAAGTTATCCCACGAACCGATACCGCGACCGGACTTCTTGGCATCGTAATCGTCTTCGACGCCCAGCCAGTCACTCATGCTGTCCTGCTCGTTTTTCTTTTTACGGCCGAACAGACCACCCAGGCCGCGCTTACGAGACTTGGGTGCCGCCGGGGCGGGAGCCGAAATGGTCTCGATCGGCTGTGCGCCCGACGCAACGGGCATAGGAGGCGCAACGGGCGCCGATGTGGGTTCGGGACCCTGGGCAGTAGCAAAGGGATCGTTGACCTGTGCGGAGGGGTCGGGAAGGTCGAACAGCGACGTGCGAGACGCAACGTTTGCCTGCTTCATGGACGGCAGCGACGGATCGGGGACCGAAGCCAGCGGAGACGAGGAAGGTGCAGGCGACGGTGCCGACGCCGGATCGGGAACATTCATCTGCGGACGCGGCGATGCCTGGGAGGAAATCTGGGCCATAAGGGAATCGACCGTTTCGTCCTGAGTGGGAGCGACATTGGCAACCGTGGCACCGGAACCACTCGGGGTCGGCATGGTGAAAATCTGCGTGGAGTAAGGCCTCGACTCATCCGTCTCGGGAGTCTCGGAAACCGCAGGCACTTCCTCCTGCTCGACCTCGGTCGAATCACCTTGATCGGCTGCCGCGTATTGCTCTTCGTCAGAGTTGGCCTCAACGGACTCGTCCTCGGCGACATCTTGGATTTCGGCAGCATCAATAGGCTCGTCATCGTCTGCCGCGTCGCCCTGCTCATCGGAAACAGGAAGGGGCTCGGCAATCGCGGTGCCCTGCTTTTCAAACGTTATCGTGGAATCGAACTGCGCGGCATCAAACGACATGGTGCTATCGACGTGTTCCTGAGCCTCGAAAGACGTCGTCGCCTCAACAACATCCGCGGACGCCGGTTGCTGGGACTCAAAGGACGTTGTAGCTTCGGCAGCGTCGACGGGTACGGACTGCATAGCCTCGTTCTGCTCGAACTCTTGCGCCGCGTGCTCACGTGCCGCCTCGGCTGCCTGCTGCTGAGCGATAGCCTCCTGCTCGGCAGCCTCGCGTGCGGCAGCGCGCTTCTCCTCGAAATCGTCGACAAATTTCTTGCCCTTTGCAAGCGCACCCTTAAAGAAGTTGGAAGCGCTGGCGCCAATCGACGAGAACGCGGATGCAATGTCGGCATGCGGCGTTGCCGCGGGAATCTCGGCCGAGAAATCAGTATCGCTCTCGTAAGACACGCGCCTCGGCTGTTCAACGTAATCGTCGTCAGACTCGTCCGCAACGTCTTGCGCCGGCGCGGCGGGAGCCAAAATGTCCAGTCCTGCCGCGGGATCGATCGCGGACACCGCCTCGGGCTCGGCAACGGCAACGGCAACCGCGGCAGACTCATCATCCACGGTGACAGCGGGCGCAGGCGCAGTCACGACGGGGGCAGGCTCGGGCTCAAACGTCGGCTCCTCGCCCTCCTCGTAATCGAGCGTGCAGGACTCGGGAAGCATTCCGAGCGCACGGATGGCATCCGAACCAAAGCGGATGTTGCCGGCGGCATTGCGATAGAGCTTGGGCTCGGGCTCGGCCGCGACAGGCTCCTCCGCCGACTCGGCAGCGGAAACCTCGTCATTGAACTCTTCAGCCTGGACAGCCTGATTCTGATCCTCGGGCACGATGGCGCCAATCAGCGTCTCGTCGGCAGACGCACCCTCAAAGCCCTCGATTTGCTCGTCGAAAGCCTCACCCTGTTCGGGCTCGGTCTGAGCGTCGGGAGCAATCGGCTGACCGAATTCGTCCTCGGCGTAGGTAGGCTCTTCATACTCGATGGTGTTGCCGTAGTCGTTTTGCTGCTGGGCCGCGGCATATTCCGCCGCTGCGCGCGCCATTTCCTCGGCACGACGCTTCTGCTCCCCAAAATAGGTATCGAACGGAACATCGTCGGGAAACTCGTTTTCGCCCTGGAAGGGAGCAACGTTGTCCATAACGCCGAGCATAGCGGCGACAGAAGACTTGTTGCACACCGCGCCAGACGTATAGGGAAGAATGTGGCGGTTAGAGATGATGTTTACCGCGTTGGCGAGTGCAACGAGGGAAGCGAGGATCGCGACAATCCACAGCAGAACCTTGAGCGCGCCGGGGAGCGGCAGAATACGCAGGATGGCAACGGCAGCGGGGGCAACCGTGGCAACGGGCAACAGCTTGGCGATGAGCGCACGATACGAAGCATAGGGCTCGCGGGCGAGCAGCTCAGCACGGGGAGAGTCGTAGTGTGCGACAACGACCACCGGGCGGTTACGCGGGGACGCGAGCGGGCCCGAGGCCTTGTGGTAGGCGATGACATTTTGGCTCACGCCCGTCTTGCCCAGGCGCGAAACCACGGGGTGGCCCGTGCGCTCGAGCACGTAAAGAACGGCACCGACAATGGCCAGCAAGGTGCCGACCAAGCCGATACCGCCGCCGATGCCCATCAGCAGGGCGCCGGCAAACGCAAGAATACCGGTAACGGCAAATGCCAACCTACTGGGCGCCGGGGCATTGAACTCCTGAACCTCGGGGTCAAAGCCGTGGTTGCGGAAGATCTGAGCGATATCTTCGGCAGCCAAGCGCTCTTCTTCGCTGCATGCCGGCGTAATGCCGGTGTTCTGCAGCAGGTGGTTAATATAGTTCTGGGTGTTCGCCATGTGCGCTCCACATCCATAATCCGACAAATAGGCCCAATGCATGCACATTAGAACCGTATATAGTCGAAAGTATACCCCGAGCGAGCGCAAACGACCGAATTCGGGCCATCTTAACGCCCCGAGCGGACAAGGATATAGCCTAATCTCCATATCGGACTAAAATCATGGCAGCAAACCACCTTCTCATGCGAGGACTCTATGACGGCAAGCGACGCGACCGCGACAATTAAAAAGGGGAATTCGGAGCCCAGTTTCGATAAAACGGCTCAGCGCATCCTCAATCTTTTCTTTGTGCTCAATAGCTCCCCCGAACCGCTGACGACCGAGCAGATCGTCTTGGATTCTGACCTGGGATATGGCTCGGGCAACATCGACTCGGATAAGCGCAAGTTTCGGCGCGATCGTGACAAACTGCTCGAGCGTGGCATCTTAATCAAGGAGGTTCGCCCCGCCGGTGCGCAGGAGACCGAGGAAAGCTCGTGGACAATCGACCGCGAGCACACGTTTGCTGCAGGCGGCCTCATCACCGCAGACGACGCCGATATCCTGCTCAACGCCATCGACCAGACACTAGCGGCCGGCTCTTCCACCTTTGCCGCGCCGCTTGCCGACATTCGCTCCAAAATTGCCTACCTCACCGGCATATCTGCGGTGGACGAAGCACCGATCCGCCGCTCTCCCACCGTCGATGCGGTATGGAGCGCCTTTGCCGAGCGATGCGCGCTGCGATTTTTATATCAGAACGGACGCGGCGAGCAGAAAGAACGTACCGTCTGCGTCTACGGCATGTTCGAGCGCGAGGGCGTGGCTTACTTCTGCGGCCTCGACAACGTCACCGACGACATCAGGACATTCCGCTGCGACCGTATCGTACGCGCTTGGCGTCCTTCGAAGGCCTACGTCATCCCCGCGAACTTCAATCTCAACGACTATCTGTTCTTTGAATTCGATTTTGCCGACCGACCGCCCGTTGCAGCCACGTTCTCATTCGCCCCTCAGACGCAGATCGATATGATCAACGGCCTCACGCGTGGGCGAGGTGAGCTCGCACACACCGATGTGGGATGGACCTGGACCGTTGACGTGCGCGACCTTGAAGCCGCCGCCTCATTTTGCATGGCCCACGCCATGGACGGCATGAGGCCTGTGGCCCCCAAATCGCTCAAGCAGGCGTGGAACCACCTCATTGAAAGGACGGTGCACGAGCATGCCCGTGCGTAAACTCACCAGCGAGCAGAGGCTCTCGCGTGCCATCGACATCATGGAGGCCCTCTACGCCGCCGGCGAGAGTGGCATGACACGAACCGAGATTTGCAGTCGCTTTGACATCACGGGGGTGTCGCTCGACGAGATTCTCGAGATCGTCTCGACGCTCGCGGACCGAGAATCGGGCGCGCGCATCATCTGCGAATGCCGCGGCGAGCGTGTGGTCCTCACCGGTGACGCCGGGCGTGTGCTACCGCTGCGCTTGAGTGCCGCCGAGGGCGCTGTGCTCAACCATGAACTTGAATCGTTGGGGATCGAGCCGCAGACGGCAGCTCGGATTCGACATGCCCTTCTACCCGAAGAGCTCGGCTATAACCAGCGCGTCTTTGACACCGTCAACCACGGGTCGCACTGGCAGCAGCTGAGCTGCGCCATTCAGGACGGCGTTCGCTGCCGCATCTCGTATCGCTCGATGGACGATGCACGGCCACGCGAGCGTCTGGTCGACCCCTTGCGCATTACGGCAAACGGCGACCAAACATACCTGATTGCCTGGGACATCGCGGTCGATGAGCAGCGCACCTATCGCATGGATAAAATCGAGGGACTCGCCTTGACGGAAGACTCCGTCGTGCCTCACGCACCGGATGTCGCATCCCTCCACGATTCCCTTGCCCGGACGCAGCGTAGCGCAAAGCTCCTGATGCCATTCGATATGGCGGAGCATCTGGACTGGGCCGGCATCACCCTAATCGAGCGCGGCGGGGCAGACATGGCAACGGTAACCGTGCATTACGGCTCCGAGCGTTGGCTACTGAGCCAGGTAATCGCAGCGGGCGGAGCCATCCGCATCTTGGATGACCCCGCCCTGTCAAAGCGCCTGTGCGATATGGCAAAAACCCTCGTCTGTCCGCTTTAGCGCCGCCGCTCGTGGCGTGCGCGCCACAGTTGCAGATAGTGCCCGATCTGCGCCGATTCGATGCGCTGGTAGGAGCTCGTGGGCAGCGACGTTAAGAACTTCTTTCCGTAGCCCTTCGTCACCAGGCGCGGGTCGGCCAGAATCAGCACGCCGCAATCGGTCGACGAGCGGATAAGGCGGCCGGCCGCCTGCTTGACCTCGAGCACCGCCTCGGGCAGCGAATAGCGCGCCCAAGCGCGGTCTTCGCGCAGGTTGCGCTCGCACGAGAGCGGGTCCGTGGGACTCGAGAACGGCAGCTTGGGAATGATGACGCAGCGCAGCGTCTCGCCGCTGGCGTCGAACCCCTCCCAGAAGGCCTTAAGAGCAAAAAGCGACGAGGTCGGCTCGTTGATAAACCGGTCGCGCAGGCGACGAGGAGATGAGTTGCGCTGCTGGCAGTTGAGCTCCAGACCCGCACGGGCCATCTTGGGCTCAACGCGGGCGTACAGGTCTTCCATGTCGCGCCGATTGGTGAACAGTGTGAGCACCGATCCGCCCATGGCAAGATGGGCGTCGACCAGCACGCGCTCGAGCGCCGTAAGATAGCTCTCACGATCGCGCGGATCGGGGATATCGCCCGCAACGACTACAGCCATGTTCGAATCGAAGTCGTAGCTCGAGTCCAAGTGCAGCGACGAGGATGTTGAAGCACCGATGCGATCGAGACCGACCGCGTGGTTAAAGTGTTCAAAGCTTTTGGACACCGTCATGGTCGCCGAGGCAAAGATAGCCGTGTGAACCTCGGGCAGCCACTCGGTTGCCAAGGCCTCGCCAATGTCGATGCGCTCTGCGGTCATTGACTCTCCGCCGGCACGCAGCCTGCGATTGACCTGCAGCGAATACACGTAGTGTTCATCGGTGCCGTCAATGATGAGTTTGAGGTTCTCGGCCAGCTCATGCAGGCGGCGCGAGATATCACCCAGGTCGACAACAACCTCGGGCTTGTCGGCGGCGACGGCTTGCACCAGCGCGTCGACGCTCTTGTCAGCTTGTTCCAATGCGTCGATGGCAGTGTAGGCCGACTGTAAGAAATCATGCCAGTCGTCAGATTCGCGCAGCTCAGGGCCAATCCATAGGTTCGCATTGTCATAGCCCCCGCGGGCACGGCGGCCGAGCTCGCGAACGCCGTCAAACACGTCGGCGATTGCCATGCTCGCGCGCGCAACCGTCGACGTCGCCTTGGCGGTTAGACCCAAGTAGAGCGTAGAGCCCTCCGAGGTTGCCAAATCGCGGGAAACCTGGCTCAGCGCGCCGGTGCTCGAGCCACCCAGGCGCTCAAACAGAACGCGCGATTCATCCGCCGACACCACGCGCGCCCATTGACGGCGCGCCTCGCGCTCGATGGAATGGGCCTCGTCGATTACCCAATGGCGAATCGGAGGCAAGATTCTGCCCTCGGCCGCAACATTGCGGAACAGCAGGGAATGGTTGGTGACCACCACATCGGCATGCGCCGCGCGACGGCGGGCGCCGTGGACCAGGCATTTATCGGGGAAAAACGGGCATAGACGACGGGCGCACTCGCGCGACGCCGTCGTAAAGTCGGGACGGTTGACGCTGCGCCAGCGAATGCCGAGCGAGTCGAGGTCGCCATCGGCCGACTGACATACGTACGCCGTGATGACCGCGACTGCCGTAAGCGTGTCGGCAGGATCACGCTTAGTCGTAATTTCGACTTGGCCGCGGCTCATGCGCTCAAGTTTGCGCAAGCATGGATAGTGGTCATAGCCCTTGAGGGCGCAAAACGATAGGCCTCCGTCCAGCTGCTCGGCAAGTTTGGGCAGCTCATGATACATGAGCTGGTCGGCAAGATTATTCGATTTAGTCGCGATACC
>CABQLI010000039.1 GCA_902464965.1 uncultured Collinsella sp.
GGTTTCGATAAAGTCACGGATGTTTGTCGTGGCGGGTGCATCGGCGGGATTCTCGCCAAAGAGGACCTCGATGCCCAGCGCCGCATGGCTCATGCTCTCGGCGTCCTTAAAGGTGTCCCAGCGTCGCAGCTGCTCAAAGCGGCCCATATCGTGTAGCAGGCCGCAAAGCCATGCCAGGTCAATATCTTCTGACGACCAGCCCTGCTCGCGCGCTACGGCATCGCACGCCTCGGCCACGTGGTACGTATGCTCGATTTTGAGCGCGATGCGTGGGTTGGTGGCGTCGTAGGCATCGGTGTAGCTTTTGAAGGCCGCGCGCGCCCGGTCTCGATCGATAGCTGTCATAATGACTTCCTAAAAAGTTGTGTCTTTCGATCCGGTGGCAATTGTAGGTGAACTCGGTTGCTGTCGGATGATGATTCTGCCGTGTCGCTACATGCGGCTCGGAGACCTTGTCAGGATGAGAAGCGTATGGTGCTCAAAATCGTTAGAACCGTCTGGCCAGTGATGCTTACCTATGTTGCAATAGGCGCGCCGTGCGGAATGATCATGGGGCAGACGGGAATGGAACCCTGGATGGTTTTTGCTCTGAGCAGCACGTTTGTGACGGGCAGCGGCCAGTTTATGATCTGCAATCTTTGGCTGGCGGGTGTACCGGCACCTTCGATTATCGCGAGCGTTGCCGCCATCTCCTCGCGTTTTGCGCTTTACTCGGCATCGATCGCGCCGCATCTGAGGGGTGCCTCGAAGCGTCAGACGCTGGCTGTTGCCGCGACACTTACCGAGGAGGCATATGGCATCTCGCTTGCCAAGTTGGTTGAAGGGGAGGATTGGGGCCCGCGCGAGTCCTTTGTGCTCAACGCGATCCTCATCGCGACATGGGGCGTTTCGTGCACGATGGGCGCCGTTGTCGGCACTGTTGTCGATGTCCCCACCTCTATTGCGGGCTTTGTCTGCACATCGCTTTTTATCTGCCTGCTCTTTTCGCAGCGACTGTCGCGCGGCAACGTTGTCGCAGCGGTTTCGGGCGCGGTGTCCGTCGCCGTATGCAAGTCCTTGGGCCTCACGAATATTGCCGTGCCGGCAAGCGTCGTGGTCGGTATTGCCATTGCGCTGGCGTGCGATGCTGTATTTGACGGAAGAGGTGCCCGCGATGCCCGTTAACGAGTTCTTGGTTCTGTGGCTGTCGTCGTGGGCTGCTATCGCGTTCTTTCGCATCGCGCCGGCGTTCGCCTTGCGCGGGCGGACCCTGTCGCCCCGCATTACCGAGGCCCTGGGCTATATCCCGCCCGCTGCCTTTGCCGCGCTGGTCGCCAACGACTTGGTGAACCCCGGCGCGTTCGACGCGGGATTCTGGCCTGCCTTGGTTCCCTGGATTGCGGCCGCCGGCGTCGTGGCCGTGGCGGTCAAGACAAAATCGATGCTGTGGTGCTGCGTCTCGGGCATCGTGCTCTATATCGTCTTGAGCCTTATATAGGGCTGGCGTCGCGGGCGCCGAATCTCGTTCCATCCCAACTTGTAGAATTTTTCACCGAGCTGGTCTATTTCTTCTGGTACCATGGTCAAACTTTACTGTAGCAAAGCGTGACGTGGGCTTTTGTACCCCGTCAGCGGAAATGGGGGTTTCATGGCACAGGAAGCAACCGCCAACGAGCAAAAGAAATTCAAGGTCCCGCGCATCCCGGGCGACATCATGATCTATCCCATGATCGTCGGTCTTTTGCTCAACACCTTCTGCCCGCAGGTTTTTGAGATCGGCGGCTTCTTTACGGCTGCCTGCCGCGGTGGGTCCAATACCATCGTCGCCGCGATCCTGCTGTTTGTGGGCGCCGGCATCAGCTTTAAGTCCACGCCGGGCGCCATCAAGACCGGCATCGTCGTGCTGATTCCTAAGCTTGTAGTGGCAGCCGCGCTGGGTCTGGGCGTCGCGTACTTCTTTAACGATAACTTTTTAGGCCTGAGCTCGGTTTCCATCATCGGCGGCATTACGTTTTGCAACATGGCGCTCTATACGGGCATCATGGGCGAGTTCGGCGATGAGTCCGAGCAGGGCGCTGTCGGTATCCTGTTCTTTACGGCCGGCCCCGCCGTCACGATGATCATCCTCGGTGTCTCGGGTCTCGCCAATATCCCCGTCGGCACCATCATCGGATCCATCCTGCCGCTTGTTATCGGCATGGTCCTGGGCAACTTGTTCCCGTTTATCAAGAACCTGCTGGTCCCCGGCGCCAATCCCGCGATCGCTGTCATCGGATTTCAGCTCGGTGCGTCCATGAGCCTGTCGAGCTTTATCACCGGCGGTATCTCGGGCATCCTGCTGGGCCTCATCACCCTCTTTATCGTTGGCCCCATCACCTTTGCCTTCGAGCGCTTGTGCGGCGGCAACGGCAAGGCCGCCGTTGCCTGCTCCACCATCGCCGGCACGGCTATGACCACGCCGGTTGCTCTCGCCGAGGTCGCGCCGCGCTACGCCGAGCTTGCACCCACCGCGTACGCCCAGATCGCCACTGCCGTTATCATCACGGCAATCATAGCTCCGATTCTGACCGGCTGGGTCGACAAGAAGTTCTGCCATGGCAAGGAGGACCTGTCGCCTGCCGGTGTCGAGGCCATCGAGGAGGCCGTCGCGACCGACATCGACGGCGAGTAACGGCCGTTACCGATAATTGATTCCGGCGTGCAATTCGCGCCGTCCGAGCGCCCGAACAGAAACTGTTTTGCAGTGATGCTCGGGCGCTTTGCTATGATTCCCTTTACCCCTGCGGAGTAAAGGGGTGTTTATTGCTCTGATTCGAATTGGGCGATTCTGACCATTCGGATATTGAAGGGATGGCGTCTAGTGGTCAAGGCACTCAAGATTGAGATATTCCTGCTATGCATGATTGTTCTTATCGGGCTTGCCGCGCGAAGTCGTCGCTCCTTGTTCTCGAGCACCCTGCAACTATTGTTTAGCATGCTTGGCTACACCTCTGCCGCGTACGTATTATTCGATATGATTTGGACGCTTTTGGATGGTGTGGACGGCACGTTGGGCATTGCAGCCAACTGGATTTCCAACGCGGTTTCGTTTTCGCTCTTCGCCATCGCGTGTCTCATTTGGTTTATCTATTCCGAGACGATGCAGGGCTCTCACCTTGTAACCTCGCGCTATAGGGTGGTGCTTGTAACGTTGCCTACGGCTCTGGTGGTCGTGCTGGCTTTTACCAGTTACTGGACGCACGCCCTGTTCTATATCGATTCGCAGGGCGTGTATCGTCGCGGCTTTGCCTATATGATCCAGCCCATTGTCAGCTACTGTTACGTTATACATACGTCCCTGCATGCGTTTGTGCAATCTCGCAGGGTCGAGAGCCTGCAGACGAAGGCTATCTATCGAACCTTGGCATTTTTCGCCATTCCGGCCCTGGTGGGCGGTACCTTTCAGGTCGTATGCTCGGTGCCCGGCCTTTGTGTCGGCATAATGATTAGCATGTTGCTGCTCTACATCGTCTATCAGGAGCAACTGATCTCTACTGACCCGTTGACTGGACTCAACAACCGCAACCGTTTTGAGACCTATATGCTGTCGCTCTTTTCAAATGTGGATCAGGCCGAAGATGTATATCTGCTTATGATGGACGCTGATGGCTTTAAGCAGATTAACGATCGCTATGGACATGTGGAGGGCGACCATGCTCTTCAGGTCATATCCGCTGCGCTCAAAGAAGTCTGCTCGGCGTCTGGTGGCTTTATCGCACGTTATGGTGGCGATGAGTTTGTGGTGCTCCAAAAGGCAGCGGCGGAACAGGACATCATAGACCTGTGTTCGGCGATTGACGACGAGCTCGCTCGTGCCGAGGTACCGTATGCATTGCGGATGTCCATCGGTTACGCGCGGGTCGGCGATAGTGTTGATACCTGGCAAGACTTACTTCGCGCTGCCGATGCGGAGCTCTACCGCGTCAAGGCCGAGAAAAAGAAAGCCGGCATCCAGATACGCTAGGAAAAGGGTCGCACGCTTGCGTGCGTGGCGGCCCTCAGCTCATCGATGTATTCCATTAAGCTAAAGTATGCGAATGCCCTCCCTAAAAAGGTGAGCTCGCTAGGCTTTTTTGGGTTTGTTGACGATGATGATGCCGCCGCAGACCAACAGCAGGGCAACGATGACGGTAACGGGGCTCGTGCCCGCGCCTTCGCCGAGCAGCAGTGCGCTCAGCAGCACACCAAAGACGGGATTCATAAACCCAAAGACCGAGACGCGGCTGACGGGGTTGACAGCAAGCAGGCGCGACCACAGCGAGTAGGCGACCGCGGAGATAAGCGCCATGTAGATGATGAGCGCGATGGCAGGGACGATCGCAGTAGGGGAGAGCGCACCGCCCATCAAAAAGCCGATGGCGGTGAGGACCAGGCCGCCGACTAAAAACTGCCAGCCGGCAAGCAAAACACCGTCGTGCTTGTGCGAGAAGATACCGATCAGGCAGGTCGAAAGAGCACCCGCGACAGTGGAGGCTAGGATAAAGCCCTCGCCATCGAGCCTGAAGCCAAAGGTGCCATCTGCGCCCGAAAGGTTGACGAGCGCGACGCCGGCAAAGCCTAGCGCACAGCCAAGCACCTTGGCCGTATTGAGCTTCTCGGTGTGAAATGCCAGGGCGGCAAAGAGGATTGCGAGGAAGTTGGCGCTGGCCTCGATGATGGAGCTCGACATGGCGCTGGCGCGTGAGAGGCCCAGATAGAAAAAGAAGTACTGCCCGATAGTCTGGAAGAGCGACAAGACAAAGATGGGTTTGATGTCGCGCGCTTGCGGTATGAGGGGGCGGCGTTGGGCCGCGCTCATCCCAACGATAACCAGGGCGCCGGCAAGCGTAAAGCGTAAACCTGCAAAGAGCAGCTGCGAAGCGCTATCGTGCGCTGGGATACCAAAGAGTGCGTAGCCGATCTTAATGCAGGGGAAAGCCGACCCCCAAAGCGCACAGCAAACAAGACAGCCCAGGATAAGTCCGGGCAGGGTGGCGAGATACGGCTTGCGGCTTTCCATGATGTCCTTCCTATATGCGCGAAGCAAAAAAGAACCCGCCACCGGGAGTGCCGGTGGCGGGTGTTGTTACCCGAGGGGATTGTACCCGATGGGACGCATTAAGCGAAGTAGGCCACGCCGCTCTCAAAGATCGGCATGAACTTATCGCCGGGGACATGCTCGGGCACGTTGCGGTACAGGTTGTCGCCGCGACGCTCGGCATGGCCCATCTTGCCCAAGACGCGGCCGTCGGGGCTCGTGATGCCCTCGATGGCAAGTGCGGAGCCGTTGGGGTTGACGGAGAGATCCATGCTGGGCTTGCCGTCCTCGCCCACGTACTGCGTGGCGACCTGGCCGTTGGCGATCAGCTGGGCGAGCACTTCGTCATTGGCGACAAAGCGGCCCTCGCCGTGGCTGATGGCGACGGTGTAGGGGTCGTCCAGGCTGCACTGCGACAGCCACGGGGACAGGTTGGACGAGATGCGGGTGCGCACCAGACGGCTCTGGTGGCGACCGATGGTGTTGAACGTCAACGTGGGCGCATCGGGCGTGGCGTCGACGATGTCGCCGTAGGGCACCAGGCCGAGCTTGATCAGGGCCTGGAAGCCGTTGCAGATGCCCAGCATCAGGCCATCGCGGGCCTTGAGCAGGTCGCGGACTGCCTCGGTGACCTCGGGAGCGCGGAAGAACGCCGTGATGAACTTGGCAGAGCCGTCGGGCTCGTCGCCGCCCGAGAAGCCGCCGGGGATCATAACGATCTGGCTTGCGCGGATGCGGCGGGCAAGCTCGTGGGTGCTCTCGGCGACGGCCTCGGGCGTGAGGTTGTTGATCACGAAGGTGTCGGCCTCGGCGCCGGCGGCGCGGAAGGCGCGGGCGCTATCGTACTCGCAGTTGTTGCCGGGGAACACGGGGATAACCACGCGCGGGCGGGCGATCTTGGCGCCGCCGTACACGTGGATGTCCTTGGCGCGGAAGTCGATGGTCTCGACCTCGGGGGTCTCGTCGGCGCTGCGGTAGGCAAAGACGCCCTCGATGCCGCTCTCCCAGGCCTCCTGGAGCTCGGAGAGCTCGATGACTTCGGAGCCGGTGTCGATGACATAGCCCTCGACGGTGGTGCCCAGGGGCTCGACGACAACGCCGTCGGCGACCTCGGGCAGCTCGGCATCCTCGGCGAGCTCGACGATAAAGCTGCCGTAGAGCGGGGTGAAGAGGCTCTCCACGTCTACATCCTCGGCAAGCTCGATACCGATCTGGTTACCGACGCACATCTTAAAGAGGCTCTCGGCGCCGCAGCCGTAGCCGGGCGTGGAGATGGCCAGGGCGTTGCCGGTAGCAGTGAGCGCCTCGACGGCGTCAAACGCGGCGAGCAGCTGCTGAGCATCGGGGCGGTAGTCCTCGCCATAGGTGGCGGGGGCGATGCGGACGACGCGGTGCGTGAGGCCCTTGAACTCGGGCGAGACGGCGCGGGCGGCCTTGCCCACGGCGACGGCGAAGCTAATCAGGGTCGGCGGAACGTTGAGCTCGCCGGCCTCGTCCTCAAACGAACCGCTCATGGAGTCCTTGCCGCCGATGGCGCCGGCACCCAGGTCGACCTGGGCCATAAGGGCACCAAGGACGGCAGCCATGGGCTTGCCCCAGCGCTCGGCCTCGGTGCGCAGGCGCTCGAAGTACTCCTGGAAGGAGAGGTAGGCGCGCTTGTGCTCAAAGCCGGCGGCAACGAGCTTGGCGATGGACTCGACCACGGACAGGTAAGCGCCCGCAAACTGGTCGGCCTCCATCAGATAGGGGTTGAAGCCCCATGCCATGGCACTCGCCGTGGTGGTCTCGCCGTCTACGGGGAACTTGGCGACCATGGCCGAGCTTGGGGTGAGCTGCGTCTTGCCGCCAAAGGGCATGAGCACGGTCGCGGCGCCGATGGTGGAGTCGAAGCGCTCGGAAAGGCCCTTGTTGGAAGCGACGTTGAGGTCGGTGACGAGCGAGGTCATGCGCTCGGCGAGCGTGGTGCCGGCCCAGCTGGGCTGCCACACGCTACGGGCGCACACGTGGGCGACCTGGTGCTTGGGTGCGCCGTTGGAGTTGAGGAACTCGCGGGACAGGTCGACGATGGCGACGCCGTTCCAGGCCATGCGCATGCGCGGCTCGGCGGTAACCTCGGCGATAACGGTCGCCTCCAGGTTCTCCTCGGCGGCGTAGCCCATGAACTCCTCGACGTCACCGTCGGCGACGGCGCAGGCCATGCGCTCCTGGGATTCAGAGATGGCGAGCTCGGTGCCGTCAAGACCGTCGTACTTCTTGGTCACGGTATCAAGGTCGACATACAGGCCGTCGGCAAGCTCGCCTACGGCGACCGAGACGCCGCCTGCGCCAAAGTCGTTGCAGCGCTTGATCAGACGGCAGGCATCGCCGCGGCGGAACAGACGCTGCAGCTTGCGCTCGACCGGGGCGTTGCCCTTCTGGACCTCGGCGCCCGATGTCTCGATGGACTCGGTGTTCTGGGTCTTGGAGGAGCCGGTGGCACCGCCGATGCCGTCACGGCCGGTGCGGCCGCCCAACAGGATGATCTTGTCGGTGGGGGCGGGGCACTCGCGACGCACGTGGTTTGCCGGGGTAGCGCCCACGACGGCGCCGACCTCCATACGCTTGGCTACGTAGCCGGGGTGATAGAGCTCGTTGACCTGACCGGTGGCAAGGCCGATCTGGTTGCCGTAGCTGGAGTAGCCGGCGGCGGCAGTGGTCACGAGCTTGCGCTGCGGCAGCTTGCCCTCGAGCGTCTCGGAAACCGGGACGGTGGGATCGCCGGCGCCGGTGACGCGCATGGCCTGGTATACATAGCTGCGGCCCGAGAGCGGATCACGGATGGCGCCGCCCACGCAGGTGGCGGCACCGCCGAAAGGCTCGATCTCGGTCGGGTGGTTGTGGGTCTCGTTTTTAAACAGGAACAGCCAGTCCTGGTCCTCGCCATCGACATCGACCTTCACCTTGACGGTGCAGGCGTTGATTTCCTCGGATTCGTCGACATCGGTCATGACGCCGGTCTTCTTGAGGTACTTGGCGCCGATGGTGCCCATGTCCATGAGGCAGACGGGCTTGGCGTCGCGACCGAGTTCGTGGCGCATCTCCATGTAGCGGTCGAAGGCCTGCTGCACTACGGCGTCGTCGATCGTCACGTCGTCCAGGACGGTGCCGAAGGTGGTGTGGCGGCAGTGGTCGGACCAGTAGGTGTCGATCACACGGATCTCGGTGATGGTGGGGTCGCGGTCCTCATCGCGGAAGTACTGCTGGCAGAAGGCGATGTCCGCCTCGTCCATGGCAAGGCCGCGCTCGGAAATAAAGGCGGCAAGGCCGGCTTCGTCGAGCTCGCGGAAACCGTCGAGCACCTCGACGGGCTGGGGCTCGGGGGTCTCCATGTACAGCGTCTCGGGCAGGTCGAGCGAGGCGATGCGCGCCTCGACGGGGTTCACCACGTAGTGCTTGATGGTATCGATGGCGGCCTCGTTCAGAGCGCCCGAGATCATATAGACCTTGGCGGAGCGCACGGCGGGGCGCTCGCCCTGGCTGATGAGCTGCACGCACTCGCTGGCGGAGTCGGCGCGCTGGTCAAACTGGCCAGGCAGGAATTCGACGGCAAAGACGGCGCCATCGCTTGCGGGGAGCTCGTCGTAGGTCACATCGACCTGGGGCTCGCTAAAGACGGTCGGCACGCAGGAGCGGAAAAGCTCCTCGTCGATGCCCTCGACGTCGTAGCGGTTGATGATCCTCAGGGCCTCGATGCCCTTGATGCCGAGAATTTCGGTCAGCTCGCCCTTGAGCTGCTGAGCCTCGACGTCGAACCCGGGTTTCTTCTCCACGTAGATACGAGAGACCATTGGTTCCTGCCTTCCTGATCGGTTGGGCGTACGGTACGGTATGCGGCAGCGGTCGGTTTGCGGGGCAAGCCTCGCGGTCGCCTTGAGCCACATGTTTGTAAACCTCACTATGATACGACAGCTCGTGGCGCGTTGAGGACGGCGAGGGTGCTACAGTGATGCGCAATCAAGAGAAAGGCATCACATGGCATTCGTTTCGCTCGCCATCATCGCACTCGTGGCCTTTGCGAGTCCTTTTATCGCCTCGGCGATTCCTGGAAAACCCGTTCCCGAGACGGTCTTTTTGCTCGTGCTCGGCGCGGTGCTGGGACCCCATATGCTCGGCGTCATCCATGTAGATGCCGAGGTCTCGCTTGTGTCCGAGCTCGGTCTGGCCTTTTTGTTCCTGCTTGCCGGCTTTGAGATCGACCCCAAGAGCATCACGGGCGTCGAGGGGCGCTACGGCTTGGCGACGTGGGTCGTCACGTTTGGTATCGCCTGGCTTGCCGTGCGCTTTACCCCGTGGTTCTCGGTCAGTCATTTCGACGGTATCGCCGTGACGCTTGCCCTCACTTCTACGGCGCTCGGCACGCTCGTGCCCATCATGCGTGAGCGTTCACTTGTCGGAACGCGCGTGGGCGACTCGATTCTCGCGTATGGCACCTGGGGCGAGCTCGGCCCCGTGCTTGCCATGTCGGTGCTGCTGTCTGCCCGCACTGGCATCCAAACGCTCGTAATCCTTGGCTTGTTTGCGGTGGTTTGCGTGTTGCTGGCCGTGGTCCCGAGCCGCTCCAAGCGCGTCGGCAGCCGTTTCTTTGCGTTTGTCGAGGAGCGCGCCGATACCACGTCGCAGACCTTCGTGCGCCTGACGGTGCTCATCCTGGTCACGCTCGTGGCGTTCTCGGCAGTCTTTGATCTCGATATCGTGTTGGGTTCTTTTGCCGCCGGCTTTGTCCTGCGCTACATCATCCCCGAGGGCAACCATACGCTCGAGACCAAGCTCGACGGCCTGGCCTACGGTTTTTTGATTCCGGTGTTCTTTACCGTATCGGGCGCAAAGATCGATCTGACGGCCGTGGCGTCGCGCCCGGGTCTGCTCGTGGGCTTTATCGTGGCGTTGCTGATTATTCGTGCCGTGCCCATTCTCATCTCTATGAGCATTTGCCCTGCGACGCACGATGTGTCGGCGTATGGTCGCATTACCGTGGCCCTGTACTGCACCACGGCGCTGCCGATCATCGTTGCCGTGACGAGCGTTGCCGTCAACGCGGGCGCGCTGTCGCAAGACATCGCGTCGGTTATGGTCGCTGCCGGCGCCATCACGGTGTTCTTGATGCCATTGCTCGCGCAGCTCTTCTACCGCGTGGTGGATGCCGCGCCGGTCGCCGCCGTGGCAGAAGTTGCCGAGCATCCATCCGATGCGCTTGACATCCTGCGCGCCCACCACGACTTAGCGAGCTTGCTCGCGCGCGAGCATGAGCTGCTGACTTCGCATGGCCATGGTCGCGTATTCGAGGGCCTGCCTACGCTCGATACGATTGCCGAGCGTCTTTCCGCCGAGGCGGCGAGCGGCCATATCGATGCCCGTATTGTGGACGCGGCGCACCTGCTTGCCGATAAGACTTATGGTGATGAGATCGACACGTCCGAGCTGACTCCGCATGAGCGTCGCCGCCTGGAGCGCGCCAAGCTCGCCGTGCGCGAATACCGCCGCCGCATGCTGGAGCTCTATGCAAGAGAAGAAGCCGAGGACGACGACGGCAGGTAGCCAACGCCGCCGCGGAAAATGCGTCCCGGAATTGGCGCCCAGAGTGGGACGTGCTTTCCGCGAGAGGGCCGTTGCGGAAAGCGTGTCCCAGAATCCGCGCCCAGAATGGGACATAGTTTCCGAAAAAGGCCCTGAGGGAAGCTGCGCCCCGTTCTGAGCTGAAATACCGGGACGCAGTTTCCCTTACAAACAAAACAAGGCGCGCTGCCTGCAGTTGATGCAGACGGCGCGCCTTTTGCGTTGAGCTTCGTTGAGGTTCGAAGTAGTGGACTAGTTGGCCATGACGCCTTCGGTCCATGCCTCGACGTCCTCGATGCGCAGGACGTTGGCGACCTCGGTCACGCAGTCGACGCCAGCGAGTTCGGCGGCGGCAGCCTGGACGTCCTTCTCGAGTGCGCGATGCGTCAAGAAGATGACCGAGCAGGCATCGCTGACGTCCGACTTGCCGTCCTCGACCTGGTTGATGAGCGAGATCGAGATGTTGTGCTTGGCAAAGATGTCGACCGTCTCGGACAGGGCGCCCACGCGGTCGGCGACCTTCAGGCGCACATAGTACTTGGTCTGGAGCTCGTCCATGGGCTTAAAGGCGAGGTTGTGACCATAGGGCTCAATCTCGGGCAGCGGAGCCACGCCGCGGCTGATCTGTTCGGAGAGCGACAGGATGTCGCCCACGACGGCGCTTGCGGTGGGGAAGGAGCCTGCGCCGGCACCGTAGAACATGGTCTCGCCCACGGCGTCGCCTACCACGTAGACGGCGTTCATGGCGCCATTGACCTTGGCGAGCATATGGTCTGCCGGGATGAGCGTGGGATGCACGCGGACGTCGACGCCGGCGTCGGTGTTGCGTGCGATGCCCAGCAGCTTGATGGTGTAGCCGAGCTCGCGGGCCTGGGCAATGTCCTCGGCGCCGATGGTACGGATACCCTGCTGGTAGACATCGTCGGTGGTCACGCGGGTGCCAAAGCCGATGGAAGCGAGGATTGCCGTCTTGCTGGCGGCGTCGAAGCCGTCGACGTCGGCGGACGGGTCGGCCTCGGCATAGCCCTTTGCCTGGGCGTCGGCGAGCACGTCAGCGTAATCGGCGCCCTCGGCGTCCATGCGCGACAGGATGTAGTTGGTGGTGCCGTTGAGAATGCCAGCGATGGTCAGGATCTTGTTGCCCACCAGGTCGTGCTCGAGCGTGCTGACAATGGGGATGCCGCCGCCGCAGCTGGCCTCGCACTTAATCTGCACGCCGCACGCGCGCGCCTTCTCGGCGAGCGTCTCGACATGACGGCCCAGCAGGGCCTTGTTGGCAGAGACGACGTGCTTGCCATTCTCGAAGGCGGTGGTGAAGATTTCGGTCGCGGGGTGCTCGCCGCCGATGAGCTCGACGACGATATCGACGGCGGGGTCGGTGACGACGTCGTGCCAGTCGCTCGTAAAGGCCTCGCGCTCAATACCGGCGGCTTCGGCCTGCTCCCAGGCAAGCGCGCAGGCGCGGGTCAGCTTAAGGTCGATGCCGTAGGCGGCCAGGTACTCATCGTGGTGGCTCTTGATCAGACGGGCCACGCCGCCGCCGACGGTTCCCAGACCGATGAGGCC
Organism: uncultured Collinsella sp.; assembly: GCA_902464965.1. Taxonomy (GTDB): domain Bacteria; phylum Actinomycetota; class Coriobacteriia; order Coriobacteriales; family Coriobacteriaceae; genus Collinsella. Next base: position 12,194 of record CABQLI010000039.1, read on the forward strand.
GACGTTCACGGTGCGCAGGGGTTCGCTCATAGATAGCTCCTTCGTGCATCTTATGGATGGATTAACCGCTTAAAGGTTGAGTGCATTCTAGCGTGAAGTGCGGGCGCGTGCTTGCCTGGCAGCGGGAGCAGCACAAAACGCCACCCCCGAAACGCTGCGGAAACATTGGAAACACGCTCGCTACAAACGAACTTCCGTAACAAACTGTCAACGTTTGCACCATAAGGTTTGCCCTGTACCGCAAGACGGCCGCACCGCGGCCAGCGAAAAGGGGGACACCATGTTTAGCATCAACAACGTACTTAACCGCAGGAGTTTCTTGGCTGGCGCCGCGGCGTTCGGTAGCACCGCGGCACTCGCTGGTTGCTCGTCGGGTGGCTCGGACGGCGGCTCCGCCGATGACGGCAAGACCTTCAAGATCGGTGTCATCGGCCCTCTGACCGGCGCCGCGGCAACCTATGGCGTTTCGGCCGAGAAGGGTGCCAAGCTCGCCGCTAAGGATTTTTCGACCAAGGACCTCAAACTCTCGCTTAAGTCCGAGGACGACGTCGCTGACGGCGAGAAGGCCATCAACGCCTTCAATACCTTGTGCGACTGGGGCATGCAGGCGCTCGTCGGCCCCGTCACCACCGGTGCCGCCGTCGCTGTCTCGGGTGAGATTGCCGACGATATGCTCATGGTCACGCCTTCGGCCTCGTCGCTCGACGTTACCAAGGATAAGACCACGGTTTTCCAGGTTTGCTTCACCGATCCCACCATGGGCGCCAGCGCCGCGAAGTTCTTGGCCGAGAAGTACGCGGATGCCAAGATCGCCCTGTTCTACAACTCCGGCGATACGTATAGCTCGGGCGTTGCCGACGCCTTTGCCGAGCAGGCCAAGGAGTCCAAACTTGATGTCGTCTCTACTGTGACGTTTAAGGACGATTCCTCTTCGAGTTTCACCACGCAGCTCACCAAGGCCAAGGAGGCCGGCGCCACGCTCATCTTTGCGCCGATCTACTACACGCCGGCGTCCGTTTTGCTCAAGAACGCCAAGGACATGGGCTACGACATGACCCTCATGGGTACCGACGGCATGGACGGCCTGCTCTCTGTGGAGGGCTTCGATACCTCTCTTGCCGAGGGCGTATTGCTCATGACCCCGTTTTCGGCTGACGATGAGAAGAACGCCGACTTCGTCAAAGCCTATAAGGATGCCTACGACGAGACACCCAACCAGTTTGCCGCCGACGCCTACGATTGCGTCCACGCCATTGTCGAGGCCATCGACAAGGCGGGGATTGACATTGCGGCCGACGGTGCCGACATTGCCGGCGACCTTGCCCGTGCCATGCGCAAGATCAAGATCGAGGGCCTGACAGGCGAGCTGACGTGGAATGACGAGGGCCAGGTCGAAAAGCCCGCTACGGCCTATGTGATCCAGGACGGCAAGTACATCGCCGCCTAAGTGCGCATAAAGCGCGACCGGTGAGGCCGTTTTATTCAGGGAAGGGACGCCTGTAACAGAACGGAAACATTACTTTCACACAATAAAGTGGCATTACTGCATAAAGTAATAGAAATACGCAGAATTATGGATAAATGAACAAATCCAAAGAAAAGTTGAAATAATCGCCACTTTCCTTAACTAAAGCGTCTAGTATTTTGCGAACGCCGAACACGGCGAAGGATGGCCTGTCGGGTAACCGAAACCCGACGAGATTTGAGAGGAGAGCCGCATGTCGAGCCTCACCGGTAAGTCATTGAACCCTGTTATGAATCGCAGGAGCGTTATCGCGAGCGCAGCAGGTCTGGGGGCGATGTCCATTCTAGCTGGCTGCTCCTCCAACGGCGGCGACAGCGGTTCCGCTTCGAGCGACGCTTCGTTTAAGATCGGTACCATCGGCCCGCTGACCGGCGCCAACGCGTCCTACGGCAAGTCCGTTACCCAGGGTGTCGAGCTTGGCTGCAAGGATTTCTCGACCAAGGAGCTGCCGCTTGCCAGCAAGGCCGAGGATGACCAGGCCGACGGCGAGAAGGCCGTCAACGCCTTCAACACCCTGCTCGACTGGGGCATGCAGGCCCTCGTCGGCCCGACCACCACGGGTGCGTCGGTTGCCGTTGCCGCCGAGTGCGGTAACGACCCCAAGACGTTCATGATCACCCCGTCCGCGTCCTCCGAGGACGTCACCGACGGCAAGGATTGCGTCTTCCAGGTTTGCTTCACCGACCCCAACCAGGGTGTCAACGCTGCCAAGTTCCTGGCGCAGAAGTATGCGGACGAGAAGTTCGTGCTGTTCTATAACTCCGGCGACGCCTATTCTTCGGGCATCGCAGATTCCTTTAAGGCCCAGGCCGCTGAGTCCAAGCTCGAGATTGTTGACGAGGAGACCTTTAAGGACGACTCCGCCACGAGCTTTACCAACCAGCTGACCAAGGCCAAGCAGGCCGGCGCCACCATGATCTTTGCGCCGATCTACTACACGCCGGCGTCCGTCCTGCTCAAGAACGCCAAGGACATGGGCTACGACGTCAAGATGATGGGCTGCGACGGCATGGACGGCATCCTGGGCGTTGAGGGCTTCGATACCTCTCTTGCTGAGGGCCTGCTGCTCATGACCCCGTTCTCCGCCGACGACGAGAAGAACGCCGACTTCGTTAACGCTTACAAGGATAAGTACGGCGATACCCCCGACCAGTTTGCCGCCGACGCCTACGACGGCGTGCACGCAGTGGCCGAGGCCGTCAAGGAGGCCGGTCTTGGTGTCGACGCCGATCCGACCGAGGTCGCCGAGAAGCTGTCCAAGGCTATGCTCAAGATTACCGTTGACGGTCTGACCGGCAAGCTCACCTGGAACGATAAGGGCCAGGTCCAGAAGGAGCCCACGGCGTACGTCATCACCGACGGCAAGTACGTACAGGCCTAATTGGCCGCCTTACATAGAGCGGTTTTGATCCCAAGCAGGGGAGGTTTTGGCCTTCCCTGCTTGCTTGGTATCTAGGGACAGTGTAACGTCCCTGTTTCATACATTAACTGGAAACCTATTCGAAAGGGGGATGTGGAACATGACGGTCTTTATCCAATACCTGGTCAACGGCCTGTCCATGGGCAGCGTCTACGCCATCATCGCGTTGGGCTACACCATGGTCTACGGTATCGCCAAGATGCTCAACTTCGCTCACGGCGATGTCATCATGGTCGGTGCCTATGTCTCGTTCTGCGCCACGTCGTATCTCGGCCTCCCGGGCTGGGCATCTGTAGTTCTCTCTTGTGTGGTCTGCACGGTTCTCGGTGTTCTCATTGAGGGTCTGGCCTATAAGCCGCTGCGTCAAGCAGGCCCGCTGGCCGTTCTGATCACGGCCATCGGCGTGTCTTACTTCCTGCAGAACGCCGCGCAGCTTCTGTGGGGCGCCACGCCCAAGAACTTCACTTCGCTCGTCACCTTCCCGGTGCCGGAGTTCTTGGCCAAGTTTAACGTAAGCGCCGTCTCGCTCGTCACCATCGTCGCCTGCCTGGTTATCATGGCCGGCCTGATGTTCTTTACAGGTAAGACCAAGATGGGCAAGGCCATGCGCGCCGTGTCCGAGGACAAGGCCGCCGCTCAGCTCATGGGCATCAACGTCAACCGCACCATCTCGATGACGTTTGCAATCGGCTCCGCCCTCGCTGCCATCGCCGGCGTGCTCCTGTGCTCCTACTCGCCGGTCCTGCAGCCCACCACGGGCGCCATGCCTGGCATCAAGGCCTTCGACGCCGCTGTTTTCGGCGGCATCGGCTCCATCCCCGGTGCCTTTGTCGGCGGCATTCTCATCGGCATCATCGAGGCAATGGCGCAGGCTTACATTTCCACGAGCCTTGCCAACTCCATCGTCTTTGGTGTTTTGATCATCGTCCTGCTCGTCAAGCCTGCCGGCCTCTTGGGCAAGTACGTCCCCGAGAAGGTGTAGGTGAGCGTTATGAAGTTTCTTAAAGACAAGCAGACGCGTCACGACTTTGTCACGTACGCCATGTGCGTTGTGGCGTTCGCCATCGTCTTCTTTATGCAGTCTAACCACATGATCCCGCGCATGATCGCCGGTCAGTTGGTTCCCATCACGGCCTATATCGTCATGGCCATTTCCCTCAACCTTGTCGTCGGCATCGCGGGCGACCTGTCGCTGGGCCATGCGGGCTTTATGAGTGTCGGTGCCTACACGGGCATCGTCACCGCGGTCGCCCTCGAGAGCGCCGTTCCCTCCGATCCTGTGCGCCTTATCATCAGCATCGTGGTCGGCGCCATCGCTGCCGCCATCCTGGGCTTCTTGATCGGTATCCCGGTCCTGCGCCTGAGCGGCGACTATCTGGCCATCGTGACCCTGGCTTTTGGCGAGATCATCAAAGAGATCGTCACCTGCCTTATTGTGGGCGTCGACTCCCGCGGCCTGCACGTGATCTTTAACATCACGGGCAACTCTACGATCGACGACCTGCACCTGCTCGAGGACGGCACCGCCATCATCAAGGGCGCCCAGGGCGCCTCGGGCGTGTCGACGTACTCGACCTTCCTCGCCGGTGCCATCCTGGTCATGGTCGCACTCGTGATCGTGCTCAACCTGGTTCGCAGCCGTACCGGCCGTGCCATTATGGCCGTGCGCGATAACAAGATTGCAGCCGAGTCCGTAGGCATCTCCGTCACCGAGTACCGCATGATCGCCTTCGTGGTTTCCGCTGCCCTCGCCGGTGCTGCCGGAGCTCTCTTCGGCGGTAACTTCTCGCAGCTCTCCGCCACCAAGTTCGACTTCAACACGTCCATCCTCATCCTGGTGTTCGTGGTCCTGGGTGGTCTGGGCAATATGCGCGGCTCCGTTATCGCGGCGGCGTTGCTCACGGTGCTTCCCGAGCTGCTCCGTCAGTTCTCGGACTACCGCATGCTCATCTACGCCATCGTGCTGATCCTGGTCATGATCTTTACCAACAACCCGCAGCTCAAGGGGTTCTTCGCACGCATTAAGGACCGCTTTGCTTCCAAGAAGGAGGTGGCAGCCGATGCCCAGTAAATTTGAGTTCAACAAGGGCAAGATGGTCCCGTATCCTTCTGGCGCCATCGTTCCCGACCGCGACCTGGGCGAGCGCCCGGCGCTCGAGTGCATCCACCTGGGCATTGAATTCGGCGGCCTTAAGGCAGTCGACGACTTTAGCCTAACCATCGGCAAGACTGAGATCGCCGGTCTCATCGGCCCCAACGGTGCCGGCAAGACTACGGTCTTCAACCTGCTCACCAAGGTGTACCAGCCCACGCACGGCACCATCCTGCTCGACGGTGAGGACACTTCGGGCAAGTCGGTCTACCAGGTCAACCGCATGGGTATTGCCCGTACGTTCCAGAACATCCGCCTGTTCAACACCATGACGGTGGAGGACAACGTTAAGGTCGGCCTGCACAACCAGGAGCGCTACTCCGGCTTTGAGGGCGTGCTGCGCCTGCCGACGTACTGGAAGCACGAGAAGGCCGCCCATGAACGCGCCATGGAGTTGCTGTCCATCTTTGATATGGAGCACCTGGCAAACGAGCAGGCCGGCTCGCTGCCTTACGGCGCTCAGCGTCGTCTGGAGATCGTTCGCGCTCTTGCCACCAACCCCAAGTTGCTGCTGCTCGACGAGCCTGCCGCCGGCATGAACCCGTCCGAGACCGCAGAGCTCATGGAGAACATCGTTAAGATTCGCGACACTTTTGGTATCGCCATCATGCTTATCGAGCACGATATGTCGCTCGTCATGAACATTTGTGAGGGCATCTGCGTGCTTAACTTTGGTAAGGTCATCGCCAAGGGCACGGCCGAGGAAATCCAGAACAACGATGCCGTTATCGAGGCGTATCTGGGCAAGCAGGATAAGGGGGAGAACTAAATGGCAGAGTCGATGCTTTCCGTCTACAACATCAACGTCTGGTACGGCGCTATCCACGCCATCAAGGACATCTCCTTTAACGTCAACGAGGGCGAGATCGTGGCTCTGATCGGTGCCAACGGCGCCGGCAAGTCCACGACGCTTAAAACCGTCTCGGGCCTGCTACGTTCCAAGACCGGCTCCATCAAGTTTATGGGCGAGGACATTACCCATACGCCTGCCGATAAACTGGTGGGCAAGGGCCTGGCTCAGGTTCCCGAGGGTCGTCGTGCCTTTTTGCAGATGACGGTCGAGGAGAACCTGGAAATGGGTGCCTATACGCAGCCCAAGTCAACGGTGGCTCCGGGTCTCGAGCGCGTCTACGAGCAGTTCCCGCGCCTTAAGGAGCGCCGTCGCCAAGTCGCCGGCACCCTTTCGGGCGGCGAGCAGCAGATGCTCGTTATGGGCCGCGCTCTTATGAGTAACCCTAAGCTGCTCATGCTCGATGAGCCCTCCATGGGTTTGGCGCCGATTCTGATTGAGCAGATCTTCCAGATTGTCGAGGACCTGCACAAGGCCGGAACCACGGTGCTTCTGGTCGAGCAAAACGCACAGATGGCGCTTTCCATCGCCACACGCGGCTATGTGCTCGAGACCGGCAAGATCACCATGACCGGTAGCGGCCAAGAGCTGCTGCACGACGACAACGTCCGCAAAGCTTACTTGGGCGGTTAGGCGGTTCCGTCGTTCTACCGAACGGCGGATCAGTCGACGCTGCGCGGGCGCCAGAGCGACAACTTGTCATTCAAAGAGGGCGGCATGACCAGAAGGTCTATGCCGCCCTCTTTTCATGCCAATTTGTTCGCCCTAGCGCCCGCCCGCTGTCCGTCCTCTTACTGCGACGGTACCATGGTCCAAGGTGATCGATGGGCGGGCCGCTGTTCCTGGCGCTGTGCGCACGGAATGGGCTACTTGCTAGCCCAGTGGCTAACGTCCCTCCTCAGCTTTCGATCGCGGCTGTCGCGTCGTTGGTGTGCCGTGCGCATCACGGCGCGGCGGGCATCCTCCTTCATGGCGTGCTCCTGAGCGAGGTTCCTGACAATGCAAAACGGGCATTCGCGGGTCGGATCCTCGTGCCGACGGTCTATCATCGAGACGGGCCGTCGGCGACGAGCCAGTCATCAAAAACTCTCATTATTCGCCCCTTGGACGCGAGGACTGCGCTGCCTTGTTGCCCCATGCTCTCTTCTCGGAAGGATGGTGACCCGATGGGCTGGATAGAGGACCTCAACGACGCGATGGACTACATAGAGGCGAACCTCGAGGGGGACCTCGACCTCGCCCACGCGGCGCGGCTCGCCGCCTGCACCGAGGGACAGTTCCGGAGGATGTTCTCCTATATCGCCGGCATCGGCCTCATGGAGTACGTGCGCCGGCGCCGCATCTCCCGCGCCGCGCTCGACCTGTCCCGCGGGGAGCGGGTCGTCGACGTCGCGGTCCGGTACGGCTACTGCTCCCCGACCGCGTTCAACCGAGCGTTCAGGGACACCCTCGGGATCTCGCCCAGCGAGGCGAAGCGCCCGGGTGCCCCGCTCTCGGTCTTCCCGAGGCTCTCGTTCTCTCTCACCGTCACGGGCGCCGAGCCCCTGCCGTGGAGGATCGTCCTATGGGGCGGGATGCGCCTCGTCGGGGTGTCGCTAACGCCGTGCGGGCCGTCCGAGGCGGGCCTCCTCGCCCAGATGGGGGAGGAAGGGAGAGAGGAGCTCGGGAGGTTCTGGGGTGGTGCCTCGCGCTCCGGGAGCATCGAGGCCCTGCTCGCCCTCGCCGATGGCTCGGGACCCGAGGGGGTTCTCGGGGTCAACGTGTCCGAGGGCGGGGAGTCGAGCTACCGGATAGCGGTGGCGTCCTCGGGGGAGGCCCCCGGCTGGGCGGACGAGATTTACGTCCCCGCCGGTAT
>CABQLI010000040.1 GCA_902464965.1 uncultured Collinsella sp.
GATGCCCGCCACAGCCAAAAACGGCACGGGCAGCACCAGCTGAATCGTCTGCAGAATCGCCTGCTGAATCACGTTGATGTCGTTGAGCGAGCGCGTGATCATCGATCCGGTGCCAAAGCGCTCAAAATCGCTGGCCGCGAGCTCGAGCGATTTGTCGTACACGGCATTGCGAATATCGCAAGCCACGTTGGCGGCCAGGCGCGCCGAAAGATAGCAGCCCAGCACCGTGCCGCCGCTAGCCATGCTGGTTGCGATAAACATGTATAGGCCGTTGCGTAAAATGTAGTCGACATCGCCCGTGGTAATACCGGTGTTGACCATGTTCGCCAGCATCGTGGGAACCAACAGCGTACCGACGTTATCCACCAGCAGCACCAGCAGCGTCACTGCGACAAGCCCTCGATATGGCTTTAGAAACCTCATTAACAGTCGCACGACTCCCCCTCACCTTGATTCTCGGCTTGGCTCTCGGCAGCGATATGCTGCTTAAAGGCATCGCACTCATCGCCGAGCACCTGAGAGAATTTGCCGATCAAGCGCATAATCTCGCGCTGCTCACATGGCTCAAGCGCGCCAAAGGCTCGCTGTTCGGCCTTGAGTGCCGGCAACGCATAACGCTCGGCAAATCGCCTGCCCTCTTCGGTCAGGCTCACAACCTTGCTCTTACGACTGCCTTCGGCAAACTCCAACGTTGCGAAGCCCCGCGCCGTCAAGGTTTTAATTGCCGAGTTGATGGTCTGCTTGCTGTAGAACCATTCGCTTGTCAGACGGCTTACGGCAATACTGCCGCCCGCCGTGCTGGTGTCGACGAGCATCCAATAGGCGAAGTCCGAAAGGCCGCAGGCGCGCGAGAACTCCGAATAGATATGGTCGAGTCCATTGAGCAACCGATCGAAGTCGACCAGCGTAACCGCACTATTCATCTATCCCACCATTCGATTGTCCGATTTTTGACCAATTTTGTGTCTCTCGATTAGTCCGAGTTTTGACTATCGTCAACAGGCTCTCCGCAAATGCGCGCATTTTATGGCCTATCGGCAGAAAAAGACCGCCGGCGCGGGGGCGGCGCCAGCGGTCACGTGAAAATCGGGTTTTATTGCCTGTTAAGCGGCGACGGCCTCATAGACCGTAGCGCCCGAGAAGCTGTCATGCAGGCTCTTGCCGGCAATCCACGGCAGCTCGACGACCTCGCAGACCGTGTTGACCAACTCAGAGCAGTCAGTAAAGTGGCCCTTGTCGTTGAGGGCCTCGCAATCCTGAACACGCCAATAGCCATCGGTGTGCGTGATGTAGTACTCGTGATCGTTGATCGACACGAAAGCGCGCGTCTTGGAACGCAGCAGCTTCAGAAATCCTTCGAAATCGGTCTCGACGACATCTCCAGCCTGGAACATGATGTTACCTCCTGGCCCGGCGCCACCACGGCGCATTGATAAACGTTGGTACTCCTTTAGTAAAACCTTTATCAGAGGTTATGCGTTCGTCATTTAGGCAAGTGGTAAAAAACCGCAGGGTAGACGGGATAAAACGTTTAACCATCCCATTTGTTTGTCACATTCTGAAGGTACTTTTATGCAAACCTACTTTCCCAATTGGAATCTATCCTTTTGGCCGGGTAATTGACCGTCTACCGTTTGAGCCCGACGGGTATGAACGGGGCATCTGCAACGCCACCGCAAGGAGACACCATGGAGACTATCGAAGCACTCATTCACCGCCGCAGCTGCCGCAACTACAGCGATCGTCCCGTCGAGGCCGAAAAGCTTGCACGTATTATTGAAGCCGGCCAATATGCACCGAGCGGCATGGGCCGCCAGCCGGTGACGTTTGTCGCCGTCACCGACCCCGCGACCGTCAAGCGTCTCTCACAGCTCAACGCCCAGGTCATGGACAGCAACAGCGACCCCTTCTATGGCGCCAAGACCGTTGTGGTGGTGCTGGTTGACCGCAGCGTGCCCACACATCTGGAAGACGGCTCGCTCGCCATGGGCAACTTGCTCAACGCCGCCTATGCACTGGGTGTCGATTCGTGCTGGATTCACCGCGCGCATGAGGTCTTTGACTCGCCCGAGGGCCTGGAGCTGCTGGCCAGCTGGGGCCTGCCCGCCGACGGCAGCCTGCGCGGTGTCGGTAACTGCATTCTTGGCTACGCCGAGGACGCGCTACCCGAGGCAAAGCCGCGCCGCGACAACGTGGTGTACGTAAGGTAACCCAGGAGCGTCAGCGGGGGTAGCTAATTTTGGACGGGGCTATTTTAGCTACCCCACTCGCAACTTATATTGACGTCGCCGTTGTCGTCGTTTCGTTCGTGTGAGTCGTTTCGGCTTCGCTGCCTTGTTCGCCCTCGTCCTTTTGAGCATCGGCGATGGTGGAGGCCGCCGCAACGATGCCGCGCTGGGGTGCGACGCCCGTCTGGGTCTGAGCGCCCTCGACAACTTCTGTGCCTGCATGCGCGAGCTCGGGCGATTTAAACACTGCGTCCAAGTTGGCGCCACCGCCGGCGTAGCCAAGCGCAGCGAGTGCGATGACGATCACCGCAACGACGACCGCGATCGGAACATAACGATGCCAACCAGCCGGATTGAGTCCGCTACGACGAGCCGCCCCGCGGCTGATGTAACCGAGCGTTCCGTCGTGCTTGAGCTTTGAGCCCACCACGCGTTTGCGGCCCCACAGCGAGGACTCTGCCTGCATGGCCAAGCGGGCGCTTGCCGAAGGATAGCCATATTTAGTGCGCTTGAACGAGCCATCAAACCCCGAGGCGTGTTTGCCCCACGTCACCGATGTCGTGCGTCGGTTGACCGGCGCGGCGCTCCGCCTTCTGCGGCTCGGTTTTGAAGTCTCAGCCATATGCCCTCGCACGCCGTAACCAAATCGAAACAATAACGCTTTGGACTGTAGCACACGCGTCGCGCGCGGTCACGGACGCCTCGCTCAACGGTCATCGTCCTTCAGCAAGCGCCACAGCGTTGTACGGCTTATGCCCAGCACCTCCGCCGCACGGGTTCGGTTGCCGTGGAGATGATCTACAACCAGATGCGCGATATCTCGCTCGGTATCGGCCAGCGGTCGCAGGATATACAGGTCGCTTTCGAGTGTCGGGGCACCAAAGGTTGCGGTCTTAATCACGTCCTCTTGGGCGAGCACTTCCTCCGCCACAGCGCGGTCCACCGTGCCCGCCCCCACCAATATATACAGTCGTTCCGAGACCTCGCGGAGCTGCAGATAATTGCGCGGCCAGCGGTAAGCATCGAGCGTCTTCGTCGCCGCGGCAGACAGCGTGGGCGCTGCCGTCCCAAATGCGTTAGCGAGATATTCCAAATAGCGCGCAACCTTCGTCGACGCGGCTCCCTGCTCGGCGATTGCCGGCGCCACGCTCACCGCACAGGCGAAGCGCTCGGTCACAAAGGCGGCTTGATCACTTTCGCTGCCGCCCGGCATGTCATTCGCCGTCAGCACCACATGGCAGCGCGTCGCCAACGCGGTGTCGGCCATCGTGGAGACCAGCTCGCGGAGGCGCTGGGGGCCAACCGCGTTCCAGCCCTCAATGCAAAGGGTCAGCCCCGTTTGGAACAGCGGCGATTCGGCGCTTTTGAGCACATGGCGCCAACCGCGCTCGGTGAGCTCATCGAGCGCGACGGAAACAAAGGGCTGATCGGCAAAAGGACCGTCCAGATAGAGGCGCTTGGCGATCTCAACCTGACCCGCTCCCAGCTCACCCTCGAGCATAAGGGGCACACCGCGCGCGTAGCTCTCGGCAACCGGTGCAGCCACCGCAGCGGCACCCTCAACGATGCCGTACGCACTCGATTCGTAGCGGGCCTCAACTTCGTCGGCGTTGAGCCACTCGATGCCCGCATGCGCCGCGGCGCCGCGCACCTCGCGGACCACGACGACCCAAAGGCCCCCGCCCTCTTTGTCGGTGGGGCGAACGGTCAGGCTCAGGCGCGCACCCGCACGCCCCATAACCAGACGCGCACCGTCTCCTATACGGTCGAGGCGCTCAGCGACAAAAACCGCCACATCCCGCTCAAGCGCCGCGTCATTCATGGTCGAGATCGCGACGTCCCCACGCGCATCGATTATCAATGCCGAGGCCCCGGCAGCAGCTAGGGCCTCGGTCAAGATGTTCAGCTTGGCATCGCTATCCATGATTTGCCCCTGTCCGCGGCGACATGCAGCCGCCGCTGGTCGCACGACCGAGTGTTTCAAAATTGAACGATATTGCTCACCAAACACTATAGGGCAGAAAGCGCCGTCCTGCGAGTATAGGTGTTGCCCCGCATCGCCATCCTGGCGGGGCGATAAGAGCTCTTCGGGACTTATAAACCTGCGGACAAGCCATACCCGCAAGAGCTCCTATCGCTCCACCGTAAGAATGCGCTCACCAGCACGCAACACGCGAATAAGCTACTTCTCTACCAGATTCCCAGCACGTGCTGCATTCCCAAGCTCATGCACGCAATGCCAATCCAGCAGCAAAAGCCCAACGCGATGGGCTTGCCGCCCTTTTTGACCAGCTCGACGATATCGGTATTAAAACCAATAGCCGCCATGGCCATCACAATAAAGAACTTCGACAGCTCCTTGATGGGCGCCGTGATGGACGCGGGAAGCTGAAGCACCGTGGTGATTACGCTCGCCAGCACAAAGAACAGCACAAACATGGGAAACGCGCGTTTAAGCGAGAACGCGCTTTTGGCGTCGCCGCCGGCCTTGCGTGCCAGATGCATCTGCCAGCATGCGAGGACCAACGTGATGGGAATAATGGCCAGCGTCCTGGTGAGCTTGACCACTGTGGCGCTCTCGAGCACATTGGCGCCGGGATGCATGCTGTCCCAAGCGCTCGCCGCAGCCGTTACGGACGAGGTGTCGTTGATGGCGGTACCGGCAAACAGGCCAAAGCCCTCGTTGGTCAGCCCGAGCATGCCGCCGAGCGTCGGAAACACGAGCGCCGCGATAACGTTAAACAGGAAGATGACCGAAATGGCCTGGGCAATCTCGCGATCGTCGGCATCGATGACGGGTGCGGTCGCAGCGATGGCAGAACCGCCGCAAATCGACGAACCCACACCCACAAGCGTCGCGATCTTGCCCGGCACGTTCATAACGCGGCAGAGCACAAAGGCGATGACGAGCGAGGTCGAGATTGTCGCCACGATAATCGGCAGCGACTGGGCGCCCTTGGACAGGATCTGGGAGAGGTTCATGCCAAAGCCAAGCAGGATAACCGCGTACTGCAAGACTTTTTTGGACGTATAGGTAACGCCGGCGGCGAGCGGTTCGCGACGATTCTTAGGAAAGACGAGCGCCAGGACCATGCCAAAAAGGATGGCAAATACCGGCCCGCCGACCACCTCAATCTGTTTGCCGAGCAACGTCGCGGGGATAGCGATGATCAGGCAGAACAAGACGCCTTTCCAGCGCTCGCGTACGATGTTTGCCAGTTGCATATGGGATTCCTTCTTTCTATTTCACGTTTGCGACGGCTTATGATACGGCAACATTGAGCGCAGCCTTGCGCAAACACAGACTAAGATGCCGCAATAGTTCTCAGGCAACAGCCGAATTACCCACCGCGGAGAGCTGATTCGCGGCATAATTAACAACTGACATATGAGTTTGATAGAACAGTTGCGAGGCGCTATGGAAGAATCGATGCACGTCGGCGAGCAGGAAACGAGCCTACAGGACCAGTCCTACCACACCATTCGACGCAAAATCGTCTACCTGGACTACAAGCCGGGCGAAAAGCTGGGCGTCAAGCAGCTTTGCGATGACCTGGACATGGGTCGCACGCCCGTGCGCGAGGCACTGGTGCGTCTGGCGCAAGAGGGCCTGGTGCGCACCGTGCCCCAAAGCGGCACCTACGTCTCACCCATCAACCTTACCCTTGCCGAGAGTGCCTGCTACATTCGCGAGCATCTGGAAAAGCAGGTGATTGTGGAGTGCTGTGCGCGAGCCACGTCGGCCGGCATCGAGCAACTCGACCGCGCCATCGCGCTGCAGGAAAAGGCCATGGCCGAAGAGGATCGCATCGGCTTCTTTTTGAGCGACAACCTCATGCATCACATGATTTTTAGCATCGCATGTCGCAGCACCGTGTGGTCGTGGCTCGAAGAGACCAATGCCGACCTTGAGCGCTTTCGCTGGCTGCGCGCCGCCACGCAGGTTCTCGACAATCAGGACATCGTGAACGAGCACAAGCAGATTCGCCGCGCTATCGCCGGTCGCGACCCCATCGAAGCGAGCTTTTTGGTCAGCAAGCACCTGCACATGATGTTCCGCAACCAAACCGAAGTTCTGGACCAGTTCCCCGAGTACTTCGAGACCAGCAAGCTCCGCTAACCTACCAAAAAAGGACAGGTTCATTTTGGCAGGTTTTATCTGTGCAAATGCAACAAGGCCCGGCTCCGTCAAATGCGGAGCCGGGCCTTAGTCGCTAGAACGGCGGAACCAACTACTCGACAGTAACGCTTTTCGCCAGGTTACGGGGCTGGTCGACGTCGCAGCCGCGCAGGATGGCGACCTCGCGTGCGAGCAGCTGCAGAGGAACGCTCGCCGTGATGGGGCTGAACACGTCGCGGACTGCCGGCACGCGGATGATGCAGTCGGCGATCTTGTTGATCTCCTCGTCGCCCTCGGTGGCAACGACGATGACCTTGGCGCCGCGCGCCTTGCACTCCATGAGGTTCGACACGGTCTTGTCGTAGGTGGCACTCTTGGTGGCCACAGCGATGACGGGGAAGCCCGGGTCGATCAGGGCGATGGGGCCGTGCTTCATCTCACCGGCGGCGTAGGCCTCGGCGTGCAGGTAACTGACCTCTTTGAGCTTGAGCGCGCCCTCGTAGGAAATAGCGGCACCCATGCCGCGGCCCACGAACAGCGCCGACTGCGCGTCCTTGCACAGCAGGGCAGCCTCATGCACGGCCTCGGTCTGGGTATCCAAAATCCACTGGATCTGCTCGGCCGTATCGGAAAGCTCGCGGAACAGCATGCGCGCCTGCTTGGTGGTCAAGCGGTACTTGACCTGCGCCAGCAGCAGGGCCAAAAGCGTGAGGCTCACGACCTGGCCGATAAAGCTCTTGGTCGAGGCGACCGCAATCTCCTTGTTGGCCTTAGTGTAGATGACGCCGTCGCTCTCACGCGCCACGGGGCTGCCCACCACGTTGGTGATGCCGAAGACCTTGGCGCCCTTGATGCGCGCGTCTCGAATGGCGGCAAGGGTATCGGCCGTCTCGCCCGACTGGGACACGGCAACGACGAGCGTCGTCGGCGTGATGATGGGATTGCGATAACGGAACTCGCTGGCCGCCTCAACCTCGGTGGGGATGCGAGCCCAGCCCTCGATGAGATTCTTAGCAATGAGGCCAGCGTGATAGCTGGTGCCGCAAGCGATCACGTAGACGCGGTCGATGTCGTTGAGCTCCTCGAGCGAAAGGCCCAGCTCGTCGATGTCGAGCTCGCCGGCCGGCGTCATACGACCGACCAGCGTGTCGCGCACGACGCGCGGCTGCTCGTGGATTTCCTTGAGCATAAAGTCGGGATAACCGCCCTTTTCTGCCATGTCCAGGTCCCAGTCGATGTGGGTGACCTTGGGCTCGATAACGTTGCCGGCCTCGTCGGTGTACTCGACGCCTGCGGGCGTGAGCTTGGCAAACTGACCGTCCTCGAGCACCACGACATCGCGGGTGGCGTCGATGAGCGCGATGACATCAGAAGCAACATAGGAGCCGGTTTCACCCACACCGACTACGATCGGGGAATCCTTGCGGGCCACGGCGATCACGCCGGGCTCGTCAGCGCACACGGCGGCCAGACCATAGGCACCGACCACGTGGGTGCAAGCCTCGCGCACGGAGGCCATCAGGTCGTGCGTCTCGGCATAAGCCTCTTCGATCAGATGCGCGAAGACCTCGGTATCGGTCTCGCTCTTAAAGTGGTGGCCGCGGTCCTCCAGCTCTTCGCGCAGCTCGGCGAAGTTCTCGATGATGCCGTTGTGAACGATGGCGATACGACCGTCGCAGCTGGTGTGGGGGTGAGCGTTAACGACCGAAGGCTTGCCGTGGGTGGCCCAACGGGTGTGGCCGATACCGCAGGTAGCGTCGCTGTCAATGTTGGAAAGCTCGCTCTCCAGGCCCGCGACCTTGCCCACGCGGCGGATGACGTCGAGGTGCGCCGCGGCGCCCTCGCCCACCTCGAGCGCGACGCCCGAGGAGTCATAGCCGCGATACTCCATGCGCTTGAGGCCCGTGATCAGGATGTTCTTTGCAATATCAGAGCCGGTGTAGCCGACAATTCCGCACATAGGATAAATCCCTTCGTTCGCGTGACTGCAAGACGTCCACGCACAGGGGGCGCTGAGACGTATAACGTTCGAGTATTGTACTCACGCAAGCGCAAGCTGATATACCAGAAGTGGTATCTCAACTTAGATACCACCCGATGCACACATGCCCAGCCGGTCCAAACCACCGCAAAGGTGCCTGTCCCCTTCGTGGTGGTCGCGCTGGCAACGGCGTTTCCCCAGATAAAACCTGCCAAAATAAACCTGTCCCTTTTTGGAAGGTTTGGGATGCTACAATCTGGCTTGTACTTGAAACGCATCAAAGGGGCCGCTATGGCAAAGGTAAAAATCAGCGACGTCGCGCGCGAGGCCGGAGTTTCGTTGGGCACGGTCTCCAACGCGCTCAACCACCCCGAAAAGCTGCGCCCCGAGACCCTCAAGCTCATCAACGAGACCATCAATCGCCTTGGCTACCTGCCCAACCAAAGCGCCCGTCAGCTCGCGGGCGGCGCCACCAAGTCCTTTGGCCTGGTGCTCCCCCGTCTCGATCACGGCTTTTCGCTCCAAATCGCCAGCGGCGCCCACAACGAGGCCCGCAAGCACGGCTACGACCTGCTCATCGCCAACGCCGATAACGACGATATTCTCGAGGACCATTACCTGCGCTACTTTATGGGCACCCAGATGTCCGGCGTCATGGTTCAGCCCATGGCATCCCCCGACTGGCACCCCGCCATGACCAAGATGCCCGTGCCGATTGTCTACCTGGACATCCATTGCTCCGAGCCCGGCTACTACGTAGCGGCCGACAACGAGGCCCAGGGTCGCATCATTGCCGAACTCGCCATCGCCCGCGGCGCGCACCATATTGTCGTTGTGGGTCGAGCAGCATTTATGCAGCTCACCCTACGCGTGCTTGGCATTCACAAGGCCCTTGCCCTACATCCCGACATCAAGATCGAAGTCATTGACGCCGGCGAGTGGAACACGGCGGCCGACGGCTATGGTATCGGCAACCAGATCGCCGAGCGTCCCGTCGATGAACGCCCCGATTTTGTCGTCGGTCTAACCGACGTACTGGCCTCGGGCGTCATCTCGGCGCTGGTCGATAAAGGCATCTCCGTCCCCGGGCAAGTACGCGTAGCAGGTTGCGATGGCAACCCACTCGCTTGGAGCGGATCGGTCCCGCTCACTACGGTAGCGCCCCCGGGCTACGAGATTGGCCGCAAGGGCGTTCAATTGCTCATGGAGCAAATTGAGAACAAGGCCCCGGCAAAGACCAAGCACGTCCACATCGGCTCTGCAGCGCGCACCGTCACCACGGTCACGGCCATCGAGGACATCAACCGCCAAGAACTCGTGCGGCCGTTCCTGCTGGAACGCGCCAGCACCCAGGCAAGCAGCCAGACCGACGCCACGGCCATCAACCTCGGTGCGTATCTATAGCACGCCCGCAAGTATGCTAAGTCGCCGCTCAAGCAAAAGGGGCCCGACCATTGCCGGACCCCTTTTGCTTGAGCGTAAACGTGGGCAATTGCTCGTTTCAACACCGCAATTGTCTAGCGCACGGCCTTGACTGCCGCTGCCAGGTCGAATAGCGTATCGAGCACGGCCTCGCAGCCATCCACCACGTCCTGCGGCAGCGGCACGATATCGGGGACGGCAAAGACGTGGCATCCGGCCGTGATGCCCGAGACGCAGCCGTTGCGCGAATCCTCGACCACGGCACATTCCTCGGGAGCAAAGCCCGCGCGCTCGCAGGCGAGCAAATACATCTCGGGGTCGGGCTTGCCGTGCACGACGTCCTCACCGCAGGTCACCGTTTCAAACTTGTCAAAGAGGCCGAATGCTCTAAGGTTGCGCTCGGCCGTAACATGGCGCGATGACGTTGCAAGGCCTACGTGATAGCCCGCAGCCAACAGCTCGTCTATGCACTCGGCAGCGCCGGCCTTAAGTTCCAGATCGGTCTTGACCATCTCGTCGCGAATCTCCTTGTGGCGGACATAGATCGCCTCGGCGGTCTCGTGGCTGCCGTAATGCTTATCGAGGATGTCCATGACATCGGGTAGCGTGCGACCGATAAACTGATGGATCAGCGCATCATCAATCGCGAGTCCCAGCTCAGCGGCGCCTGCCTTCCAGGCCCTAATCCCCAAACGCTCGGTATCGACCAGCGTTCCATCCATGTCAAAAATAACAGCCTTGATCATATCGGTCCCCCTCGCCGGATTGCATTACTGCCACTCTACCGCACTTTACAAGCTTGTATATAACGTATATAGCATATTGCACTTTCGTTACATAGCTGGAAGTCTTATGACAAGCAGCTCGGTGGGATTATAGTTTCATCCGAGCTTTAATAACTGTAAGGAACTTTCATGCTTTCAGACACCGCCGCACCCGCAGAGGAGCTTCAGGACAAACTCGCAGCACTCGAGCAGCTGCTTTTGGCATACGGACGCGTCGCCATCGGCTTTTCCGGCGGCGTTGACAGCAGTTTTTTGGCCGCCGTATGCGCCCGCATCATGCCTACCAATACCCTCCTCGTCCATCTCACCACGCCGCTCATCGGCACGCCCGAACAGGCTTCGTTTGAGCAGTCCGTTGATGGACAGGCCAATGAGGGGCCGCATTTTAAGCTCCCCGTGCTCAATCTTTCGGTCGATCAGCTGCAGCTCCCCCAGGTAGCCTGCAACGATGCCAATCGCTGCTACCACTGCAAGCACGCCGGCTTTACCGCCATCGTCAACCACGCCAAGTCGCTCGGCTTTCCCACCGTCATCGATGGCAGCAATGCAAGTGATCGCGGCGACTACCGCCCTGGTATGCGCGCGGCAAAAGAGCTCGGCGTACGCTCCCCTCTCATGGAGGTCGGCTTTACCAAGGACGAAGAGCGCGAGCTGCTGCGCGCATGGGGCTATCCCGTTTGGAACCTGCCGGCGGGAGCATGTCTTGCCACGCGCGTTCCCACGGGCGAGGAGCTTACGCGCGAGAAGGTCGATTTAATCCGCGCCTGCGAGGATTACCTGCACGATCTTGATCTGGCACAGGTACGCGCGCGCTTGGTCGGCGGCTGCATGCATATCGAGGCCGCACCCGCAGATGTTGCCAAGATTGCCGCCCTCGGCGGTGCCGCCATCGACGACAAGGGCAAGACCCCGCTGCCCGCCGTTATCGAGTCCGCGCTGCGCGAGCTGGGCTGCGACCATATCTCCCCCGAGGTTACCCCCTACATTCACGGTGCCATGAATCTTTAGGCTACGCCGTTTTACAAACGGCGTAACTGCTCGGCGCTGCGCAGGCCCCGGGCACGGCAATCTGACGTTCAACTTCACGGGCGCGACCAAAAGGTCAGCGCCCGCTTGTTTCACGTCACCTTACCGCATCCGGAGCCCGCTCGCTCGCATATGCTCAACCTGCACTGCGTTAACTGACCTGCCAAAAAGGGACAGGTTTGTTTTGGCAGGTTTTATCTGGGGAAATATCGCGAGGCAGTCGCTCCCCTAGCACCCATCTAACTTCGAGAGGCACTAGAGAGGCGACCCGGCTGCATCTACTTCTTCCGATATCGGCGGTTACGACTCGTCGATGAACCCATTACTTCGATGAGTCCTTTATCCGCCATTTTTGGCAGATGGTAACGGACAGACGAAATTTTGACCCCCGATGCAACCGCTATTTCTCGCGCCGTCATATCCACTTCGGCGCTGAGAGCCTCCAGGATCCTATCCGCTGTCGAAGCTGACGATTCTCTGCCCATATCGATAATCTCAAACGTGTCTTTGCCACATTTTGACAGGACATGTTTATCGACAAGATCCCCGCAGATCAGGCGAATGTCATCCGAATCCCACTTCAGGGCCTCTCGTATTTTTTGAACATCGCATACGCACCCATGCTCCCGCATAAACATGAGCAATGTTTCCTCGCGATCCGTCAGCTCGGTACCCACATGGCTCTGAATCCACGTACGGTTTTCAGCAAGCTCCGCCCCGTGCCGGGAAAGCAGCACCGTAAACGAATCGGCCTTAACGATAAATTTCGGCCTGCCAAGCGAACGAGACTCCATCTCGCGAATCATAGCCGGGATACCAGATCCCTGGCTTTCCGCAACGGCCCCCTCGGCATGCTCTAACGGCGTCGCCCCCATTAGGCTCATGAGCTTTGGGTTTCGACAGCGCGATTCCCCGTCTGCAAGATTGTCCACCGTCTTTCCGCCCCAAAGCCCGCCAGGGTTTTTGATCTCTATTCTGTCTGGATAGATATCGACACTCACGGCCTGCCCCACAAACATGGGCGAATATTCTCGATGGATGCAGGCATTTGCCAAGGCCTCGCGCAAAACCTCCTGGGGAACTTCCCAATCCTCCCTTCTGCCAGCACCTTGCACTATCGCCGCTTTGCGCAAGTTTCGTCCAATCGCGGCAAGGGCATCTTCGATGCAAGCCGGAATCGGGCCATCGCACAACTGGCGGTCAATAAACCGGGGTTGCCCGGGTGCAGATTTTTCCACATCGGAATGAACGGCGACATCGATCATCAGTTTGGGATAGAACTGCTGGGGGTAAATTCCCGCCGACAGAAGCCCCGCGAGCTTCACGGCGCCATCCTTTGTAGTGATATTGAGTCTGACCAGCTGCTTTTCCAGCGTATCGGCCCCGCGCAAAACGCGCGGGGTCTGCAGCCGGCGATTTGCGATAATAGACCGCACGACATCTGGATCCAAATCCTCGACCGTTGCCTCCGAAACCACCGTGCCGTCTGCATCGCTCGGAAGCAACGCACTCTGCAGCTCATATAGCTCAGCGGGTGACATCTTGATATCTTTATCATCCACGCGCTTGTAGCTACCGTTCTGCACGCCGCGCGCGCCGATATAGCAAGGCTTCGCTTTAAGCTCAAGTTCAAAGATGCGCACCAGAAGCACCTGGAGCCCGTCGACCTCGCCTCGATCAAGCTCGTACCGCGGCGCATGGGTCACCACTGCCGCTGAGCCTCCGTCTCCGATACCCGAAACAAACTGATCGCGCACCCTATCGATAGCAAAGTTAGCCGAAGGAACAAATCCTTCGGCTTCATTCAGGCCCAAAATAATGAGCCCACCCGCAGTGTTCGCAAAAGCGCTCACTGTCTCCCATACGTCTGCGCTCAATTTATTCGTGCAGGCTTTAACTTCTACCGATGCGTCATCAGTCCCCCGCCTGCGAAGGCGCTCAACGATAAGGCCAAGAGGTTCATCCAGCAGCATTGGCATTCCGCCTCTCTAAAACAATAGAGTTATCTCTCTAAAGTGTAGTATATCTCTCTAACTTTAGAGAGATAAGCACCTTATTTTAGAGAGACATTTAGAGAGATGTATCGAATTCTCTGGTAGATTGCCCAATGTTATCTCTTTAACTGGCTTTCTCTTTAGAGAGACGAGCGCGACCTCTCTAATCATGGGCTCCACTCTTTAAGGTGCACACTTCCTAACCGTGCCCTAAGTTGCGGTGAAATAGTCCCCGATTAACCTGCCAAAAAGGAACAGGTTTATTTTGGTAGGTTTTATCTGGGGAAACGCCGAATAGCCCCACATCAACAACTGCCGCAGCTCCATATGAGACAAATGAATCAGTAGCGTTTGTCTCAAATCTTAAGTATTTGTTCGACAGAACGGCCCTTGCCGGCTCCTGCTAGACTGGTAGATTCCCAACCGTCCATCCAGGAGCCTCAATGTCGCGCAAGTCCGCCTACAAGCAAGTCCTTTCCATCGGCACCGCCGTGGTGCTGGGGTTTGCGCTGTTTACGGGATCGCTCGACGGAGCTCCCAAGCTGCTGTCGCCGCAAAGCGATGAACAGGCGGTAGCTCTGGCCGAGAAGCAAAACGAGAGTCCCAAGCGCACCGGCAACGAGGCAGACCTGGTCGCCCGGCTCGAATCGGGAACAGCCAGCTCCGAGGACTCCGGCGATGGCTCTGAATCCGCCGCAATTGACACCGGTGACGACACTTCCACAGGCAGCGCCGCCACCCCCATCGACGAGGTCGAAAACCCCGACCTCAACCGCGCCCGCGGCGTATACCTCAGCAGCATTCCCGACTACGCCGGCAACCCCTACGTTGCCCTTCGCGCCGACAGCACGCACCCGCTCGGCACACCATCATTCACGCTCGATGAATACGAGCGCGCTACAGAAGAGGGTTGCTTTAAGAAGTTCTCCAAGCTCGACAGTTTGGGCCGCACCCGCAAAGCGCTCGCCTGCGTAGGCCCCGAATCGCTCGGCCAGGGCAAGCGCGGCGATATCTCGCGCATCCACCCCGCCGGCTGGCACCAGCAGCGCTACGACTTTATTCCGGGCCAGAGCCTCTACAACCGCTGCCACCTTATCGCCTGGTCGCTCTGCGGCGAAAACGCCAACCGTAAGAATCTCCTCACCGGCACGCGCTATCTCAACGAGACGGGCATGCTACCGTTTGAAGAGCAGATTCTCAACTACATCCACGACACGGGCAACCATGTTCTCTATCGCGTCACGCCCATGTATAACGAAGAGGAACTCGTCTGCCGTGGCGTGCGCCTTGAGGCGCAATCGGTCGAGGACCACGGCAGGACCCTCTGTTTCCACGTATATTGCTACAACCTGCAGCCGCATGTGCAGATCGACTACGCCACCGGCCGCAATCAGGCCTCGGGAGACTAGGGCCGACCAAGCTGCCCCAAAACCTACCATGATCCGTTTTCCTCCGCCCCCTAGGGATCAAAAGGGGCCGCCCTGGATTGCCCAGAGCGGCCCTTGCCTCGGCATGTATATTACAGGCAAAGTCACACGCTACTTGGCGCGGCCCTCCTCATAGCGCTCAACCAGCTTGGCCTGAACGTCATAAGGCACCTGCTCGTAGCCTGCAGGCTTCATGGTAAAGTCGCCCGTGCCGCGCGTGATAGAGCGCAGACGCGTCGAGTAATCCGTCAGCTCGGCCAGCGGCGCCTGCGCGATGACCACGGTATCGCCGCGCTCATCGGTCTCCATACCCGTCACGCGACCGCGCGAGGCCGAGATGTCGCCCATCACGGCGCCGGCGTAGCTCTCGGGGATCGTCACCGTGATTTCCTCGATGGGTTCCAGCACCACCGGGTCGGCATCGGCACACGCCTTGCGCAGGCCGATGCGAGCTGCCGCGCGGAACGCCATCTCGTTGGAGTCGACGCTGTGATACGAGCCGTCGTACACAGCCACGCGAATGCCCGTGAGCGGATAGCCGGCAATGATGCCGTCCTTCATGGTCTCCTGGACGCCCTTGTCCACGGCGGGGATCAGCGAGCGCGGAATGCGACCGCCCACGACCTCGTCCACAAACTCATAGCCATCGCTCGTGCCGTCGGGTCCAATGAGCGGCTCAACGCGCAGCCAGCAGTCACCATACTGGCCGGCGCCGCCTGTCTGCTTCTTATGGCGGCCCTGGGCACTTGCCGTACGGCGAATGGTCTCGCGATACGGAATGCGGATCGGCACGCTCTTGGCAGCGACCTTGGTGCGGTCCTCCAGACGGTTGAGCAGCACCGAAACCTGCGCCTCACCAACGGCGGAGATAATGGTCTGGCCGGTCTCCTCGTCGCGGTCGATGCTCATAGTCGGATCGGCCTTACAGGCCTTCTCGATAAACGTATAGAGCTTCTCTTCGTCCCCGCGATTCTCGGCCTCGATGGCAATGCGGTACTGCGAGTTGGGGAACTTAAACGCCGCAGCCTCGACCTTGCCGGTAATCGAGAGCGTATCGCCCGTCTCGGCCGCCAGCTTGGGTGCCACGATGATGTCACCGGCATAAGCGTGGCCAACCTCGGTCATATCGCGGCCGCACATCACATACAGGTGGGCCAGACGATCGCTCTTGCGGGTACGCGCGTTGATCAGCTCAAGGCCCGGCTCAAGCGTGCCCGTCAGCACCTTGATAAAGCTGATGCGACCCTGCTGCGGATCGGCCAGCGTCTTAAACACAAACGCCACCGGACGGTCATCGTCACTCGAGATCTTAAGCGAATCGCCGTCGATAAGCGGCATCTCGCCGTAGTCGGTCGGCGCCGGGAAGTACGTCGCGATGTCGTCCATCAGCGAGTTGACGCCCTGCTCCTTAATGCAATCGCCCGCAAAGACCGGCACAAAGATGCGCTCGGCGATCGCCTTCGACAGCAGGCCTTCAAGCTCCTCCTGCGTCAGCGTCTCCTCGCCTTCCAAGTACTTCATCATCAGTTCATCGTCAGCCTCGGCCACCAGCTCGCACAGATGGTCATGGGCCTCCTCGGCCTGGGCACGATACTCCTCGGGAATCTCCGACTCAACGGCTTCGGTGCCGTTGCAATGGCGCGCCTTCATGCGCACCAGGTCGATGATGCCGTCAAAGTCCTCGCCCTCGCCCCAGGGAAGGGTCACGGCGCCCAGGCGCGTGCCAAAGCGCTCCTGCAGCAGGTCCATCGTGGTCGCAAAGCTGGCCTCGGAGCGCGACAGGCGGTTTACGAACACCGCACGCGCCAGGCGCAGGTCCTCGGCGGCATACCAGAGCTTAACCGTCGTAGGCTGCGGGCCGGCCTCAGCGTCGACCACAAACAGCGCCGTCTCGCAGACGCTCATCGCGGCAAAGGCGTCGCCGATAAAATCGGGGTAGCACGGGGCATCGAGCACATTGATGCGCGCGCCCTTCCAGTCGATCGGCGCGATGGTCGTCGAGATGGAGAATGAACGCTTGACCTCTTCGGGGTCATAGTCGAGCGTGGGCTTGGTGCCGTCGTGGCCGCCCAGGCGGGCGGTCTTGCCGGAAAGGTGGAGCATGGCCTCGGCGAGTGAAGTCTTGCCCACCCCGCCTTGGCCTACGAGCACCACGTTCCTTACGTTACCGGTCTTGGGAGCACCCATGATGACCTCCTTGCAGGGCCGCGCGCAATGCGCGACGCCAACGGGGAGAGTTCGCGGTCGGTGCCATCCCGGGAGCAGCATGGTCGGCAGCCGAGCCGACTCACCCTCCAAATGTCCTATGCCACCACCCTACCCTCACGGGCGGCTGTCCATGCATACCTTTCGGCGCACGTATGAATACAGGCGGCGAGAGGAAGAGACAAGCTTGTGAGGCGATTATTGAACCCCGTCGATGCAAACAAAAAGCCGCCACAGACCGTAAGACCTGAGGCGGCTTCGCCTCAATTAATAGTTGAGTAAATACCTGAGCCTATCCCTCGATACGGCTCAAGAACTCACGGGTGCGCTGCTCACGCGGATGGTCGATGACCTGCTCGGCAGGACCCTCCTCGACAATGCGGCCGCCATCCATAAAGACCACGCGGTCGGCAACATCGCGCGCAAACTGCATTGCGTGGGTCACAATCACCATCGTCATATTCTGCGCGGCAAGGTCTTTAATGACACGCAGCACCTCGGCCGTCAGCTCGGGATCGAGTGCCGAGGTCGGCTCGTCAAAGAACAGGATCTCCGGATCAAGCGCCAAGGCGCGGGCGATACTCACACGCTGTTGCTGACCGCCCGAAAGCTCACATGGCACCTTGTTCTCGTTGCCCGTAAGCCCCATCTGCGCGATCAACTCGCGCGCACGAGCTTCCGCCTGCTCGCGCGGGCGCTTAAGCACGCGGATCGGCGCGTCGATGATGTTTTTCATCACGGTATAGTGCGGGAACAGGTTGTAATTTTGGAACACCAGGCCGAATCGCGAGCGTGCCCGCTTGGGCACATCGCCCTTCGCATAGACCGCGCCCGAACCCGCATCCGTCGCAACGGCAAGGTCGCCAAACGAGAGCGAGCCTCCGTCGAGCGTCTCGAGCAGCGTGGCACACCGCAGCAGCGTGGACTTGCCGCCACCCGAAGGCCCGATAATCGCCACGACCTCTCCACGCTTTACCTCGAGCGAGATATCCTTGAGCACCTCATTGCCGCCAAACGCCTTGCGAGCGTTCGATATATTCATTACCGAATTAATCATGGTAGTAATCCAATTTTTTCTCGGCGGCGCCCAGCAGCATCTCGACAACGAAATTAAAGACCCAGTAAATCAGCGCCGCAATCGCAAACGGCACCATGCTCACCTGCGAGGCGACCAGCGCCTTGGCCGTCGAGAACATCTCACCCACGCCAATGGCAAACGCCAGCGACGTGTCCTTGACCAGCGTGATGATCTCGTTGCCCATCGCAGGCAGAATACGCTTGGCGACCTGCGGCATCACGATATACAGAAACGTCTGCATGCGCGAATAGCCCAGCACCTCGGCAGCCTCGTATTGACCGCGCGGAATGGACTGCAGGCCCGAGCGATAGATCTCGGCAAAGTAACCGGCGTAGTTGATGATGAACGCCACGACGCACGCCGTCCACTTGGAATCGGGCGTGAGCGAAATGCCAAACACGTAGTACGGGGCAAAGTAGATGGCAAACATCTGCAGCATGAGCGGCGTACCGCGCATGACCGAAATGTAGATGCGCGCAATCCAGCGAAGCGGCGCGATTTTGCTCATGCGCATAAACGCCACGGGGATTCCCAGCGGAATCGACCCCAGCAGCGTCAGCACAAACAACTGCAAACTGACCAAGAATCCCTGGCCAAGCATCTGCATCATGACCTGAATAGACATTACTTGAGCACCCAATTATCGAAAGACAAACCATAGCTTGAATATTTATCGCAGAGGTCCTTGACCGTGCCGTCCTCGTAGAGCGCCTTGAGCGACTCGGCTACAGCATCGGCCGACTTGGTGTCGCCCTTCTTAAAGCCAACGGCGTAGTGCTCGCTGGACAGCGGCTCATCAAGCTGCGTATAGGCATCGGGCTTGGCGGCAAGCTGATACTGGGCAATCGAAAGATCGCACGCCACGGCATCGACCGCGCCGCTCTCGAGCTGCATAAAGGCCGTGTTGTACTCGCCGATCGTGTCGAGCGTGGCAAACGTCGCTGCCAGATCCTTCTGGTCACCCTCAAGCACGTCCTGCGCAGCGGAATCAGTCTGGGTAATCACAGTCTTGCCGGCAAGATCGTCCCAGCCCTTGATGCCCGCATCCTTCTTGACCACCAGCACCTGCTCGTTGAGCATGTACGGCTCGGAGAACGTGTAGTCATCCTCACGGCCCTCCATGGTAAAGCCGTTCCAGATGCAGTTGATGGCGCCCGAGTTGAGCAGCGTATCCTTGGCGTCCCAGTCGATGGCCTCGTATTTGACCTCCCAGCCCTGCTTATCGGCAACAGCCTTGGCCAGATCGAGATCAAAGCCGGTGTACTCGCCATCGTCGCCCACAAAGCCGTACGGAGGATAGGACTTATCAAAGCCCACCACGAGCTTCTTGGACTCCGCAGCGCCCTTCACATCCTTGGCCGCGGCAGAGCCAGCAGCGGAGCCCTTGCCGGCACCACCGCCGCAACCGACAAGACCAAGGCCAAGCACCGTGGCAAGCGAGCCGGCTAGGCCAACAAACTGACGACGAGACATATCGGTATTCATGGTATTCCCCCTTGATGGCACTTTAGTTAGGTAAAGTGAGTCATGTAACGTTCAGAATCATACACTCTACCTCGATAAAGTACAAGGGATGGTTTGCCCGGCGTGGGCGGGGAGCGGCGCGTAATTAAGTTTCCTGCTCTACAGTCCTGCGCAAGACGGAAAGCACATTAAGTGCTTTCCTTTGCGTG
>CABQLI010000041.1 GCA_902464965.1 uncultured Collinsella sp.
TGAATCCATGCTCCGTACTTCTGAGAAAGATATTCAGGCATGGATTAATACAATCTGCAGATAATCGATCTGCAGCTTTCGGCATTCGCCACAGAGCTGGCAAGGGTTTGGGATGATCCCAAAAATGCAAACAGAGCGCTCCGACTTCCTGTCGGAACGCCCTTCGCTCCCTTCGTGCCCTTTTTCCTCGCCTTCACCGGGCGACCCGGGAGCTGGGGCTGGCAGACGCCTCTCTGCTCTTCGTCCACAACGTCCAAGGAAATCTCGCGGTCAACCGCCTGCTCGGTTGGAGGCGAGGGCCTAAGTTTGCCCACGCCCAGGAGCTGCTCAGCGCCTATTCCGAAGGGGGCATGCGGGCGGTATCGGCCCCTTGCAGATTAATCGCGAATTAGAACATGATGGCGTCGTCGGCCGTGAAGGCATCGAGGGATCCCTGCTTGACCTGAATGCAGACGTATGTGATCCCCGAGTCGGACGCGGCGCGGAACTGACGATGCGCAGCGGGGGAAATGCGCAGCCAGTCGCCGGCCGCAAGCTCGATATCCTCACCGTCGATCGTGACCGAGCCTGCGCCCTCGAGCACGCCATAGATCTCCTCGTTTTCCTTGTGTGCATGGACGAACGGAACGCCAGCGCCGGCGGGAAGACTGTTGATACTCACCTCTGCCCCGGTAAGCCCGAGCACCTCGTGCAGCTCAACGCGGCTCTCATTGCCGATGTGGGTCTTTGCATAATTAGCCATAATGGTTCCTCTCTTGGGGTTGATTTACCTTGCAGGCATCTCCTGCGTGAGATATATTCAACGCGAAAGCGCATGCAAATACGAGTACGCACATATTTGTAACTGCGTGCCTTTTTGTGAAACCGGTATGGTCAAGGAGGTTGGGTCTCCCATGATGGCGAAAGAGGAGCTTCCGGAGTGTCCGGTCGCAACGGCGGTAGCGCTCATTGGCGGCAAGTGGAAACTGCTCATTATTCGTAACTTACGCGTACGCCCTTGGCGTTTCAACGAGTTGCGCCGCAACCTGGAGGGGATCTCTCAGAAGGTGCTTACCGACAGCCTGCGGCAGATGGAGGATGATGGGCTGGTCTTTCGCCATGACTATGGCGAGAATCCTCCCCGCGTTGAGTATGGCCTTACCGAGCTCGGCCGCCAGATGATGCCCATCATGGACTCGCTGGCAGACTTCGGCGCTTATTACAAGACAATTGTTTCGTAGCAGGCACATCGCTTAGGGGGGCGGAGCGCGGCGACGAGTACGATGTCAGTTCTCCCGTGAGGTGCCGTCGCTTTCGCAAAACGTTGGTGGTGTATAGGCAACTGTAGACAAAGTGTTCGGACTCGGGTCCGAACGTCCCCTCCAGCGACCCGCTCGTGCAGCTCGTCGCTGCTACGCGGTATCCCTCTTACAAAACCGCAGGTTAGTGCATTCGAGTTACTCGAAGTCAAGTCTAATTGATGGCTCGGCTGGACGCTAGATAGCCGTCATATGTTCCGACAAGCATGACGACATATGCATTGTCATGCTTGTCGGGAATTCGCTTGCGCTCAAATCGTCGTCGTGAGCAGGGTGCCCAAATCGGCCCGTATCGCCCGAGGCCCTCGCGCCACGCCGCGCCCTGCAGAAACGTGTCGTTTCGCACCCACAGCACGAGTTGCCAGCCGCACTGCGGGCATCGGGGGACGTCCTTGCTGCGGACCTCGAAGCCCGCACTGTCCACGTGGTTGTAATGATTGGCGTGAAGGCGGCCGTTGGAAAGAGGCTCATTTCTGTGGGGAAGAATCTTCTCGGTGAGTAAGGCTCGTCGGAGCGTGGATGGATCTTTGTCTGCGAGGTACGAAATGCTGGCTAGCGGTTGCGACGCCTTGTTGCGGAAATGCCAACTGCTACAACTACACCACCGGCAACACTCAGGGCGACTGCCATCGCACCGTTGTCGCCCGTCGCGGGTAGGGTGGTCCCGGCTGGTTTAACCGCCGCTACTGCCTTGGTGGAAACGGGATTTGCCGCGGGCTTTTCTGCCTCGGGCTGCGGTGTGGGCTCGGGCTTGGTTTCCGGTTCGGGTTTTACCTCTGGGTTCGGTTTAACGTCAGGGCTGGGCTCGGGATCGGTCACGTCGGTTGCAATCAATTGCACGTCGCTGTCGAAGACGCAGCGGATGTAGTAGTCGTGCCGCGTTTCGCGCATAATCCCCTGGCCGCTATCGTAGTCACGGTCAACGTGTGTGCCAAGGAGGGTTGAGCTGGCGAGGTTTAGTCTATAAGGGATTTGGTCGTCGGCGTAGCCGCCTGTAAAGACTACGGTTGCTCTTACGTGATTGTCGATCATGGTCAGCGTAATAGAGACGCTGGCTTCTTTGGGGTTTTCGGTTTTTATAAGGCTTTTGGTATCGGTGTCGACCTTGAAGAGGTGGATGGTGTCGTTAAGCCCGTAGCCGAAATCCTCGGGTTTGTCGGGGAAGTCGTATACAAACGCCTCATTCTGGACCAACATGAAGGCAGGAGGGAGCTCCAAGTCATAGTTATGGTCGACAACGGTGGTAGCTGTGAAGTTGCCATCCGTGTTGGCTTCGCTGCGGGTGATGGGCGTTGCAGCATCGGGTTCGGGCGTTTCGGCCGCTAGTGCCGAATTGGGTAGCAAGAGCTGCCCTGACACAAGAATAATCGCTCCGAAGGCGACTGCTCTAACGCCCGCATGACGCTTGACGCTACGGATAAACGAGCTGGTTCGATCGTTCTGGGTTTGTGGTGCATGCTGTCCATACATAAGGCGCTCCTTGTTCGTAGGCCGGTTTCCGCGGATCTATATTGCGCCTGGCCGATGCGGCTAGGCTCTTTCACGCGAACGCTTACGCGAGCAGGGAGAAAGCTCAAGTTAATTTTCCCACAGGCGATACTTTGCGAGCAACGATTTGCTGTTCAATTCTCGGAGAGAGTCAAGACAGTCGAGGAGTTATCAGGCAATGAGATTATGTCTAGAGAACACGAACGAGAGATGTGGTCTGCGGACGACTGAATAGCTCCATCTGTTTTGGTTACAACGAAATGTGTGCCGCGCGCCTGCGGCATGAAGGAGGGAGATTCCTATGAATATCGTTGTATTGAGTGGTAGCCCGCGTAAGGGCGCCAATACCGATACCATGGTCGAGGTGTTTGCCGAGACTGCGCGTGAGGGCGGCAATACGGTCGAGGTCATCCGCGTTGCCAGCAAAAAGATTGCCGGCTGCTTGGGATGCCGGTACTGCTTCGCCCATGAGGGCACCTGTGTGCAGAAGGATGACATGGCCAACGTGATCGAGTCGCTGAAAGACGCAGATATGGTCGTCTTCGCCTCGCCTATCTACTGGTTCGATATCACCGCGCAGGAAAAGGCCGCCATCGACCGCCTGTACGCCTTCGGTGCTACGGGCTTCCCGTTCACCAAGACGGCCCTTTTGCTCGATAGCCACAGCGAGGGCGTCTATGATGCGGCGATCGCTATGTACAAGTCAACCTGCGCGTACTGCAAGTGGGAGGACCAAGGCATTATCACCATCAGCGGTATGACCGAGCGCGACAGCATGGCCTCCTCGCCCAAGTTGGAAGAGGTGCGCGAGCTCGCCCGCAAGCTCGCCTAAGGACAAGAGGAGCGCATGGCAATCAGCACAAGCGGAAATGCTTGCCGCCCTTACCAAGAGGATTGCTGATTGCCATGCAACGATGCTCCCGCGGACAATTCCGGTGTGCTAAAACGCCTTCTCGTTCAAGAATTCCCTGAACGCGGGGATGTCGAAGCCGACGAGGCCACGTCCACGTTCCCCGATAACGACGTCCTCGAGGAGGCGGCGTTTGTATTGGCTTGCGTAGTTGCTGGCGACGCCCATGCGTTTGGCTATCTCCGAGACCCTGCTGGGGCCAGAATCGGGCAGCATCGCGAACAAAAACTCAATGTCTTTATCGGAAAGCTCCTGATAGGTCGTTTCGAGAATTCGATCGCGCAGCTCCATGCGGGCAAGCAGAGAACCCTGCTGTACATCAGGTGCACTGATTTTGGGCGAGTTCTCCGAAACATCCCATGTGCGATATCCGACGAGCTGCATCATATAGGGAAATCCGTCGACGGCCTTCACGGCATCCTCGAGCGCTTCTGGCGTGATTGAGCGGCCTCCGGCCTCAACGGTTTTGCGGAATGCGTTTGCAATTTCAACGTCAGTGATTCGTCCCAACTGATGATATTGGGAACGCCTGAGGAACGAGACGGAATCGTTACGCAGCAACGCCGATACTTTGTAGGGCAGTCCTGCCATGAGTAGGGCAACTTTTTTTCCTTCGCGTACAAAGTGCTGGTAAACAGAGGCAAATTGAAGCATTTCTGCGAGATCGACGGTGACTTCATCGATGGTGATGAGAAGTCCGATGTCATGTTTTTCGAGTTGCTTAAAGATGCCATTCATGCGCGTGCACCAGTTGCCCTGAGCCTCTTGAGCATATGTCCAATCGATGCCCACTGGGCCAATTTGAACACCGTTTATGCGCGCGTGAGGCTGTGAGAGGTAGCTATCTGCGGCTTCTTTGGTTCGCTCGATAATATCTTCGAGCACGCCTGGCATGGCGGAGACATTTGCTGCGATCCAGTCGTGTTCAAGCGCCGTTTCTGAAAGGAGCGAGAGAAGCGCCGTCTTGCCCGTTCCCCTTGCGCCAGTAAAAATGGTCGACAGGTTGGGATCTCCCGGGCCGTTGATAAAGCCACGGTTGATGTCACGCAGGATATGCTCGCGACCCGCTAGAAAGGGAGGGACGCTTCCGAACGTCGGGGTAAAGGGGTTCTTGCTGTACTCCATGGTAGCTCCTTTGCAAGTTTTGCTAATTTTTGCAAGTTTTGTTAACGGCTCAAGACGGTGCGGGAAGCCTCCGTATCGTCATCATTGAAGAGACTCATTGCCAAGGGAAGCAAGCTCCTTGGCGAGTAGGCCTTGGCTATCTCCGAGACTCTGCTGGGTCCAGAATCAGACAGAAGACTGTGAGTGAAAATCGGGAGTAGCACTCCCGATTTTGACCAATTAACGTTTGTACGAGATAATAGGCTCCATAACGGGAGGCGATTCTATGTACATCGAGCGCGAAATTGAACAGACGATAGATTCGGTGTTGGGACAGGGAAAAGTTGTCTTGGTGACCGGAGCGCGCCAAGTTGGGAAGACGACGGTTCTCAAACAACATCTAGGCGACCGATTCGACTATGTTTCGATGGAGAACCCGCGGGATTATCTTCTTGCAAAAGAGGATGCCGCCCTGTTTTTCGAGTCGCATGATCTGCCGATTATCATTGATGAGATTCAGCGCGTGCCTGAGCTTTTTTCTCCAGTGAAGTGGGTTGTCGATCAATCAGAGGAGAAGGGTCGAATCGTCCTCACGGGATCCCAGACATATCACCTCATGAAAGGGGTGAGCGAATCTTTGGCGGGGAGGATTAGAATTCTGGAGATGCCCTCTTTAAGCTTGCGAGAGCTCGTTGGTGGTTCCCAAGGCCCTCGTCCGTATATCCCCAAAAAGGTTTCCTTGGCCTCTAAGATGTCTTCGGGAAATATTTGGAACATCATCCATAGGGGTTCCATGCCCGAACTGCAAGACCCAGATATCGATTGGGACTCCTATTATTCCGACTACGTTGCCGCATATCTCGAACGCGATGTTCGCGATCTTGTAAACGTGAAGGATGAGGCGAAGTTCTACGGCTTTATGGTCGCGTGCGCAGCGAGAACGGGGCAACTGTTAAATGCCACCGATATTGGAAACACCGTTGACGTCGACCGTAAGACGGTGAAGGCTTGGCTCTCGGTTTTGCAGGCGTCGAACATCGTTCGGATTGTCGAGCCCTTTTGGCCTAATGTCGATAAGCGCCTGACCAAGACCCCTAAGATATTCTTTATGGATACAGGTCTTGTTTGTCATCTAACGAGGTGGATAACGCCGGAGCAATTGCGCAACGGGGCCGCGGCGGGTCATATATTTGAGACGTTCGTTGTCTCGGAAATTTTGAAGAGCTTTATGAACGCGGGGAAGAGCCTTCGCGACGTATGGTTCTATCGAGACCAAAAGAAGCGCGAAATTGATTTGCTCATCCAAGAGGGCCATATTCTCCATCCCGTCGAGGTGAAGATGTCAGCCACGGTGGGCAAAGATGCGGTGAAGAATTTTTCCTGTCTCGAGGGCCTGACCGGCTATGAAATTGGGTTTGGACACGTTGTCTGCCAAACCCCGGATCCATACCTTATTACCAAGGATGTCCAAGCGATTCCCGTGTGGGGCATATGATATACGTTGCAACGAGCGGGGCCCGGAGCGCGATGTTGCTGCGCTCCGGGCCCCGTTGGTTTGTGGCTTGGACCAGTTCGACTGCCGTCGTCCTAGTCAAACAGACTCGGCATGTCGTTTTCCTTCATGAGGGCACCGGCTGAGGGGAGGCTCTGCGCGGTGAACTTCTCGGCCGAGACGCCGGCGCCAAGGATTTCCTCGGTCGTGCCGACGGTGGTGACCGAGCGGCCCTTCTTGGCGGTAAAGGCCTGGACGCCCTGCGTGTTGGTGGTCGTCTTGGTCTTGAGCAGCGACGTGTTGAAGTTCATCAAACGATAGTCGCTCGAGACCAGCGCGATGTCGCGATCTTCCTTGAGTACCTGGGCATACAGCAGCTTGCTGCCACCGTAAATGGCGTTCTTGAGGCGCTTGCGGTTGGTCTTGGTGACGTATCCAGAAAGCGCGACGCGCACCACGCGGCCGTTCTCAAAGACAAACAGCACGTCGGCCTTGTAGTCCTCGGGGTCGATGACCCAGATGACGCTCTCGTCGGGTTCCATCTCGAGATCGGTCGGCAGGTACGAGCCCAGCTGTGCCGACTTGGTATCCTCAAACGCCGCGACTTTGCACTTATACACCTGGCTCTTGTTGGTAAACACGAGCAGTTCGTGCGTATTGGAGGACGGGAACTCGATAAAGGGTTTGTCGCCGTCCTTGTACTTGAGCGTGGTCGCCTTCTTGAGCACGCGGTCCGTCATCTTCTTAAGATAGCCATCGCGCGAGAGCATGATGGTAACCGGGTACTCCTCGACCTCGGGCTCCAAGCTTACCTCGATAACCTCGTGGGGCTCAATCCTGCCCGTGCGGCGCGGCATCACGTACTTCTTGTTGACCGCGGCCAGCTCGTCGCTGATGACCTTCTTGATGTTCTCCTCGCTGGAAAGGATCTCCTCAAGCTCGGCAATCTCGCCCTCAAGCTTGGCAATGTCCTTGGTGCGGTTGAGGATGTACTCCTCGTTGATGTTGCGGAGCTTAAGCTCGGCAACAAACTCGGCCTGGGTCTCGTCGATGTCGAAACCCTTCATAAGGTTGGGCACGACCTCGGCTTCGAGCTTGGTGCCGCGGATGATGGCGATGGCCTTGTCGATGTCGAGCAAGATCGCCTCGAGGCCGTGCAGCAGGTGCAGGCGCTCGGACTTTTTGCCCAGGTCAAAGTTAATGCGGCGACGCGTGGACTCAATACGCCACTTGACCCACTCGTGCAGGATCTGGCGCACGCCCATAACGCGAGGGTAACCATCGACCAGCACGTTGAAGTTGCACGAGAACGAATCCTGCAGCGTGGTCGTGCGATAGAGCTTGGCCATGAGCTTGTCGGGGTCGACACCGCGCTTAAGGTCGATAGCGATGCGCAGGCCCGAGAGGTCGGTCTCGTCGCGGATGTCGGCGATCTCCTTGACCTTGCCCTCCTTGGAGAGCTTGACGATGCGCTCGATGATGACATCGGTCTTGGTGGTGTAGGGAATCTCGTAGACCTCGATGATGCGCTCTTCGGGAATCCAGCGCCAGCGGGAGCGGATCTGGAAGCTGCCAAGGCCGGTCTCGACGATCTTCTCCATCTCCTCGCGGCGGTAGATAATCTCGCCGCCGGTCGAGAAGTCGGGCATGGGCATGTACTCGAGCAGGTCGCAGTCAGGGTCCTGCAGGTAGTGCATCGTGGCGGTGCAGACCTCGTTAAGGTTGAAACCGCAGATGTCGGACGCCATGGCGACGCCGATGCCCTTATTGGCCGAGACGAGGATGTTGGGGAACGTGGTGGGCAGCAGGCGCGGTTCCTTCATGGCGCCGTCGTAGCTGTCAACGAAGTCGACCGGGTCCTTGTCGATGTCCTTGAAGATCTCGGCACTGATGGGGGAGAGCTTGGCCTCGGTATAACGCGAGGCGGCGTAGCTCAGGTCGCCCGAATAATACTTGCCAAAGTTGCCCTTCGACTCAACGAACGGCGCGAGCAGCGCCTCGTTACCGGTGGCCAGGCGCACCATCGTCTCGTAGATCGCGGCGTCGCCGTGCGGGTTGAGCTTCATGGTCTGGCCCACGATGTTGGCGCTCTTCTGGCGCTCGCCCTTGAGCAGGCCCATCTTGTACATGGTGTAGAGCAGTTTGCGGTGCGAGGGCTTAAAGCCGTCAATCTCGGGGAACGCACGCGAGACGTTGACGCTCATGGCGTAGGGCATGTAGTTGACCTCGAGCGTCTGCGTGATCGGCTGGTCGGTGACCTCGGAGTGCAGGCCGATGACGTTCTCGGCGTTGACCTGCTTTTTCTTTGGCTGGTTCTTCGTCTTCTTCTTTGCCACGATTTCCTCTTGAACTTCTTATGGGCCGTCGTTATCGATTTGCTGCTATTGCAGGTCCAGCTGGTCCAGGTATTCCTTGCCGTGCTCGGAGATATGGCGCTTGCGGCCTGCCTCGTCATTGCCCAGCAACAGGTTGAACATGGTCTCCATCTTGGTGACGTCCTCGGGTTCCACCTTGATCAGGCGGCGCGTCTCGGGGTTCATGGTAGTGAGCCACATCATGTCCGGGTCGTTCTCACCAAGACCCTTAGAGCGGTTGATGGAACACTTCTGGTCGCCGATCTCCTTGAGGATGCCGTTCTTCTCGAGCTCGGTGTAGGCAAAGTAGGTCTTCTCTTTGCAGTTGATCTCGTAGAGCGGCGACTCGGCGATATAGACGTAGCCCTCGTCGATAAGCGTGGGCACCAGTCGATAGAGCATGGTGAGCACGAGCGTGCGGATGTGGTAACCGTCGACGTCGGCGTCCGTACAGATGATGACCTTGTTCCAGTTGAGGTTGTCCAGGTCAAAGGCGCCGAGGTTCTTGATGCGCTTGTCCTTGATCTCCACGCCGCAGCCCAACACGCGCATGAGGTCCATGATGATGTCGGACTTAAAGATGCGCGGGTAGTCCTCCTTTAGGCAGTTGAGGATTTTGCCGCGGACGGGCATAACGCCCTGGAACTCGGCATCGCGCGAGGTGCGAATGGCGCCTGCTGCCGAGTCGCCCTCTACGATGTAGATCTCGCGGCGGCTCTTGTCCTTGGAGCGGCAGTCGATGAATTTCTGCACGCGGTTGGCCATGTCGGTCTTCTGCTGCAGGTTGGTCTTGATGCTCTGACGCGTCTTTTCGGCGTTCTCGCGCGAGCGCTTGTTGATGAGCACCTGCTCCATGATCTTATTGGCGGCGTCCTTGTTCTCGATCAAGTAGGTCGAGAGGCGCTCCTTAAAGAAGGCCGTCATGGCCTGCTGGATAAAGCGGTTGTTGATGGCCTTCTTGGTCTGATTCTCGTAGGACGTCTGGGTGGAGAAGCAGTTGGTCACCAGTACCAGGCAGTCCTGGACGTCTTGCCATTTAATGCCGCTCTCGTTTTTGTTGTACTTGCCCTGTTGCTTAATGTAAGCATCGATGGCGCTGGTCAGAGCGCTACGGGCGGCCTTCTCGGGCGAACCGCCGTTCTCGAGCCACGATGAGTTGTGGTAGTACTCCTGCATCATGAAGGTGCGCGAGAAGCACATGCACGCGGTGATCTTTACGTTGTAGTCGGGCAGGTCCTCGCGATCGCGACCGCGACGGTCAGCCTCGATAAAGAAGGGCTCGGTGAGATAGTCGGTACCGACCTTTTCGAGCACGTAGTCCTCGATGCCCTTGGGATAGCAGAAGTCCTCTTCGGAGAACTCGCCGTCGTCGCCCTCGATACGCAGGCGGAAGGTCACGTTGGCGTTGACCACGGCCTGGCGGCGCATGGTCTCGCGATACCACTCGTGGGGGATGCTGATGGAGGTAAAGACCTCAAGATCGGGGCGCCACTTGATGGTGGTGCCGGTACGGTCCTCATTGCTGGGCTCAATCTCGAGTGCCTTCTTCTTGGCGCCGACAACCTTGCCCTTCTTAAAGTGCAGGGAGTATTTGTTGCCGTCGCGCCAAACCGTGACGTCCATGTACTCGGAGGCGTACTGAGTCGCACAGGAGCCCAGGCCGTTGGTGCCGAGCGAGAAATCGTAGTCGCCGCCCTGGTTGTTGTTATACTTGCCGCCGGCGTAGAGTTCGCAAAAGACGAGCTCCCAGTTAAAGCGCTTCTCGGAAGGGTTCCAGTCGAGCGGGCAGCCACGGCCATTGTCCTCTACCTGAATGGAGCCATCGCGAAAGGCGGTAAGGGTGATGAGCTTGCCGTAGCCCTGGCGCGCCTCGTCAACGGCGTTGGACAGGATCTCGAAGGCGGCATGTGCGCAGCCGTCGAGTCCGTCCGAGCCAAAGATGACGGCGGGGCGCAGGCGTACGCGCTCCTCGTCCTTGAGCTGGCGGATACTGTCGTTACCATAGTTTGCGGTGTTTTTTGCCATACTCGCTCTCTCGGTGCTCCTTTGCTGCGTTTAAGTCATATAGATAGTCAAGGTAGCATAGCCCAGCCCACAGACGATTCCAACCAACACGAAATCCATCGAACAATCGTTCGGAGTTCGATGGAGATTCGTTTACTCGCGAAAAACCGAGTCGGTTCTGTCCGAGTAAGTTTGAATAGCGAACCGAAGTTGTAATTTCCGCATGGCAATGACGAATATGGTTTCCATAATGACAGATATAATTGACATTGTCTGATATATGCAATATATTTCTGTCATGTTGCAACGGATATCTGTCCATTACTACGAAAGGAACTCCATGCCGGGCAAAAAGAACCTACGCATGAAGGCGGCGCGCGCGGCGGTTGGCCTTTCGCAAGCTGACTTGGCCCAGGCCGTGGGCGTTACGCGCCAGACCATTGGCCTGATCGAGGCGGGCGGCTACAACCCCACGCTTAATTTGTGCGTGGCAATCTGTAAAGCGCTACGCGTTACGTTGAACGACTTGTTTTGGGAAGACGAAAACGACGTCGACCCTGACGCTCTTTAGGAGTTCGCTATGAAATTTGAAGATTTAAAACTCGTGCAAAAGTGGCGTGAATATGCCGGCCCAAAGGACGAGCGCCTGGAGGCTGAGAGCGCGAAGATCTACAAGATTGGTTTCGTGCTGCTTTCGTTTGGCATGTTGATGATCTTTTTCTACCAGTTTATAGCTCGACAGGTTGCGTGGGTTCACAGCGACGCCAGTGAAATGCCGCATGGCTTTGTAACGCCGTTCGAGGCAGCCATGTATTTGTGGCTTGTTCTCGTGATGTTGATTTGCGCAGGACTGCAAACGCGGAAGGGCTATGTCGATACCAATCGTTTTGGGCAAACCGAGCATCTTCCTGTTGGATATTTCCTGCTTGTCAGCGGTCTTAGCGGCGCCGCGTTCGCGCTTGTTATTGCCGCAATGCGCTGTATCGCTGAGGCGCAGATCGTACCGCTCGAAAGCGTCTTTTGGTTGGCGAACCTGGCCACGGGCGTGTTCTGCGGTGCGACGATTTTCGCGGCCACGTTTGCTGCCCTGTGCGCAACGTTTTTCACGGCGAAAAGACGCCGTGCCAAGCTCGAGGCAGAACTCGACTCCTCTGATGACATCTAATGCGTAATGGGCTGGCTCTGGGTTATCAGAGCCAGCCCCTTTTGGTGTTCGATGAGCCGAGTCGGCGTCTCTCGCAAAAGTAACTAGGAGCTAGCGAGGCCTATCTGAATTGACCTCATTGGCGGTGTCGGTTTCGAGCACCGTACGGCGGGCGCCTGCCGCGGCGAGTGCTGCAGCGGCTGCCGTAAAGGGAGCGTTGACATCGCCCGTGCCCGCAAGCGCGCCCGCTTTTCCGGAGCGCTTGTTATTGCCGTGGTCCTTGCCACTGCCGGAGCCGCTTCCGCCGGAGCCGCCGCCCTCGTCAGTACCGCCGCCGCTCGAGCCGCCATCGCCGTCTGCTGTCATCGGGGCGTCGTGAAGTCCTGTCGTATCCGCGCTGCCGCATACGCCGACCTGAACTTCTGAGCGCTCGCATGCCGCGTCGGGCACATGAAGCTCGTGCAGTACGGCACCCAGCGCCGAGTTTGCGCCCGGTCGAATTTCCTCGAGCGTCACGGGATCGAGCGCCACCAGATCACGCGCCTTCGCATACAGCGTTACGCGTTTGCCCACTTCGTCGCTCCAACTCTCGGGGATGGCGAAGCTCATGCGGAACTGTGCCGTGCAGCCTGGTGCCAGCACGGCGTTACCATTGTCGGCTACCAGCGGGTGCGTCGCAAAACGTGCGCCCAGCGTCTCGAGCGCGTACTTCACGTGTGCCATGTCGTTGGCCGAAGCATCCTCGGCGAGCTCCGGATCGTAGATCGATGCCATTCGTGCATTCGCTCCGAACCCGATGGATGCACTGGAGAACGGCTGGCTGGAGCCCTCTCGGTACAGATCGATCGTGCCGGCGGTCAGCAAGGTGTTGCCGTCGTTTCGCACCGTGACCATAAAGGATTCACCTGCTGCTCCGGGCACCACCGCGCCCGAGGTAGCGACCGCGCCCGTCGGAGTTGCGCACGCCACCAAGGGCACTTCGATGCCGTGCAGCTCTGCCTCGCTCTTCTCCGCGCTCACAATGTGTGTGGCGAGCGCGGAGAGCATGCCTCCCGACGTCAAAAATGTCGTTATCTGATCGACGGGATGGTCCAGCTCGCACATCACGAACGGCTCCGTAAACAGATCGCCTGCCAAGGTGCTGGCGAAGATGCGGAAGTGCTTGCCCATCACTGCTACCGGGTTGCCTTCTTCGTCGTAGGTTTGTCCCACCTTGCCATCGGTGTTCTCTACATAGAGCACGCACCTGCCGTTGTTGCTTACGCTAAACGATGCCGGGCCACAGCCTGCGGCACCCACGGGCTGCGTTGCAAATGCCGATGCGCCTCGCGTCCAAGTAATATGCTGAAGTTGCTCGTTGACGGTTGCCAAAAAGCCCGAATGTTGTGGCCACGGCACCGTGTGGGGTACCGTGGCGTCTGGTGACATAACGCCCCAGCCCGCAATGGACTGGCCGATCACGGCGTACGATGTGCAGCCGCAACCGTCTGCGGTCTCGTACGCAACGGGCACCACCATTTTGCCGTTGATATTCTCGGGCTCGCCCAGCTCGATACTCGACGGTGCCTGCGGAAAGCGGAGAACTTGGCGGAACGTCAGGCTGTCGCCCGAAACGTCCGACCACAGGGTGAAGCACTCCAGCGCAACCTCTGCCTCATTGCCCAGCGCCTTTTCTGCGGTGGTTCCGCGGCGGTGGAGGTAAGCGCCCGACAGGCGCCCGTCGACCAGCGTCTTGCCCACCGTGATGCGTGGACACTGCAGACAATGGTGGCCATCCTCCTGAAGGCGGCCGCGCGAGATGCTGCGCCACGACGTGTGCGACATCACGCGAACTCCGTCGTTGCTTATGCGCAGGCGCACAACGGACAGTATGCCGGCTGTGCTTGCCGTATCGAAAAGGGTGTTGTCGCCGTCGGGGCGCTCGCCCGAGACCAGCAGCACGTAAGCGTCCTGGTTTTCTCTTCCGTCCGTATATTCCACTACGTCGAAGTCGTAATCGAATATGCCGTCGCGCTCCACGTCGCCCTCGCCAAAGCCAAGGGGGAAGTCCACGGGCATGGGGGCAGACCACGTGCCGTTTGCCTTTGTGTGCACCACCAGGCGCGAGCGGCCATTGTCGCCGTAGCGCACCGAGGCGATACGGAACAGGCATTCTACGCCGGCGATCATTGCCAGCTTCATGTGAGCTTCGCTGAGCACGCCGGAAAACAGCACGTTGTCGCTCGAGGGTT
The DNA here is from genome assembly GCA_902464965.1 of uncultured Collinsella sp. Lineage (GTDB taxonomy): Bacteria > Actinomycetota > Coriobacteriia > Coriobacteriales > Coriobacteriaceae > Collinsella. The sequence goes on from CABQLI010000041.1 coordinate 14,026, forward strand.
TTATGCCGCCACGCTCGTCCTCCGATACACCAGCAGAATTGGCGTTGGGGTCCGCAACGGCGTTCGTTGCCTGACCGATGTAGGTGTACTCATACATCGGCGCGGCGTTTTCGTCGTTCCCTATCAGTGCGTGGACGAAATGCTCGATCTGTCCCGTGTCGTCGCTTTCTGCATCCGCCTCGAGCTCAATGCACGTGACCGCTTGATCCCAATCGCGCACGACAGGCGCGACGTTTACGGCAGTGGCCTTAACCTCGGCGCGTGCGAGCAGCTCGGCGTTGGTGACGATGGTGGCCGATGCGATAAATTGCGGCACGCCGCCCGCCTCGATGTTGCCGGGCATGCCGAAGCGGGCATCCAGCGTGTAAGGCGTATCTCCACCCAATGCGAGCTCAGAGCGCTGGAGCACATACTGGTTGCCATTGTTCACCGACATATTCCACGAATCGAGGAGTGTGGGCCACGACCCCGACCAAGCCTTGGTGGTCCACTTGAACATTACGAACTGGAGTATCACATCGACATCGACGTCTGCACCCACGCGCAGCCGCGGAAGCTGGTGCCCGTCCGCCTTCTCGTACCCAATGAACAGGGTGAGGGATGCGGCGCCACGCACGGCAGACGAAGCGACGCCTGCAACGCCGGCGCCAAAGGTGACGGCAAGCCCGATCTGGATAGTGAATGAGCCCGACGTGTTGGAATAGTCGAGCGAAATGTTTTTAAAAAACGCCGCGCCGCTGCCGTGCGTGTGGGCACCCACGGCGAGCGCCAGCTTCGCCAGCACCCAGGGGTTGACGTTTAGGAAAAACGGCACCGGTCCCAAGGTGAACTGTTCGGTCCAGTTGAGGTCGGTTCTTACCTGGAAGAGGGCCTTAATATTGCCGAATGCGGGATCGTTGTTGTCACCCCAGGTTTTGCCCACCCAATCGTAGGCGAGCGAGCCGTACGGCTGTGTGGCGATATCCATCGTAAACAGCAGCGTGCAATGGTGGCGAAGCAGCTTGGTGTTCCTTGGATCGGTGCCCGAACCGGCACTCATACTCTTGTACTGATTCCACTTCCCCTCCATTTCGTCGAGGTAGCGGTTTGCCTGCTTGGCGCCCGACTCACGCGGCGATTTCTTCCAGTATTCCGGATCAGGGTTACCCGAATCGTTCATGTAGCCGACCGGTTTGTATCCTCCGCCAAACAGCACGTATCCGGCAAACGAGAAATCGAACAAAATGGGGAACGAGGGCATCCAACACGTGAACTTATTGCCGCCGATGCCGGGAAACGCCGCCGGAAAATCAAACGGAGTGATCTCTTGGTCCATGGTAGTGGGAATGATGGTGGTCGAACCCGATTCTGCCTTTGCGGCCGGCGCGGTGACAACGGCCATGGGGGAGGAGAGCGTATAGGTCTTGCCCTGGTAGTCGAGGACAAAGCGCAACTTGCATCCTTCTTCCAGAAGGCCCGATGCCGCGTCGAGAAACTTGTCTTCGAGCGTGAACGTCGCCAGATTATCCGCGCCCGATGCGCTGGCCTTGACTTGGCCAATCTGCGTGACAGTTTCGGGCGAGCTGCCCGTGGCGGGCATTACCTTGTTGATGTGCAACGTTGCCTGTCCGCCCTGTGGCAGATGTGCCTGCACGGTAAAGGCGTGCGTGTCGGGCTGGTCATTTGCCGTGTCGTCCTTCGGCAGTGCCATAAACGTGGCGTCGGCGTACTGGATGTCCCATTCGTCGAACGTGAGCTGTCGAAAGTACGGCTCGCCATCGGAGAGCGGACGTGTGGGTGCGGTAATGGCGGTGCCGCCCTGGACACGCGCGAGGGGAATCTCGACAACGCGGTAGCCAGCCATGCTAATGGAGATGCCGCCGTTAAAGTCGTACGCGTCAAGGAGCGTTGCCTCGTCTACGTAGCCTTCCGAAAGCGGCGCGACCTCAAAGATAGCCGTGCCTTCGTTATCGGTAGTGGCGGTGAGCTGCTTGCCTGCGGCATAGCGCGATGTGAGCGTGACCTTGGCGCCTGCGATAGGCGTATTCTTGTTGGCGACGTCGACCACCACCACGCCGAACATAGTGCGCGAGAGAACGAGCACACTGAAGGGGTCTTTTTCGTCGGCATAGGCTTCGGTGGGCGCGAACGGCAGCAGGAAGGCGTTTGCGCTTCCCGGCACGCGCGGCAACATAATGCTTGCCAGCGAGGACGCTCCGGCGATAAGTAACGAACGGCGATCAAGCATTTTGGGCTCCCATCCCGCAAATATCGGAGGAAATAATCCAATTTTGCGAGAAGGTGCCCCGTGGCGGTAGTGCCGTTCAAGGGTCAAAATGTCCAAATTGATCGAGCGAAGCGCCGGGTTCCGGAACGCGTTCGATGCGCTTGGCAGCCCGGTCGCTAACGCAACATGTGGGCAACCAGCTCGGCGCGAGTTCCGATACCAAGCTTGGCATACACTCCTGATAGGCGGTTTTTAACGGTGCCCGGCGAAACTTCCATGTGGCGTGCGATTTCGGCGTTGGTCCATCCGCGGCAGGCGAGCATGGCCATGGTGAACTCTGTGGTCGTTAAATCGTCGGCCACGTCCTCGCCCGAATCGGGGTTGTGGATGCGCCGCCAGCCGTAGCTGAATCGATACGTAATCTCGATGATGCGTGCGAAATCGTCAGGGTATTGCGATTTTAGGCATGCCTCGATGAGTCCCTGCAAAAGGCCGTGGTGCTCGCCGATGAGTTCGATAAGGCCGTCGGGACGCGCAATGTCCCAAGCGGCTCCGAAGTGTGCTTTTGCGGCGTCGATGTCCTTGAGGCTCATGCATGCCATGGAAGCTGCCAGGTGCAGGAACAGTTCCGAGATCGGATAGCTCCCCTGTTTCATGATCAGGGCGTTTTCCGCCATGCCCAGACTGCGGCCATATTCGCCGCGCAGGTACAGGGCATGCGCCATCACGTAGCTGGCGAACAGGCGCAGGCCTTCGGGCAGATGCGCCGCAAGCGGATAAAACTCTTCGGCAGAATACGGGGAAGACAAGTGCAGCAGGACGCTTGCGGCCGAGGCGAACAGGATATGCGTGGCGTGTACGGCGGGTGATTCCTCGTCAGTTGGCGTATCGAGGATGCCCGCAAGACAACGGCGGGCGTCGGCGATACGGTTGAGCGACAGGCTGGCGTATCCGCAGATAAAGCATGCGGAATAGCGCAGCGCGGGATCGGTGGCGTCAAGATAGGGGTGCGCCGTCTTGGCAGCGAGGGCGGCCTGTCCGCGAAAGTACAGCGCTTCTGCCGTGGCGATGGTGCGCGAATCGGGGTCGGAAATGCCTGCAACCGCAGCGTCAATCTGCCCCGGCACAAAGGCGGTGCACATCAACGGCATGGGAACGCATGGGTAGCCATCGCAGTCCATCATCCATCTCCCAACAGCTGGCAACAATAGCAGCAATTGTACCCCTGCTGCTCGGGACTGGAATTTGTGAGTATCGCCTACGATTATGCCGAACGTATAAAGGAAGAGTCTATTGTCGATGCTCCCAAGGTGGCTACCGAAGCCTAGCTGACCTCGACATTCGGAAAAATTGCCACCCCTGTAAAAAGCTCTGCCGCAGCGATGGGAAACGCATCTTCTAGGCATTCCGTCGTCTCCAGCCAGCGCTGGACTGCTGCTGTCGCCTGCGCGTTGGCGAGCGGGGCGTGGGGACCGTCCGGCGACCAGCGGTGACGGGCGAGCCCTGCCGCGTGCGTGGGCCTCCATCGGCGTAGACCCATGGCCCGCATGGCATCGGAGAAGTCCACCATGGCGTCCAGGACCTTACCGTCCGGCACGTCCAGCCTAGCGGCTCTCTTGAACCCGAGGTCGAAGGGGGCGTTGTACAAGGCATATGGGGCCGAGTGGAAGTGGATCAAAAGAGCGTTACTTGACGTTTCATGCATAATGCCAACCGCCCCGCGACATCACGTTCGCAGCGCGCAGGGGCCGGAGAATCTTCGCGATGAGAGTTGACGTCTAATACCTTGCATCGTATAGTGTGTATAGCATAGTATATGACGAGAGGAGGTGTGCGGATGGAGGCCCAGATGAAGCGCGGCTTCCTGGAGGCCTGCGTGCTCGCGGCCGTCTCCGGCGAGGAGTCCTACGGCTACCAGATCGTGAAGGACGTGCCGGCGAGCATGGGGCTCACGGAGTCGACGCTCTACCCGCTGCTCAAGCGCCTGGAGAAGGCCGGGTGCATCACGGCGCGCTCTGCCGAGCACAACGGGCGGCTGCGCCGGTACTACCGCATCACGGACGATGGGCGTGCGCGCATCGAGGAGTTCCTGGCCGAGTGGCCGTCCGTACGGGAGATTTACGCATACGTTGAGGGGGCGCACCATGACGCGCGATGAGTTTCTGGGCCGGTTGGGCGAGCTGCTTGCCTGCCTGCCGGCCGAGCAGGTGGAGGAGACCAAGGCGTTCTATGCGGAGGCCATCGCCGACCGCATGGAGGACGGTATGAGCGAGGAGGAGGCCGTGGCCGCCATGGGCGCCCCCGGCGAGGTTGCCGAGGCCACGCTCGACGACCTGCCCGCCGTGCCGCGCGCGATCGCGAGGACGCGCCGGCGCGGCACCGCGCTGCTGTGGGTGCTGACCATCGTGGGCTCCCCGGTGTGGGTGCCGCTGCTCGCCGCCTTCGCCGCCGTGGCCGTCACGGTCTATATCTGCATCTGGGTGCTGGCGCTCTGCGTGTGGATCGTCGCGGCGGCACTCGGGGGCGTGGGCGTAGT
>CABQLI010000042.1 GCA_902464965.1 uncultured Collinsella sp.
CGGGCTGATCGGCGACAGGCTTGCTGTCGGCGGCAGCGGCGGTCGGCTCGACGGAAGCGGTGGCCTGCTCGACAGCGGGCGCAGAGGTGCTGGCGGCGATGGTGGCAGCACCATCGGACTCGAGACCTAGCTCGGCGGCGCGCTCGGCCTCCTGGTCGCAGAGCAGCTTATCGTATGCCTTCAAGAACGGCAGGTAGATGATGGCGTCCAGCAAGATGATGATCGCGACAAACACCAGAGCGATAAGCTGGAAGTTCGTGGTGATGAAGATGCCGATGGGGGCAGGGGTAGCCCAAGGCACCACGAAGGAGAAGCCGTTCATGCCCACGTTATCGATAAAGAACTTGGCAACACTCACGTTGACGCAACCGGCGGCAACAAAGGGGATGAGCATGTAGGGGTTAAGGATCATCGGCGCGCCAAAGAGCAGCGGTTCGTTGACGGCGAAGGCAACAGGAACAATCGAGGCCTTACCGACGGCCTTGAGCTGCTTGGACTTCATAAAGAGAATCAGCAGAAGCGGCACGATGAACGTGGCGCCGGTGCCGCCGAACTCACCCACGAGCGACATGTTAAAGGTGAGGGAGTGGGCGGGGTGGCCACCGGCCAGCAGAACCTGCAGGTTCTCGGCCTGGTTGGCAAGACGGATGGGGTCGATGCCCGGCTGGACGATCGAGGGGCCGTGGACGCCGATAAACCAGAAGAACGCGGTGGCTGCCTGGATAAGGATAAGGCCAGGATAGGTTTCTGCAGCGGTGAAGAGCGGGGAGAGCAGTTTGATAAGCAGCTCGGAGAACGGAACGCCCATGAGGTTGCGCACGACGACATCGATGATGCCGCAGATGATGACAGCGCCACCGAAGGGGATGATGTCGCGGAAGTTCTGAGCGATGGCGCCCGGAACCTCCTTGGGCAGCTTAATGGTCAGATCGCGCGAGACGCAGAACTTATAGACCCACACGGTAATGAACGCGGCGATATAGGCCGAGAACAGACCGCGCGTGCCCATGCTGGTGCAATCGAAGACCGAAAGCTCGGAGCCGTTGAACTTGGTGGTGAACTGCGTGACTGCGAGCAGCAGCATGCTGCACTGGGCGGCCACCATGGTGGAACCGTCGTTGAGCACTTTGCCGGCGGGCATGCGACGGTTCATGGAAGCCGTGAAGTTCTTGGCAGTGGTGCCGGCAACCATGATGCCCATGACGCCCATGGTGAAGTTGTAGAGCTTGTTGCACCAGTCGATGAGCGGCTGGGGCAGCGTGACGCCGACTACGCCGGGAAGGGTGGCAATGAGCAGAAAGATCGAAGAGGTGAGGACAATGGGCATGCACCCAAGGAATCCGTCCTTGATGGCCTGGAGGTATATGTTCCTCGAGATCTTCTCAAAGAACGGTTGATGCTTTTCGAGCATCTTTACGATGGCGTCCATAGAGCTCCTTTGCTACTTGATGCGCGATGCATGTGGATGGAACTGGTCGTCGATGGATGGTCAGGACTGCCCGGAAACCTTCCTGCTTAAGGAAGGCATTGCGAAATGACAACGTTGTCATTTCGCTAATGACAACGTAAGACATTTTTGGAAGAGCAACAAGGGTTTAGGGGTGAGTGGTCGATATTGTCCGGTAAACGGTTGATTTATCAGTCAGGCAGGTAGTGTATGCTAGAACGCAAAAAGCAAGCGATGCAAAACCGACTGGAGAAGCAGTGGCAACGATGGACAAGAAAAACGTCTCGATGAACGATGTGGCGATTGCCGCGGGTGTTTCTCTCAAGACGGTTTCGCGTGTGATCAACGAGCCCGATAGCGTGCGAGAGTCGACACGCGATAAGGTCCATGCTGCCATGGAAGCGCTTGGGTTCCGGGCGAACTTTGCCGCGCGTTCACTCAAGTTGGGCCGTTACGGATGCATCGGCGTGGTGCTGTTCCACTTGTCGGGCGGCAACGTGGACATGATTGACGGTATCGCCGATGCCGCCGCAGAGCGAGGCTTTGCGCTCACGATGATTAAAAAGCGGGCGGGGGAGAAGATGACCCTTGCCGAAGCGGCACGTAGGATGTCGCAGCTTCCCGTCGACGGCATGATTTTCAACCTGCGCCAGATGGTCGATGACTTTGATACCTTTGAGGCGCCGAAAGACCTCAAGACGGTGATTATCACGTCGATGGAACATCCTACCTGCTCTACCGTCAGTGACGACCAAGAGGGCGGCGCGCGCATGGCGTGCGAGTACTTCTTGAATCGCGGACACAAGAACGTGTACTTCGTCTCTGGTAAGAAAGAGTCACTGTCGAGCCAGTGCCGTATGAAAGGTTGGCGTGCGGCACTCGAGACGCGTGGCATTGAGCCGCCCGAGCCTCTGCAAGGCGATTGGAATGCGGATAGTGGCTATGCTGCGGGCCTTGTGCTTGCCGATAAGCCCGATTGCACGGCGGTCCTCGCTGCTAACGACTGCATGGCAAACGGCGTGATGATGGCTCTACGTGACAAAGGGCTCAGTGTGCCCGACGACGTGTCCGTGATCGGCTTCGACGATGAGCTCTACAAGACGATTCCCAACTCGATTCTGACGTCGGTGAAGTTTCGCCACCGCGAGCTGGGCGTCCGTGCGCTCAACGAGGTCGTCGCGGGTCTGGAAGCTCCGAGCTCCAGAAGCCGTACGCTCGTCTCGGGTGTGCTGGTCGAGCGTTCCAGCGTGAAGGACCTGCGGGCATAGACGTGCTCGGCCTGTTCATCTCAATCTGTAACAGTTAGGACCGAAAATCCCTGCTAGATGTTACAGATTGAGATCTTTCGGCTCGGCTTATTCCGTTTGTCTCGATCTGTAACATCTAAGCGGTCAAAAGCGGTCTACATGTTACAGATTGAGATTTTCGGCTTGGCCTGTGCGTTCACCTCGATCTGTAACAGCTAGGACCAAAAAACTCGGCTAGATGTTACGGATCGAGGTGAACAGGAGGACGGGTGCGGTCTAAACAAAATGGCCCGCGCATCACACATCGATGCACGGGCCATTTATTGTCTGCGAGCGGCAGGTGGTGTCAGCGTCTTATGCCTCGAGGTTTTCCTCGATCCAGGCGACGGCACCCTTGGGATCCTTAGTGAGGTCGATGTACTGTTTGCCCTTGGGCGACAGCAGCGTGATGCCCAGGCGGTCGGTGTCGGCCTTCATCTCGTTGTAATAGGTGCGAACCTGCGGAGCCAGGACGATGACGTTGTACTGGTCCATGATGGCGTAGTGGCTGCCGTAGGCACCGGCGTTGGCGGTAATGTCGATGCCCAGCTCGTCGGCGCCTTCCTTAAGCGCGTTGGCGAGCAGTGCAGAGGTGCCGGCGCCAGCGCACAGAACCAGAACCCTCAGATCCTTGCCCTTAAGGGCGGACGGAGCTGCGGAGGCCTCAGTGGCAGAAGCGGTCTCGACAACAGGAGCCTCAACGGCGGGGGCGGCAGCGGTCTTGACGGCCTTGGTCTCCTCGGCCTCTTCTTCGGCCAGGGTCTCGGCCTCCTGCTTGCACAGGACGTTGTCGTAGGCCTTGCAGAACGGGTAGTAGATTAAGAAGTCAACGACCAGCAGGACGACAACCAGGACCAGAGAGATCGGCTGGAAGTTGGTGTCGATGAAGGTGCCGATCGGTCCGGGGAGTGCCCACGGCATGGCATAGATAAAGCCGTTCATGCCCAAAAAGTCGATGAAGACCTTACCAATGAGGACGTTGGCCACGGGGGCAAACAGGAACGGGATCAGGAAGTACGGGTTGAGGATGATGGGCGCGGCGAACAGCAGCGGTTCGTTGACGGCGAACATCACGGGTACGACAGAGGCTTTGCCGACGGCCTTGAGCTGCTTGGAGCGCATAAAGAGCAGGAAGATGATCGGGACAATGAACGTGGCGCCGGTGCCGCCGAGTTCGCCGATGTAGTTACCGAAGTTCTCGGTCAGGGCGAGGGCGGGGTGACCGCCGGCCTGCAGCGTGGCGAGGTTGGTGGTGATGTTGCCAAACAGCGCGGCGTTGAGGGCAGGCTTAACGACCGAGGGGCCGTGGATGCCCATGAACCAGAACAGCGGGATCATGAACCAGATGAGGGCGAGGCCGGCGTAGGAATCGGCAGCGGCGAACAGCGGGCTCACCAGCGTGGAGATGACGTTGGCAAACGGGACGGCCAAGCAGGTGCGGCAGATAACGTCGATGACGGCGACAAACAGGATGGAGAAGCTGAAGGCGAAGATGTCGCGGAAGTTCTGGGCGATGGCGCCGGGGACTTCTTTGGGCAGCTTGATGGTGATGTCTCGCTTAATGCAGAAGGCATAGATGTTGACCGTGGCAAATGCGGCGACAAAGGAGCTCAGTAGGCCCTTGGTGCCCATGTTGTCGGTAAAGAACACCGAGACATCGGCGCCGTCGATCTTGGCACTCGTCTGGGTAACGGCCAAGATGAGCATAGCGCACATGGCGGCGACCATGGTGCTCGTGGCGTTGATGGCCTTGCCGGCAGGCATGCGGCGGTTCTTGGAGCCGGTCAGCGCGCTTGCGGTGGTGCCGGCGACCATGATGCCCACGACGCCCATTGTGAAGTTGTAAACCTTGTTGCAGAAGTTCACGACGTCGACGTTCCACCAGTCGGGCAGCGTAAAGCCGCCGACCGTGGCGACAACGCCCGGCAGGGTCGAAATAAGCAGGAAGACAGAAGAAGACAGGATGATGGGCATTGCTGCCAAAAAGCCGTCTTTAATGGCCTGAAGGTAGATGTTCTTAGAGACCTTGTCGAAGTACGGCTGACCTTTCTCCAAGAACTTAACGATCGATTCCATAGTTCACGCTCCTCTTTGCATGAAATCTTAATGGCATGGACGTTGAAAACCTATATGGTCTCCCGCTTGCTAAAAGCCCGGGTGCAGGCGGGGTCGGTCCCAGGGGGAGAGAGGGGAGCGGCTGGGTTTGTATCGCATAGGGCCGCTCCCCTCTCGGGGGAAAGCGAGGCGATGCGCTACTGCGCGTCCGCCATAGTGTCGGCGAGCTCCTTGTACCAGAGTGCCGACTGCTTGATGTAGCGTTTTTGCGTGTCGAAGTCGATGTAGAACAGGCCGTAGCGCTTGTTATAGCCGTTGGCCCACGAGAACTGGTCCTGCAGGCTCCAGATAAAGTAGCCCTGGACGTCGACGCCCTCGGCGCGCGCCCGGAGCACCTTCTCCATGTGCTGGTCGACAAAGTCGATGCGCTCGGGATCGGCGACGATGCCGTTTGCGTCGGGCTCGGGGTCCTTGTGGCCCAGGCCGTTTTCGGTGATATAGATGACGGGGAGGTTGGGATAGGTGGCGCTGATGTGCTTGAGCGTGTCGTAGAGGCCTTGCGGGTAGATGAGCCAATCCCAGTCGGTGGTGGGGATACCCGGCATATCGACCTGCTGCCCGACGCCCTTAAACTTAAAGCACGAGGTGCCCTTGTCTCCGGTGCCGTTAAAGCTGTTGGTGGACTCGCCATCGTAGGCGGCGATAAACGCCGACTGATAGTAGTTGAGGCCGAACATATCGTTGCGGGGCGCCGCCTTGGCGAGCTCCTCCATGTCGCTGTCCTCAACCGTAAGCGTGGCGTTGTTGGCACGCAGAATCTCGTTGATGAGTGAGAGGGTGCGCGCGGAGTAGTGGCCCAGGAAGGCGCCGTCCATGATGAAGTCGGTGTAGAAGGCGTTGTACAGGTCGGCGGCGTGCTGGTCGGCGGGCGAGTCTGTGGCAGGATATGCCGGCGTCAGGACGTTGACCATGCCAATGCGTCCGCCCAGGTGCTCGGTCTCGTCAAGATCCTTATACAGGTTGACGGCGCGGGCGTGGGCAACGAGCTCGTTGTGCTGGCTCTGGATGCCGCTCGTCACATCAAAGTGATGGTTGGGCGGGAAGTTGCCTTGGATGTATTGGGAGTGCGAGAGGCTGATGAGCTCGTTGATGGTGAACCAATTCTTGACCTCGCGGAACTCGCGGAAGCAGAACTCGGCATAGCGCACATAGGCGTCGACGGTCTTGCGGTTGAGCCAGTCGCCCTGGTTGAACAGGGCGGCGGGGGAGTCAAAGTGATGCAGGGACACATAGGGCTCGACGCCATACTTTTTGCAGCAGGCGAACAGCTCGTGGTAGTGCTTAACGCCCTCGGCGAGGGGCTCGGCATCGTCGCCGTTGGGGAAGATGCGGGTCCAGGCGATGGACACACGGATGGCGTTGAGTCCATGCTCGGCAGAAAGGCGGATATCCTCCTCGTAGCGGTTGTAGAAATCACTGGCCGGGTCGGGCAAAAAGCGACCCTGGGCGACAAGGTAATCGTCCCACATGGTCTTACCCTTGCCTGCCACCTTCGTGGAACCTTCCGTTTGGTACGCGGCGGTTGCGGCGCCCCAAACAAAGCCCTTCGGCAGCTGCTGTACGCGGTTTAGCAAAGACATATGCATACACCCTCTCGTCTCGCTGTTCGATATTGTGCGTTTGCGCTCAGGAGGCTCCCTGGTTAGCGTTCAGCGGTGAAAAAGCTCGATAAACACTATCTTAAAATGATTAGAACCAAAATGAGCACGTGAACATTTGACAATGAGCACGTTAACATCCGGCTGGGATGTATAGAAACAAAACAACTTCAAACAGCCGCGAACGGTTGTATTTGTTCGGTAAGCGGTCTTGATTGACAGAAGTTTTCATGTTGTGGTATATGGCTCGGGTATCATGAGCACGTTATCGATGTATGTACGATGCGCCATGGGCGCGGGGAATAGTTGGGAAGCAGGTTAGCGTGGAAGGCATGGCTCAGCAGACAAGGAATGGTCATTCGGCGAGCGCGGCAGAGGTTGCGGCGCTCGCTGGCGTGAGCCGCCAGACTGTGTCTCGCGTGGTCAACGGTATGCCCAACGTGACGGAAAAGACGCGCAAGCGTGTGCTGGCCGCCATGGAAGAGCTGGGCTTTCGTCCCAATTTTGCTGGAGCGGCGTTGCGCGGCGGGTCGTATCGTTCTATTGGCCTGTGCATGTACAACATCACACGTGTCGGTAACCTGGCGACGCTCGAGGGTATCATGCAAGCGGCGCGCGAGCACGATTTTGCCGTCACTATGATCGAGATGGGCGGCGACAAGCCCTATACACTTGCCGATGCCTCGCGCCGCATGGTCGAGCGACCCGTCGACGGCATGATTCTCAACATGAACCGCATGGCTCCCGATTTTGAGGAGTTTGTTCCCCAGCCGGGAGTGCGAACGGTCATCCTGTCCATGTATGCGCATCCGCGCTGCACGACGATCGACTCCGACCAGTATGGTTCGTGCGAGCTGTTGACCAATTATCTGCTGGAACATGGTCACTCGAATATGCGGTTTGTGGCGGGTCCGGAAAACTCGATTTCCTCGCGTTTTCGTGAGGCCGGTTGGCGCGATACGCTGGGTCGTGCTCATGTCGATGCCGCTCCGATGCTGCGTGGCGATTGGAGTGCGGACAGTGGGTACGCCATGGGCGAGCGGATTGCGGCCGAGGTGCTTGCCGGCGGGTCGCAGGCGCCGACTGCCGTGCTTGCGGCAAATGACCAGATGGCGCTGGGCGTTATCGCCGCGCTCGAGAACGCGGGCCTGTCCGTGCCCGACGACGTGAGCGTGGTTGGTATCGACGACGCACTCGAGGGACTTGTTCCTCACAATCGACTGACGACGCTGCGATTTGATTTGCGCGGTGTCGGTAAGCTTGCGTTTGAGGCGGCGATTGGAGAGAGCTCGTCTATCGAGGCGATTCATGTGCCGAGTACGCTGGTCGAACGCTCGACTGTTAGGGACATACGGGGTTAGGTCCTACTCCGTTTGTCTCGATTTGTAAGAGGTAGACGGTCAAAAGCGGGCTACGTGTTACAGATTTAGATTCTTCGGAAAGAGCAATCCTGTTCGTCTCAATCTGTAACAGCTAGGACCAAAAAACTCGGCTAGATGTTACAGATCGAGACAAACGGCTCCCGACCAGCCCAAAAACAAAAAGACCGGGGGCGGCGCGCCGTGTGACGTGCCGCCCCCGGCTGAGAAATGGGGACAGGTTGTGTGAGCGGGCAACCCCGCCAGCCACTAGTCCAGACGACGGGTCTGCGCCACGTGCTTATACCAGTATGCGCTTGCCTTGGGCGTGCGCTTCTGGGTTTCAAAGTCAACGTAGAAGAAGCCGTAACGCTTGTTGTAGCCATTGGTCCAGGAGAACTGATCTTGCAGGCTCCACAGGAAGTAGCCGCCCACGTTGACGCCCACCTCCATGGCCTTGAGCAACCAGCGCAGGTGCTGCTCGATGTAGTCGATGCGCGGCTGGTCGTCCACAAAACCGTCCTTGTAGGGGTCCTTGTAGCCCATGCCGTTCTCGGTGATGAAGATCTGCTTGTAGTTGGGGTAGCGCTGCTTAATGTAGACGAGCAGATCGAACAGGCCCTCGGGATAGATGATCCAGTCCCAGTCGGTGGTGGGGATGCCGGGCTTGTTCACATGCTCGCCAATGCCCTTGACGCGCCAGCGGCCAGTGCCCTTCTCGCCCGTACCGTTGTGGTGCAGGTCGTTCTCGCCATCGTAAGCCTTCAAGAAACGGCACTGGTAGTTGTTGACGCCCAGGTAGTCGTTGTAGAGCGCTGCCTCGCGCATAATCTCGAGGTCCTCGTCCAAGATCTCGATGGTGCCGCCCGAGATGGCCGCCAGGCGGTTGGCGCACTCGAGGGTGTCGGGAGCATAGTCGCCGCGGAAGGTGGCGTCGAGCAGAAACTGGTTCTGCAGCACGTGCTCGTTGTTGGCGGCCTTGATGTCGGCGGGGTCGTTCTCGTTGAGCGGATACTTAAACTCCAACGACTGGATGACGCCGATCTTGCCCTTAAAACCGCCGTTGTGGAAGGCCAGTACTGCCTTGGCGTGGGCGAGCATCATGTTGTGCTCGCACTGGAAGGCCTCGGCCAGATGCGCCTTGACGCCACCGGGGAAGGTGCCCTCGATGTAGGTGTTGGAGGCGTCGGCCCAGATCTCGTTAAAGGTGAACCAGTAGGTCACCTGGTCGGCGTACTCCTTAAAGCAGAAGGTGGCAAAGTCCACAAAGGCGTCGATGGTCTCGCGGTTGAGGAAGTCGCCCTTCTCAAAGAGGGGCAGCGGCGTGTCAAAGTGATGCAACGTGACGAACGGCTCAACGTGGTGCTTGTGACACTCGGCAAACAGGTCGTGGTAGAACTGGACGCCCTCGGGGTTGATCTCGCCGGTGCCGATGGGGAAGATGCGGCTCCAGGCGATGGAGAGGCGGATGCCGTTGATACCGAACTCCTCGCACAGCTCCAAGTCGACGGGGTACTGGTTGTAGAAGTCCGAAGCGGGATCGGGGGAAAAGCGCCCCTGGGCCTCCAGGAAGTCGTCCCAGGCAACCTTGCCTTTACCGTGGGTCCGGGTCTCGCCCTCTACCTGGTAGGCAGCGGTGGCGCCGCCAAAGACAAAGTTTTCGGGAAACTGCGCAGGCGGGTTGGTGACGCTAGCAGGGTTAACGGACATGATGATCCAATCGTCTAAATCGAAGGGCCAGCCGGTCTTGGATGGTCGGCTGGTCCTGAGCGTTACTTACTTCGAGAGTTGCTCGCTTACGAAGGCGAGAGACTTATCGCCGTTCTGGGAGAGTTCGATGTACTGCTTGCCACGGCAGGCGACGCACTTGTTGCCCACGCGCTCGCAGTCCTTCTGCAGGTCGGCCAGGTAGCTTGCGGCCTGCGGGGCCAGTACGACCAGGTCAAAGTCGGGGAGCATGTCGACGTGGTTGCCATATGCCTCGGCAGCGGTCTCAAGATTGATGCCGCGCTCTTTAGCAGCCTTGGCCAGCGCGTTGGCGAGCAGGCCCGAGGTTCCGCCGCCCTGGCAGAGCACGAGCACGCGCTTGCCGTTGAGGTCGCTGGTGGCCGTTGCTTCGGCAGCGGGTGCTGCGGAAGCGGCGGGAGCGTCGGCCTTCACGGCCTCGGCAGCGGCGCCGGCGGCAACGCTCTTGGCGTCAGCCTTGCCCTGGAAGGCATCGTTGAGTTTGGCGGCTTTCTCGGCGTTCTTGGCGGCGAGCTCCTCCTGGGAGATCTTGGCCTCCTCGGCGCACTTCTGGGCGTCGTAGGCACGGAAGAACGGATAGTACAGAACGAAGTCGACGACCAGGATAAGGGCGAGCATCACAAAGGCGAGCGGCTGGAAGCCCAGGCCCATGATGGTGCCGATGGGGCCGGGGACGGTCCAAGGCAGGGTGTACATAAAGCCGTTCATGCCCAAGAAGTCGATAAAGATCTTGAGGATCCAGATGTTGGCGATCGGGGCAAAGACAAACGGGACAAAGAAGACGGGGTTGAGCACGATGGGCGCGGCGAACAGCAGCGGCTCGTTGACGGCAAAGCAGACGGGGACGATGGCGGCCTTACCGACGGCGCGCATCTCCTGAGACTTGGCCAGGAAGCAGAACATAAAGACCAGGACGAGCGTGGCGCCGGTGCCGCCCATGCAGACGACGAAGTACTGGGCACCCTGGGTCAGGACAGCAGAAGCGTGCTGGCCAGCCTGGAACGCAGCCAGGTTGTCGGTCATGTTGGCAACGAGGGCGGCGGCGATGGCGGGCTCGACGATTGAGGGGCCGTGGACGCCCACGAACCAGAAGAGGCTCATGGCGCCGTAGATCACAGCGAGGCCGATGTAGCCGTCGGCAGCGGTGAACAGGGGCTGGAACACCTGGATGACGCCCTGGGCAAAGCAGAAGCCAAAAGCAGCGCGGAAGACGATGTCAAAGACCCAAAAGACGGTAATGCAGACGGAGAAGGGGATGATGTCCTTGAAGGTCTGCGAGATGTTGGGCGGAACCTGCTCGGGCATCTTGACGGTGATGTTGCGCTTAATGAAGAACTTGTAGATGATGCCGGTCACAAACGCAGCGATGAAAGCGGTCAGCAGGCCCTTGGAACCAAGGTAGGTGGTGTTGAAACCGCTGGCAGCGTCCGTGGCGATGGTGTCGCTCGAAAGGAGCAAGAAGCCGATGATGGCCGCGCACATGCACGAGATGAAGTTGATCTGGTTGTTCTTGGGCAGATCGCGGTTCTGAGCGTCGGCGAAGTGCTTGGCCGTGGTGGCGGCGCAGGCGATGGCCAGGATGCCCATGGAGTAGTTGTAGCACTTCCACAGGGCGTTGTTGATGTCATCGGGCCAGTAGAAACCCCAGATGTTGGGGACCGAGGCTACCAGGCAGAAGATGGACGAGAAGATGATGATGGGGATGACGGAGATAAAGCCGTCGCGGATCGCCTTGAGGTACTTGTTGCGGGCGATCGCGTTGAAAAAGGGCTGGCCCTTTTCGATGATGGCGATGAGTTGCTCCATGCAATGCTCCTAAGAGTCGGTGGGTTAGCAACGATGGTAGCTTTTGGCGTTCGGTTGCCAAAATGTTGACGTTGCCATTTTGCGACACAAAAAAAGACGCGAACCGGTGGTTCCTGTGCCTGCGAACCGTCGATTCCTTATGCGTAAACGTTTGAGCCGCCCGGTGGCTCTGTGTTTGCACAATGGCAACGTTAACATTTGGTCGACAAAAGCCGTTCGGGGAAGCAAAAATGTCGGTGAACGGTAGGTTTTGGGTGGTGAGCGTATGGTGGGGGAGGCGTTGGATATACTTGAAGACGTTTCATTTGAATGCGCAGGGTGCAACCAATGGCATCGTTGACATAGAAAGATCGACCTATGGCCGCTGTTAAAAAATCGGTATCCGTCAAAGACGTAGCGCGCCTCGCGGGCGTCTCGGAGCAGACGGTCTCACGCACCGTGCACGATTCGCCCAGCGTGCGCCCCGAGACCAAGGAACGCGTGCGTGCCGCCATGCGCGCGCTGGGGTATCGCCCCAATTTTGCCGGTCGATCGCTGCGCCGCGGCAAGTTTAAGACCGTCGGCGTTGCCATGTTCAACATTACCGGTACCGGCAACCTCGACCGTATGGAGGGCTTTACCGCCGCCGCCGATAAGCACGGCTATGCCATCACCCTCACTAAAGTAGACGGGCATCCGTATACCCTCGAGAGCGCATCGTCGCGCATGAGCGCGCTGCCGGTAGACGGCATGGTTGTGATCATGAATCGCATGCCGGCGGACTTTGGCACCTTCGAGCCGCTACCTGGCATGCAGACGGTGCTCGTTACCATGCTGGAGCACCCGCTCTGTTCAACGGTCGATAACGACCAGTTCGATTGCTCGCGCCAGGTGGTCGAGTACCTGCTGGGACGGGGGCACAAGACTGTGCACTTTATCTCATGCCCCGAGCGCTCGCTTTCGGGCATGCGGCGCGAGGAAGGCTGGCGCGAGACATTGCGCGCGCATGGCATTGAGCCACCGCAGCTCGTGCGTGGCGACTGGACGGCGCAGAGCGGATATGCCGCAGGCCAGGCCCTGGCGGATGATCCGACCTGCACGGCCATTTATGCCTCCAACGATGCCATGGCATATGGCTGCATCCGTGGGCTCGAGTCGCGCGGGAAGTGCGTGCCCCAGGACGTGAGCGTGGTGGGTGTTGATGACAGCCTGGGCGATATCGTGCCCGATTGTCGCCTGACCACGGTGCGCTTTGACAACAAGCGCGTCGGCATGTGGGCGGTTGACAAGATTGCCGGCGCCGAGGGCGTTGAACCCGGTGTGGAGCACATGCTGTTTCCGGGCGTGCTCGTCGAGGGCGATACGGTACGCGATTGGCGCTAGGGCGCGGGTCTGTTTGGGTTGCCGCTAATTGTGTTCGATATTGTTTAAATTGGTTTAAAAACCGTTCACGGGCGAAAAGTGACCGTTCATAGCTTGAAATTACGTTTTGCGCTGTTCTTTTTTGTTTGAATGTTAATGTTTCTGCCATACATAACGCAGCGCGTATGCCCGGACGCGATGCTCTCCATTGGTTCATATGTGAAAGGAACGCAACATGGCAACCAAAGAAGAAATCTCGATGGTTGGATTCGAGATTGTCGCATACGCAGGTGACGCCCAGACCGATCTGCTTGCAGCGCTCGATGCTGCTCGCGAGGGTGACTTTGAGAAGGCCGAACAGCTGCACAAGGATGCCAGCGATGCACTTATCGGCGCCCACGACACGCAGACCAAGCTGCTTTCGCAGGAGGCCGGCGGTGGCGAGATGGAGATGACCTTCATCATGGCTCACGCTCAGGACACTCTCATGACCACTATGATCCTGGAGAAGCAGGCCCGCTTTACCATCGATGCCTACAAGCGCATCGCCGAGCTCGAGGCCAAGCTCGCCTAACGAGCCCTCACAACCAAGTCCCCTTCCAAAAGCTCTGTCGCAAACTCGCGACAGGGCTTTTTCTGTTTATCCGGCACCTGGGGACGCTCCTTATCTGCCGGCAGTCAGGGACACTCCTGCCATGCATTTGTTCCTTTGAGGATGGAAGAAAACGGGTCATTAGCTTTGCTGCGGTGCCGACTCGGCAAGTCGGTTACAAAACCATGCCGGTTTACTACGATGAATCGCATTCTTTCAATTATGGAAAGAACAGCGTTATCAAAGCCGCAGGTAGAGAGCTTGTCATTTTCTGCTAATAGCAAATGTGGTCCGTCCTATCGGTTTTACCGTAGTAAACCGGCATAGTTTTGAAATGGCACTATTCGACTAGCAGCGTTATGGAGCTTCTGCACGCCCTTCCGTTCGGTTTTTCGCTGGGTGGGTATACTTCCATCCGCAATACAGGCCGGAATAAGGAGGTATCCAAATGCCGGGCAACGGATTGATTCAAAAGGGAGACGCGCACGAGATGACTCATGGGCGTCCTGTCCAGATAACCGAGCACACGACGGTAACCGAGCTGCAGCCCAGCCTGTCCGATGTCGTGTGCGCAAACAAAAAACTGCAGATTGGCTTTATCGTTGCGCTCGTGGTACTGGCGCTGTTGTCGGGCTTTGTAGCTCGTCCGCATTTTGCCGATACCAAGACCTGGGACTCCACCATCGAGGTCATCGATCAAAAGAAGGGCAATGTTTTGGCGCTCACGACCTCGTGCGTCGCCCTATCTGCGGGTATCACCGCGCTGCCGGGCGATACGGGAACGCCGGTTGCCGAGCAGCTCGCGCAGCTTTCGGGTAACTTGGGTATCGTGCTTGCCGTGCTCTATCTCGAGAAATATCTGTTGACTATTTTGTGGTCGATTGGCTTGGGCATCTTAATCCCGTTTGCGTTGGTGCTCTTTGCGGTGTCGCTCGGCATTCACGGACGCTGGAGCACCAGCGCCGTCTTGCGCCGCGTGGCAACGCGTGTGCTGGTGGTCGCCATAATTGGCATGGCGTTGGTGCCTGCAAGCGTATGGGTGTCGCAAAAGGTCGACGAAACGTATCGCGTTAGCATCGAGGCGGCCGAGCAAAAGGCGGCTGACGCTGCGGGTGCGGCAGATAGCGACAGCTCCAAAACAAGCAAGAAAAAGACCGAGTCCACAGAGTCCAAGAACGTGCTTGAGCAGCTTGCCGACGGTGCCTCGGGTCTCGTCACGTCGGTGACCAGCGGCGCCAAGCAGATGACCGATGAAATTGTGCGGCAAGTGACCGATCTCATCGAAGGCGTCATCGTGATGATCGTGACCTCGTGCGTGATTCCACTGCTGGTGCTCGCGGCGTTTTTGTGGCTGGGACACGTGCTATTGGGGATTGATATTTCCGGTCCGGCGAACTATCTGACGGGTCGCTTTCTGAGCGCTCCGTCCAAGCACGCCAAAAAGGGCGGGCAGTTCGAGTAGCTAAAACAGCTTTATATACCGGGGCATACCGCCGAAGGGCGGCCGAGATGTGTTCTCGGTCGCCCTTTTTGTTTGCCGAATACGTGACAGGCTAGGTTTTCCCGATCCCAAGCGGCCAGCAATCATCCGTGAACGGTATTTGTTCAAAAAAGAACAAAGATAAACAAATAGTTGTTGCAGTTACTGTTCGAATGTGTTCAAATAAACATGAACAGTGAAGAACCGCACATTCAGATGCCCGGACCTGAACGCGATTCAACACTTCCAAACAGAAACTACGCACCTGCGTATCTCTCAAGGAGGATGTCATGAGGGTTGTAATCGCTTCCGATGCCGACGGTATGTCGATGAAGGAGTCCATCAAGGAGATGCTCATCGCCGACGGTCACGAGGTCGTCGACTATTCCGAGACCCCTGCCGCGGACTTTGTCGATTCCGCGACCGCCGTTGCCAAGGACCTGCTGGAGCACAAGGATTCCCAGGGCTTCGCATTCGATAAGTATGGCGTCGGCTCCTATATGGCCGCCGTCAAGATCAAGGGCATGGTCGTCGCCAACATTTCCGACGAGCGTTCCGCCTACATGACCCGCGAGCACAACGGCTCGCGCATGGTCACCATGGGCCCGGGCGTTGTGGGCACCGAGGTCGCCAAGAAGATCGCCCGCGAGTTCCTGCGCGCCCAGTACGCCGGCGGCCGTCACCAGATCCGTGTCGACATGCTCAACAAGATGGCCTAACGAGAGCCACCGAGAACTCGAACTTCTACCTCAACTTGTGAATTCAGACGAAAGGACGTTCTGATGAAGAAGACCATCGCAATCGGTTGCGACCATATCGTTACGGACGAGAAGATCTATCTGGCCGACCGCCTGGAGCAGGCTGGCTACAAGGTGCTCGACTGCGGCACCTACAGCCACACCCGTACGCACTATCCCATCTACGGTAAGGCCGTGGGCGAGGCTGTTGCCAGCGGCAAGGCCGACTTTGGTGTGGCCCTGTGCGGCACCGGCATCGGCATCACCAACGCCGTCAACAAGGTTCCCGGCGCCCGCTGCGCGCTGGTCCGCGACATGACCTCTGCCCTGTATGCCCGTCGCGAGCTCAACGCCAACATCGTGGGCTTTGGCGGCAAGATCACCGGCGAGTTCCTGATGGCCGACATCATGCTTGCCTTCCTGGAGGAGCCCTACGAGAAGACTCCCGAGCACGATGCTCTGATTGCCAAGATCGATGCCTGCAATAAGGCCGACGCCGAGGCTCAGGCCGACCCGCACTTCTTTGACGAGTTCCTTGAGAAGTGGGATCGCGGCGAATACCACGACTAAGGAGGTTACGCGGTTTTACCAAACCGCGTAACGGGTCGACGCTGCGAAGCCATCTGGCGGGCTAGCTGCTCCGATAACACGTTTGCTTGCTTGGCTTGAGTGCTTCGCTCTTGGCGGTACTTGGCGATTTGCAGCTTTTCAATTGACGGCTCGCGTTTCTGTGAGGGGGCGCGGGCCGGTTTTCTATCAGCCCTATTGACTTGGCGGGCTGTCGTAAGAAAGGGAAGGCTCCTATGGAGTTTATTCTTGATAACGGTTCTATTCGTGTGGCGCTGAGCACGGCTGGCGGATCGTTCACTTCGATTAAAGCCAACGGCCGCGAGTACCTGTGGCAGGGTGACCCGGCGGTTTGGTCGGGCCAGGCACCCATTTGCTTCCCGATTTGCGGCGGCCTTCGTGACGGTCACGCAATGACCATGGGCGGCCGCGAGGTAAAGCTCGCCCGCCACGGCTTTGCTCGCAAGCAGGAGTGGAAGCTCGAGGAACAGAGCGACAACATGGTTGCGCTGAGCCTGAGCTCTGCCGACCATGCCGAGTTGCTCGAGCAGTACCCGTATCCGTTTAAGATCGTTGCTCGTTACACGATCGATTCGGAAAAGGTGGCCGTGTCGTACGAGGTGACCAATGAGGGCACCGAGGACATGCCGTTCTTTGTGGGCGGTCACCCCGGTTTTAAGTGCCCGCTCGACGAGGGCGAGTCCTATGACGACTACGAGCTCCGTTTTGAGCAGCGTGAGGCCACCGACCTCTGCACTGCCGTTCCCTCGACGGGCCTGATTGATGTTGAGCATCGCAGCAAGAACCCCATGATCGGCCAGAACCTGCCGCTGACCCACGAACTCTTTGACTTCGCGGAGACCATCTTCGACGTGCTCGAGAGCCGCGTGGTTACGCTGACCAAGAAAACCGAGGACAAGGGCGTGCGCCTGACGTTCCCCGATATGCCGTACCTGATTGTGTGGAGCAAGCCCGAGGGCGACTTTGTGGCTGTTGAACCGTGGGGCGGCCTGTCCACCTGCTCCGACGAGGACGATATCCTGGAGCACAAGCGTGGCTGCCTGGTGGCCAAGCCGGGAGAGACCGTCACCCGCGGCTTTGAGATCGAGATCCTTTAACGAGTTATCGTATGTTTGGGGCGGGTCATGCCGCCCCGGAACAGGAGTTCAACATGATTCTGACCGTTACCATGAACCCGTCGATTGATACGCGCTACCAGCTCGACAAGCTGATCATCGACGATGTTAACCGTGTGACGCCCGAAAAGACCGCTGGCGGCAAGGGCCTCAACGTGAGCCGTGTGCTGCTGCAGTTGGGCGACGATGTGCTCGCGACCGGTCTGCTCGGCGGCCACATGGGTGCGTATATGGCTGAGCTTATGGATGCCGACGGCGTCAAGAACGACTTTGTGCCCATCGCCGGTGAGACGCGCATTTGCCTGAATATCCTGCACGAGGGTAATCAGACCGAGCTGCTGGAGAGCGGCCCGCAGATCGCCCCGGCCGAGCTCGAGGCCTTTACGGCCAAGTTCGCCGAGCTTGCAGCGAAGGCGGACGTTGTGACGCTTTCGGGTTCGCTGCCGCGTGGCGTCGATGCCGGCTACTATGCCGAGCTCGTCAAGATCGCCGAGGAAGCGGGCGCCAAGGTGCTGCTCGACACTTCGGGTGCATCGCTGGAGGCCGCGCTGGAGTCCGACGCTAAGCCTGAGCTCGTAAAGCCCAACCTGACCGAGATTAACGGCCTGCTGGGTACGTCCTTTACGACCGATGATGTCGATGCCCTGCGCGAGGCGCTTGCCTCCGATGGCCGCTTTGCCGGTATTCCCTGGGTTGTCGTTTCGATGGGTGCCGCCGGTTCGGTGGGCTTCCATGAGGGTCGCGCGTTCCGTGCCAAGACGCCCGCGATTGCGGCTGTGAACGCGACGGGTTCCGGTGACTCGACCATCGCCGGCTTTGCACATGCCATTGCTGCCGGTGCCGACGATGTCACGGTGCTCAAGACCGCCAATACTTGCGGCAAGCTCAACGCCATGGATCCCAAGACCGGCCACCTGGTCATGGACCGCTGGGACGAGATCTACAACAGCGTTGTCGTGACTGAACTGTAGGGTTACGCGGTTTTACCAAACCTATTGGTTCCGCCGTTCTACCGAACGGCGGACCGGTCGACGCTGCGCGGGCCGCATTTGGACAATCTGACGTTCAACTTCAAGGGCGCGACCAGAAGGTCAGCGCCCTTTCGTTTCGCGTCACCTTGTCTCAAATGCGGCCCGTTCGCTCATATGACCCAATCCGCTGTCAAGAGCCACAATGGCCCCGCCGACCGCTT
>CABQLI010000043.1 GCA_902464965.1 uncultured Collinsella sp.
CTGGCGCTCGGTCCCCAGCGCGGCGTGGGCGCCTGGATGGCCGTCTTTGCCGACGGTAGCCAGGCGGGCACCATCGGCGGCGGCAAGATCGAGCTTTTTGCGCTGGACGAGGCGCGAGAGCTGCTGGCCGCGGGGCAATCGCGTCTGGTCCGCTACACCATGGGCGGCGAGAACTCCGATACCGGTATGATCTGCGGCGGAGCCATCTGCCTGTGCTATCTGCATCTGGATGCGATCCAGGCACCGTTGTTCCAGGAAATTGCCGACGTCTTGGTCTATCGGCGTATCGGCGACTTCGTCATCGACTTTGAGCCGTTTATCGCAAGCGCGCTCGAAAGCGACGCTACTGAATACCATGGCGAGGAATCGCGCCGCACCATTGCGGGTTGCCCCGGGCTTTCGCTGGTGGAGGAGGGGAGTAAGGTTACCTATACAAACGCCGCTTCCGAGATTCCTCCCGCGCACATCGAGACGCTCTGCCCCGAGGGCCTGACCTATATCTTTGGCTGCGGCCACGTGGGCGCCGCGACGGCGCGGGTGCTCACGGCGGCGGGCTTTGCCGTCGTGGCGTGCGACGACCGCCCCGGCACGCTGACCCCCGATTGGGTGCCCGGCGTCTGCGACCGTCGTCTGGTCGACTACAAGAGCCTGAGCAAGCAGTGCCCCATCGGCCCGCGCGACCTGGTGGTCGTCGCCACGGCGGGTCACAAGTCCGATATCGACGTGGTGATTCAGGCCATGCGTGCCAAACCCGCCTATCTGGGCTGCTTGGGCTCGCGTCGCAAGACGGCCTTTGTGCGTGCCCGCCTGGAGCAGGAAGGCTTTACGCAGGACCAGATCGACGAGCTGCACCTTCCGATCGGCGTTGCCATCGAGGCCGAGGACCCCGAGGAGATCGCCATCTCCATCGCCGCCGAGATGATCCACCTGCGCCGCACCAAACTCGTCCCCCGCAAGCGCTAATCGCATCCCCACCAATAAGTTGCGGTGAAATACGGACTGTTTAAGCCTGTTAGGCCGCCAAACAGTCCCTATTTCACCGCAACTGCTTTTTGGGATCCATTTGTGCGGGGGAGTTGTGGAGTTGTGCAGGCAGACGAGGTTTTTCTGGAAATACGCTCCCGATGCGCGTATAGTACCGATTGTTTTGTCGGCTCCTGCTGCGTCGAGTCCAAACCGCAAAATGCCATGAGCGGTGCGGATGCAGTCAGGAGGCACGAGGACAACCCACCGTGGCCACGCCCCGTGCTTAAAACCCCAAGAAGGAGTGAACAATGGCAGAAGAGAAGTATGTGCCGCGTCTGAAGACCAAGTACAACAACGAGGTCAAGCAGCAGCTTCAGGACAAGTTCCAGTACGAGAACGTCATGATGATCCCCAAGTTTGAGAAGATCGTCGTGAACATGGGTGTCGGCGAGGCCGCTACCGATTCCAAGGCCATCGACGGTGCCGTGCGCGACCTGCGCGCCATCACCGGCCAGCAGCCGATGATCACCCGTGCCCGTAAGTCCATCGCTACCTTCCGCCTGCGCGCCGGTATGCCGATCGGCTGCAAGGTTACCCTGCGTGGCGACCGTATGTGGGAGTTCTTCGATCGTCTGACCTCCGTCGCGATCCCCCGTATCCGCGACTTCCGCGGCATCTCCGCCAAGAGCTTCGACGGCCGTGGTAACTTCTCCATGGGCGTCACCGAGCAGCTCATCTTCCCCGAGATCGACTTCGATTCCGTCGATCACCAGCGTGGTATGGACATCACTTTCGTGACCACCGCCAACACCGATGAGGAGGCCAAGGCCCTTCTGGACGCCTTCGGTTTCCCGTTCAAGAAATAGGTTCACCTGCCCTAAAAGCGCCGTTTCCACAAGGGAGC
Organism: uncultured Collinsella sp.; assembly: GCA_902464965.1. Classification (GTDB taxonomy): domain Bacteria; phylum Actinomycetota; class Coriobacteriia; order Coriobacteriales; family Coriobacteriaceae; genus Collinsella. Next base: position 1,871 of record CABQLI010000043.1, read on the forward strand.
GGCGCTTGGGGCGAACAATACTCTATGTGAGGAGGATATAAGTGGCTAAGACATCGATGATCGTCAAGTGCAATCGCAAGCAGAAGTTCTCTACTCGTGAGTACACGCGCTGCCAGCGCTGCGGCCGTCCGCACTCTGTGTACCGCAAGTTCGGCCTGTGCCGTGTCTGCTTCCGCGAGCTTGCACTCAAGGGCGAGCTTCCCGGCGTTAAGAAGGCCAGCTGGTAAGTCACTACCAGCGTTTCAAGCATCAGTTTGGAACAGGGAAAACGCGCTAAAAAGGCTTTGCCGTTAAGGGCGGCGAAGAACCAAGAGCACGTGTTCATCAAGAACGAAGGAGAATCTGTATGAACCTTACAGACCCGATCGCAGATATGCTTACGCGCATCCGTAACGCTAACTCTGTGAACAAGGCCACGGTCTCCATGCCGAGCAGCAAGAAGCTCGTCGAGATCGCTCGTGTTCTGCACGAGGAGGGCTACATCGAGGGCTACGATGTCGAGGACACCGTTCCCCAGAAGACTCTGCACATCACGCTTAAGTATGGTCCCAAGAAGGCTAAGGTCATCAACGGCATCCGCCGCATTTCCAAGCCGGGCCTGCGTAAGTACACCGGCGTTGCCGACATGCCCCGCGTCCGCGGTGGCCTTGGTACCGCCATTATTTCCACCAGCCATGGCGTCATGACCGACCGCGATGCTCGCAAGCACAACGTCGGCGGCGAGATCATCGCTTACGTCTGGTAATTCGCTCGGTAGGTAGAAGGAAAGGAGATCACCGTGTCTCGTATCGGTAATAAGCCTGTCCAGATTCCCGCCGGAGTCGAAGTGGCAGTCAACGGCAACAACGTTGTCGTCAAGGGCCCCAAGGGCCAGCTCGAGCTCGATGTCTTTGAGAAGCTCGCTATCAACGTCGAGGACAACGTCCTCACCGTTTCCCGTCCCGACGACGAGCGTGAGACCCGTGCCCGCCACGGCCTCACCCGTGCCCTCATCCACAACATGGTTGTTGGCGTTTCCGAGGGCTTCGAGAAGAAGCTCGAGCTCGCCGGCGTCGGTTACCGCGTGCAGCAGAAGGGCAAGAACCTCGAGTTCTCCCTGGGCTTCTCGCACCCCGTGATCGTCGAGGCTCCCGAGGGCATCACCTTCGAGGTTCCCGACAACACCCACGTGAACGTCAAGGGTATCAACAAGCAGCAGGTCGGTCAGATCGCCGCTGAGATCCGCGGCCATCGTCCTCCCGAGCCTTACAAGGGCAAGGGTATCCACTACGTTGGCGAGCACATCCGCCGCAAGCTGGGTAAGGCCGCCAAGTAGTCGTAACCGACTCACTCGCATAAGACCAGCACCCCGTCAGGTGCTGGCAAGATCAACCTTTTTAGGAGTTTACGTATGAACAAGCATAAGGCGAAGCTGGAAGGCCTCAAGCGTCGTCAGCGTCGTGTTCGCGGCAAGGTCTCGGGTACCTCCGAGCGTCCGCGTCTTCGCGTGACCCGTACTAACGCCAACATCTATGCCCAGATCATCGACGACAGCAAGGGCTCCAGCCTGACGCTCGTCTCTGCCTCGACCCTCGAGGCCGAGTTCAAGGGCACCCACACCTCGAACAAGGAGGCTGCGGAGAAGGTCGGTCAGCTCGTTGGCAAGCGCGCCATCGAGGCCGGCATCACCAAGGTCGCCTTCGATCGCGGTGGCCGTATCTACCATGGCCGCGTCAAGGCCCTCGCCGACGGTGCTCGTGCCGCCGGTCTCGAGTTCTAGGAGGTATGTAGCACATGGCTCGTAATCAGAAGCAGCAGCGCGAGGCCTCCGAGTTCGAGGAGCGCGTCGTTTACATCAACCGCGTGTCGAAGACCGTCAAGGGTGGTCGTCGCATGAGCCTCGTCGCTCTCGTCGTCGTTGGCGACGGCAAGGGCAACGTCGGCGTTGGCATGGGCAAGTCCGCTGAGGTGCCCATGGCCATCTCCAAGGCGTCTCTCGATGCCAAGAAGAACATGTTCCACGTGCCGGTGACCGATCAGGGCACCATTCCGCACGAGGTTCTCGGTCACTTTGGTGCCGGCCGCATCATCATCAAGCCCGCTGTCGAGGGTACCGGCGTTATCGCCGGCGGCGCTGTGCGTCCCCTCTTCGAGCTTGCTGGCATCAAGAACGTCCTGTCCAAGTCCCTCGGTACCGACAACGGCCTCAACATCATCAAGGCTGCCGTCGAGGGCCTCAAGGAGCTCTCCAGCCCTGAGGACGTCGCGGCTCGCCGTGGTCTGACGGTCTCCGAGATGTTCGTCGGTAAGGAGAACTAAGCATGGCTGACACCATCAAGATCAAGCAGGTCCGCAGCACCAACGGTTGCAAGCAGGACCAGGTCCGTACTGTCCGTGCCCTCGGTCTCCACAGGATCCGCGAGGTTCGCGAGATTGCTGACAACGAGTCCGTCCGCGGCATGATCTTCAAGGTCAAGCACCTTGTCGAGATTGTAGAGGAGTAGCAAATGCAGCTTCACGATCTTACTCCCGCGCCCGGTTCCACCAAGAACCGCAAGCGCGTCGGCCGTGGCAATTCTTCGGGTCACGGCACCACTTCTGGCCGCGGCCAGAAGGGCCAGGGTTCCCGCTCTGGCGGCACCAAGGGTGCCGGCTTCGAGGGTGGCCAGACTCCGCTGGCTATGCGCCTGCCCAAGCTTCCGGGCTTCCGCAACCCCCGTCGTATCGAGTACACCGCTGTTAACGTTGAGCGTCTCGAGCGCAAGTTCGAGGACGGCGCTGTGATCGACGGTGCCGCTCTTAAGGCCGCTCGCATCACCAAGAGCGAGTTCGAGCCCGTCAAGGTGCTCGGCAATGGTGAGCTCACCAAGAAGTTCACGGTCAAGGTCGACAAGGTCAGCGCTTCTGCGCAGGCCAAGATCGAGGCCGCCGGCGGAAAGGTCGAGCTGCCGTGCTAAATGGTCTTAAGAATGCTTTCCGCATCAAAGAATTGCGCGAAAAGATTCTTTTTACCATAGCTATGCTCGTCGTGTACCGCATTGGTGCGCACGTTCCTGTGCCCGGCATTCCCTTCCAGGGGATGCTGGGCCTTTTCTCGACCGATAACAATTCGGTCGCCGCAGGTGCTATGGCCCTCCTGAATCTTTTCTCTGGCGGCGCGTTGAGCTATGTGTCGGTGTTTTCGCTGGGCATCATGCCTTACATCACCAGCTCGATCATCCTCCAGATGCTCCAGGCCGTCGTGCCTTCCCTGCATGAGCTTGCCCGCGAGGGCGAGGTCGGTCAGACCAAGATTACGCAGTATTCGCGTTACCTCACCCTGGCTCTGGCAATCCTCAACTCCGTGGGTTACCTCTTCCTCTTTAAGAGCTTCGGCATCAGCTTTAATGGCGCCGGCGCTCCCGAGATCATCTTCGACCTCATGATCGTCGGTACGCTCACCGCGGGCGCCATGCTGATCATGTGGATTGGTGAGCTCATCACCCAGCGCGGTATCGGTAATGGCATGTCGCTGATCATCTTCGCGAACATCATGGCCGGTCTGCCGCAGGCTATCTTTTCCAGCACTGAGGGCAATGCCGGTGGCATCATCACCATGGTGATCATCTGCGCCATCATCCTGCTGGTTATCCCGCTGATTGTTTTCCTTGAGCGCGGCCAGCGCCGCATCCCGGTCTCCTACGCCAAACGCGTCGTGGGCCGTCGCATGATGGGTGGCCAGACCACCTACCTGCCCATCAAGGTCAACACCGCGGGTGTCGTGCCGATCATCTTCGCTTCGGCGCTGCTGTACTTCCCGGCTCAGATTGCCGTGTTCTTCCCCGGCATCGGCTGGATTCAGGCAGTTGCCTCTGCGCTTTCGACCGGTTGGCTCAACTGGGTGCTTAATGTTGTCCTCATCGTGTTCTTCGCTTACTTCTACACCTCCATGGTGTTCAACCCCGATGACACGGCCGACAACCTTAAGAAGCAGGGCGGCTTTATTCCGGGCGTGCGTCCGGGTAGGGCTACCGCGGCCTACATCAAGAACGCGCTCAACAAGATTACGCTTCCCAGCGCTGTCTTTTTGGCGCTCATCGCCATCGTGCCTTCGATCATCTTCTCCTTCACGGGTAACCATCTGATCCAGGCATTTGGCGGCACGTCCATCCTCATCATGGTCGGCGTCGTGCTCGACACGGTCGATAAGCTCGAAGGCCAGATCAAGATGTATGATTACGATGGATTCTTTAAATAGGCTAGAGGAGGATTGCTCATGAACCTCGTATTGCTCGGAGCTCCGGGTGCCGGTAAGGGCACCGTCGCACAGGAGCTCGTCGCCGAGTTTGGCGTCGCTCACATTTCCACGGGCGACCTGCTGCGTGCTGCCGTCAAGGGTGGCACCGAGCTTGGTATTCAGGCTAAGAAGTACATGGACGCTGGCGAGCTCGTTCCCGACCAGCTCGTGATCGACCTTGTCAAGGAGCGCCTTGCCGCCGATGACGCCCAGCAGGGCTTCATCCTCGACGGCTTCCCGCGCAACACCGCCCAGGCCGTGACGCTCGATTCCGAGCTCTCCGCCATGGGTCGCGAGATCGACTGTGCTCTTCTGGTCGATGTGGCCCCCGAGGTCATCATCGATCGTTTGTCTTCGCGTCGCACCTGCCGTGCCTGCGGTTACACCGGCACCGCTGCCGATGCCACCTGCCCCAAGTGCGCAGGCGAGATGTATCAGCGCGACGACGACAAGCCCGAGACCATCAAGAACCGTCTTGACGTCTACGAGAAGTCCACGAGCCCGCTCGTCGACTACTATCGTGGCCAGGGTCTGCTCAAGTCGGTCAACGGTGACCAGGCTCGCGAGACCGTGTACGGGGATGTCAAAGAGGCTCTCGGTCTATGATCAAGATTAAGTCTGCAACGCAAATCGAGCAGATGAAGAAGGCAGGAGCGCTATCTAAGATGGCGCTCCGCCACGTTGGAGCCATGGTGCGCCCCGGCGTTTCGACTTTTGAGCTCGATCAGCTCGCGGAGCAGATTATCCGCATGCATGGCGGCACCCCGGCCTTTAAGGGCTACGGCGGGTTCCCGGGAACCATCTGCGCATCGATCAACGATGCCGTGGTGCACGGTATTCCCAACCCCGACATGATCCTGCGCGATGGCGATATCATCTCCATCGATACGGGAGCCGTTGTCGACGGTTGGGTCGGCGATAACGCTTGGACGTTTTTCGTCGGCACCCCCACGCCCGAAGCCAAGGCTTTGTGCGAGGTCACGCGCGATTGCCTTAAGGCTGCCATCGAGCAGGCTGTTCCCGGTAACCATATCGGGGACGTCGGTTATGCCGTTCAGTCCCTCGCCGAGTCTCACGGTTACGGTGTGCTTCGTGATTATGTGGGCCATGGCATTGGTCGCGTGATGCACGAGGACCCCAACGTTCCTAACTATGGAAAGAAGGGGAGGGGCGTTCGCCTCCAGGCCGGCATGGTCATTGCCATCGAGCCGATGGTTACGATGGGTTCCAACCATGTGAGCACGGGCTCCGACGGTTGGATTGTTACGACCAACGACCACCTGCCCGCCGCGCACTACGAGAACACTGTCGCCATTACCAATGACGGTCCGGTGATTCTCACCACGGATGCGCAAGGTGCTTGGTGTTCGCTCCAAGGCGGAGAAATGTAACAAGTTCCACTTAGTTGTGGAGCCATTACGAAGTTATTACGATGCGTGCATACGTGTTGTAGAATACTCAATCGCTGTCGTTTTCTAGAGAAAGATGATTGCTTGTGAAGAAGGAAGACGCAATTGAGCTCGAGGGTACGGTAAAGGAACCGTTGCCCAATGCCATGTTTAAGGTCGAGCTCGAGAACGGTCATTCGGTTCTGTGCAACATTTCTGGCAAGATCCGAATGAATTACATCCGTATTCTCCCCGGTGACAGGGTTGTCGTGGAGCTTTCCCCGTACGACCTGACCCGCGGCCGCATCACCTATCGCTACAAATAGCGGCACGCATACACGCACTCCATTTCCGACTGCAGGCTTAGCTCAACCTACGGTCGGATTGTGTGTGAAGACCAGCCATAGTTTTAAACGCCTGCGGCTGGGCGAGTAGATAGTAGGGAAGTAGTTTGAGCGCTACCGAAAGGAAGAACGATGAAGGTACGTCCTTCGGTCAAGAAGATGTGCGATAAGTGCAAAATCATTAGGCGCCATGGCAAGGTCCTCGTCATTTGCGAGAACCCCCGTCATAAGCAGCGTCAGGGTTAAGAGAGGAGACTACGTTGGCCCGTATTAATGGTGTCGACCTCCCGCGTGAGAAGCGCGTTGAGATCGGTCTGACCTACATTTACGGCATCGGCCGCACCACTGCGACGAAGATTTGCGTCGAGTGCAACGTTAACGTGGATACGCGCGTTAAGGACCTCACCGAGGATGAGGTTAACGCCATCCGCGATTATATCGACAAGAACCAGATCATGGTTGAGGGCGACCTCCGCCGTGAGCGCAACCAGAACGTCAAGCGCCTTATGGACATCGGCTGCAACCGCGGCCTTCGTCACCGCAAGGGCCTCCCGGTCCGCGGCCAGCGCACCCACACTAACGCTCGTACCCGCAAGGGCCCGAAGCGTCAGATCGGTGCTAAGAAGAAGAAATAAGGAGCGCTAGATAGATGGCTACTGCTAAGAAGAACGTTCGCGCTGCCCGTCTGAAGCGCGCGGACCGTAAGAACATTTCCGTGGGCCAGGCTCACATTCGTTCTACGTTCAACAACACGATCGTTTCGATCACCGATCCCCAGGGCAACGTCATTTCCTGGAAGTCGGCTGGCCAGGTGGGCTTCAAGGGCTCCCGTAAGTCCACGCCGTTCGCTGCCCAGATGGCTGCCGAGGCTGCTGCCAAGCAGGCCATGGAGCACGGTATGAAGAAGGTTTCCGTCTTCGTCAAGGGCCCCGGCTCCGGTCGTGAGACCGCCATCCGCTCCCTCCAGGCTGCTGGCCTCGAGGTCTCGAGCATCCAGGACAAGACCCCCATTCCGCACAACGGCTGCCGCCCCAAGAAGCGTCGCCGCGTGTAACTGAAAGGATCGTATCAATATGGCAATCGACAGGACTCCTGTTCTTAAGCGCTGCCGTCAGCTCGGGATCGATCCCGCTGAGCTCGGTTACAGCAGCAAGAAGGAATCTATCCGTCAGCCCAAGCGCCGTCGCAAGGAATCTGAGTACGGCATGCAGCTGCGCGAGAAGCAGAAGGTCAAGTTTATCTATGGCGTTCTGGAGAAGCAGTTCCACGGCTACTTCAACAAGGCCCGCAAGATGAATGGCGTCACCGGTGAGAACCTCATGATTATCCTTGAGTCTCGCCTCGACAACGTCGTCTTCCGTCTTGGCTTCGCCCGCACCCGCAAAGAGGCTCGTCAGTCCGTCCGTCACGGTCACTTCACCGTGAACGGCAAGCGCGTGGACATCCCGTCCTACCGCGTCAAGGCCGGCGACGTCGTCGCTGTCGGCGAGAAGTTCCGTGACCTCCTCCCCATCAAGGAGGCCCTGATTTCCTCCGAGCGCTTTGAGGTCCCTGGCTGGCTCGAGGTCGATATCGAGAAGCTGTCTGGTAACGTGCTCGCTCTGCCGACGCGTGAGCAGATCAGCGGTGATATCAACGAGCAGCTCATCGTCGAGCTCTACTCTAAGTAGTCCATCCGGGCTGCTGAGGCTGGAGGTAATACATGTCAGAATTCATTAGGCCTCAGGTTCAGGTCGAAGAGATCAACGAGACGTCTGCTCGTGTCTCCGTCGAGCCGCTCGAGCGTGGTTACGGCGATACGCTGGGTAACTCCCTTCGTCGCGTTCTTTTGTCCTCGCTCGAGGGTGCCGCCGTCGAGGCTATTCAGATCGATGGTGCGCAGCACGAGTTCATGACCATCCCTAACATGGTCGAGGATGTCACCGACATCGTCCTGAATGTCAAGGGTCTTGTCTTCAGGGCTCTCGGCACGACCGACGAGGCGACCGCCACCATCTCGGTTGACGGCCCCTGCGAGGTCACCGGTGCGGACTTCTTTATTCCGTCCGAGTTTGAGCTGGTCAACCCCGAGCAGCACATCGCTACGCTCACCGAGGGTGGCCATCTCACCATGAGCATGCGCATCGGCTATGGCCGCGGCTATGTTTCTGGCGAGGCCAACAAGCGCGACAACGATCCCATCGGTGTGATCCACGTCGACTCGCTGTACTCGCCGGTTTCCCGTTGCGCCAAGCTCGTTGAGGCTTGCCGTGTCGGTCAGCACACCGACTACGACCGCCTTGTCCTCGAGATCGAGACCAACGGCTCCATCGCCCCGCGCGACGCCGTGGTCCAGGCTGCCAATATCATCAACCAGCATATGGCCGCCTTTATGAACCTTGCCGAGACCCCTGAGGTCGAGGAGGAGGCTTCGATCTTCGCTCCCGAGGTCACCAACGACAACGCCGAGCTGGACAAGCAGATCGAGGATCTGGACCTTTCCGTCCGTTCCTACAACTGCCTTAAGCGTGCCAGCATTCACTCGGTCCGTCAGCTCGTTGAGTTCTCGGAGAACGATCTGCTCAACATCCGTAACTTCGGTGTTAAGTCGATCGAGGAAGTGAAGGACAAGCTTGAGTCCATGGGCCTGAGCCTGAAGGCTTAATGCTTCGCATATTTGAGGAGAAACTAGACCATGCGTCACAACGTTAAGAAGGGCCTGAAGCTCGGCACCGATGCGAGCCACACCAAGGCCATGAAGAAGAGCCTTGCTAAGGCCCTCTTCGAGAACGACCGCATCAAGACCACCGAGACCCGCGCTAAGGCGCTGCGTTCGGTCGTCGACCCGATCATCACTTGGGCCAAGAAGGGCGACCTGCACTCTCGTCGTCTGGCTATCGCCAAGCTCGGCGATAAGCAGCTCGTTGCCGAGATCTTCGACAAGGCTGCTCAGGGCATGTGGCAGGACCGCAACGGCGGTTACACCCGCATCATGAAGCTCGGTAATCGCAAGGGCGACAACGCTCCCATCGTTATCATGGAGCTCGTCACCGAGCCTTGCACGCCTAAGGCCAAGAAGGCTGCTCCGGCCCCCAAGAAGGCTGCTGCTCCCAAGAAGGTCGAGGCTGTCGAGGAGACTGCTGCCGAGGAGACCGCTGAGTAGACATTCCGTCTGCATAGGCTATATTCGAGGGGTACGTTCGCGTACCCCTCTTTTTTGTCGTGATACCGTTGCTTGTTTGTTGGGAGCGCCCATGACTGCGCCGTCTGATTTCAATTCGATTTCCGAGCTTGACGCCACGCTCGTATTTTGCGTGGCCTATGATGGCTCGTCGTATAGCGGATTCGCCGAGCAGCCGGGACAGACGACGGTCGCGGGTGAGCTACGTCGAGCCATCGAGACGCTGCTTCGCCGCCCGATCGATCTGACGTGCGCGGGGCGTACCGATGCCGGCGTGCATGCCGTAGCTCAGTACATCAGCGTGCCCGTAACGGACGCTGAGCTCGCGTGTACGCGCCGTAGGTGGCTGCGGGCTATGGATGCCCTGCTGCCCAAAGATATCGCCATCAACGAGGTCTACAAGGCTCGTAAGGGCTTTTCTGCGCGCTTTGACGCGCGCTCTCGCACTTACACCTATCGCATTGCCGATCGTGATGCGCGGCCCGTGCTGTCACGCGGTGCTGTGTGGTGGCATCGCTATCCCCTCGACGTCGATGCGATGGCGGCCGCCTGCCCTGCGCTTTTGGGCGAGCAGGACTTTAAAAGCTTTTGCAAGGTTGCCTCGGCTGTGGGCAAACCTACGCACCGCTGCGTAATGCGCGCCGAGTTTGGCCATGAGGTTGCGTTTGGCGAGGACATCCTGACGTTTACCATCGAGGGCAATGCGTTTCTGCATTCAATGGTCCGTACGATCGTGGGCACGCTTGTCGAGATTGGCATGCATCGCCGTGAACCCGAGTGGATGCGCGAGGTCATCGATGCTTGCGACCGTACCGCTGCGGGCCCCACGGCTCCTGCCTGTGGCCTTACGTTTATGGGCGTGGATTACGATCCCGCCGAGCTTGTCGTGCTCGACTAGGGGAGGGCTCGACGCGTCGTGCGTCGACACCTGTCATCTGTGGGCTGCGCGTGTGCAACATCTGTTCTTGGCGTGCAATACAACCGGTGTCTCATTGCTTTTATTGCCGGGGTGTACCATGAACCACGGTTTGATTCATTGCTGTCGAGAGGACGGATAACTTGGTTCGACGTGGCTCGCATCCGCGACTTTCGGTGATCCTTGTGGTAGAAGGTTCGCCCAGCTATGCGATGCGTGCGCTCGAGAGTATCCAGAACCAAGACCTCTACGATTTGCAGATTGTCGTTGTTTGCCGCGATGCTGCGCCCGGTGTGCGCCATTCGCTTCAAGTTGCCGCCGACAGGGACATCCATATTGATTTGATTGACGTCGAGGACGCGAAGCGCGGCGCTTGTCTTCGTGCCGGTTTTGCTGCCTCGCGCGGCTCTCAAATCATCGCTATGAACGCCGATGAGTGGTTTGCTCCGCAGTCCCTTTCCAAGATGGTCGATATCGTGTGCGATACTGCGGCAGACATAGTGTTCCCTACGGTGTCGCTCGACCGCTATGATGCACATCGAGAGCGCCATTCGCGCGTCTTGGATGCTGTCTCTATTGCCATCGAAGACAAGTCTTCGATGGTGACCGGGCTGCCCCAGTTGATTTTAGACGGCCTAGTCGTTCAGACCTCTGGCGTGATGTATGGCCGTCCGCTGTTTGAGGCATGCCTGTCGCACGGCAAGGCGTACCGTACGGTTGAGTTTATGGCATACGCGCTCTCGCAGGCGCAGCGCGTCTCCGGCTGCGGCGACGCTTGTTTCCACGCGGTGGCGCCTAAGCTTACAGATGCCTTTGATCCCACCATGTATGCCAGGGTATCCGATGAAACCCGAGCGCTCGACGAGCTTGCGGACTCACTCTCGGAAGCAGATAGCGGTGGTCGGCTCAAGCTGGCAAGCCAAAAGTTCTACTTTGCCGGACTGGTAGCCTGCATCGAGAATTTGTGTCTGAGCCCGCATGGGGTGTCGTCAATCGAGCGTTCCGCCCGCATGCGTGATATGCTCGAGGCGCCTCGAACCCGTCAGATGGTCGCCGCGCTCAAGGATAACCATCGGGGGCTCGGTCTGTTGTTTGGGCCGATCGCTAGCGCCAAGCCCGCGCGCTGCGTGATGTGTACGCATCTGGCAGCTTTTCTTAACCGGACGGGCGCAAAAACCGCCTAAATGGCTCATTACGAAACAAACTTTCATAGAATTGTTTCGAAATGCGTTCTTATACACAAAAGCCTTCAAATAGCGTTAAACTATTCAATCATTGATTGATTGTCTCCGCCATCTTTTGGAGTGAGGGTTTGTATGGCTAAAAAACGCAATGGGCGCCAGGATGCCATTAGAGATATTGTGCGCAATAAGGACGTCCGCACACAGCGCGTGCTGGTCGATGAGCTCCGTGCTATGGGCTTTGATTGCACGCAGGCGACTGTCTCTCGCGATATTGCCGACATGGGGCTGCGTAAGCTCCCTGAGGGCATCTATGTTCTGGCAGAGGACTTGCACCTGCAGCGTATGGTTTCCGAGCTCGTAACGGGCGTTCTGCGTACTGATAATCTGGTTATGATCAAGGCTCAGCCTGGCACGGCTTCCGGCATCGCCGCCGCCGTTGATGCGGCAGAGTTGCCTGATGTGCTTGGCTCGCTTGCCGGCAACGATACGATTTTGGTTATTGCCCAGACGGCCGAGGACGGCGAGCGCCTCGAGGCGCTGATCAATAAGCTGAGCAATTCTCGCAAGTAGGCGTGCGGGTCGTGCGCTCGGCGCTGCGTGCGCTTACATAGTGGCTTGTAAGGGGTATCGACGTTGGTCGGTACCCCTTTTTGTTTGCCGGTATAAAGACCGCCCACCAGGTCGATTCAAACTAAAAGGCCCCGAGCAGTTTAATAAGCTGCTCAGGGCCTTGCTGGCTTTAGTCGAGTACCTCTTAGCCGACCGTATCGTCAGGCGTGGGTGAGGGGTCGGGAGTGGGCGTAGGCGTAGGCGTGGGCGTGGGCGTGGGCGTGGGCGTAGGCGTGTTGCCATCGCCGCCGGTCGAACCACCAGTGGAGCCGCCCGTCGAGCCACCGGTCGTACCGGTGCCGCCGGTGGTGTCGCCGCCCGTGGTCTCGGTGGTCGTGGTCGTCGTGGTAGTCGTTGTGGTGGTTTCCCCTTCGTCCTCGTTCTCGTCCTTGTCGTCGTTCTCCGTCTTCTTGGTGTTGTTGGTGCCGTAGAACTTCCAGACGCTGTTGTTCTTGTAGGTGGGCGCGGTTCCGGTCGCAAACTCCTCGCGCTCGGTACCGGTCAGAACGGTGTTCATAAACCGCTTAAAGACAGGCAGGTTGGTGCTGTCGCCCAGCAGGTCCGTGCCGTATTTTTGGATGGGGATCTCGCCCGCGGAATAGCCGGTCCACAGGGCGCACGCCAGCTGCGGGGTATAGCCACAGAACCACAGGTTGGTGGTGTTGTCGGTGGTGCCCGTTTTGCCGGCATAGGGCTGGTTGACGCTCAGGGCGCCGGCAGCACCCGTACCGCCGCCCTGCATGACGCCGGACAGAACATCGGTGACCGCGGCGGCCTCGCCCTCGGTAAGCACCTGTGAGGGATTGTCCGTGTGCTGGTACAGCACCGAACCGGTACGAGAGTCAATCTCGGTGATGGCGATCGGCTGGCGATAGTAGCCGCCGTTGGCAAACGTCGCGTAGGCGGCGGCCATCTCGAGCGGCGAGATCGAGCCGGTGCCGAGCGTCATGACGGGAACGTCCTCGATGTTGTCCTTGGCGGGATCGATGCCGAGCTTTTTGACGAGCGAGATGATCTTGCTGTTGCCGACGGCTTCCGCCACCTGGATGTAGCCGGTGTTGGAGGAGTATGCCGTCGCCTGCTTAAGCGTGATGTTGCCATAGCTATGGTTGGCGTAGTTTTGGACCTCGGTCGTGGTGCCCTTGGCCTTGAGCGGCGAGTTGCAGTTGAGGGTGACGTTGGGGTTCATGCCGTTTTGGATGGCAGTTGCCAGCGTAAAGGCCTTAAAGGTGGAGCCGACGGGACGCTTGGCCGTGGCATGGTTTACGTGGTTCTCGTCGGCGTTGTAGTCGTAGCCGCCCACCATGCACTTGATGTAGCCGGTCTTGGGGTCGACGACGACCATGCCCATGTCCAGACCGTCGAGTGAGAGCGTGTCGAGCTGCTCGCGGACGGCATTCTCTGCCACCTGCTGCATCGTGGGGTCGATGGTGGTCTTGACGGTCAGGCCGCCCTTAAAGAGCACGTCGGTCGAGAACTCCTGCTCCAGCAGCTGCTTAACATAGGCGACAAAGTAGGGCTGCGAGTATACGTCGACGCCGCTGCCCGAAATCTCGGTCACGTTGAGGGTGATGGGCTCGGCCTGTGCGGCATCGTGCTCCTCCTGCGTAATGTGGCCCAGGCGCAACATGTTGTCGAGGACCTTGTTGCGACGGGACAGCGCTAGGTCGGGGTTGACCGTGGGGTCGTACTGCGAGGGCGAGTTGGGAAGGCCGATGAGCAGCGCGGCCTCGCTGAGGGTGAGGTCGGCGGCACTCTTGGACAGATAGGTCTCGGCTGCGGCCTCGATGCCGTAGGCGCCGTGGCCGTAGTAGATGGTGTTGAGGTACATCATGAGGATCTCGTCTTTGGAGTACATGTCCTCCATCTTGACGGCGATGTAGGCCTCGCGCACCTTACGCTCGATGGTCGAGTCGAACTGCTCCTCCTGCAGGATGGTGTTGCGCACCAGCTGCTGGGTGATAGTCGAGGCGCCTTCGTGTCCGCCGCCGAGGGTTGCCACCGCAGCACGCGCGATACCCCACAGGTCGATACCGCCGTGCTCGTAGAAGCGCTCGTCCTCGACGTCAACGGTGCCCTGCAGCACGTAGGGGGAGACCTCGTCCTTGGTGATGGACTTGCGGTTTTGCGTGTAGAAGCTCGCAATCTTGTTGCCGTTGCAGTCGACGATCTCGGTGGGCTCGCTCACCAGATACGCGTTGGCGTCGGTGTAGTCGGGCAGATCGGACAGCCAGCGGTTGACGTTGCCGACCATGCCGATGCCAAATGCCGCGCCCGCGATAAGCAAAAAGCCCAAAAACGAGAGCAGGATTATGGGCAGAGCGTGCGTCTTTGAACGGCTGCGTCCCTGTCGTTGGCGAGGACCCATATATTGACCTCCAGGTATGTCGTGCCGGACGGCGGACGTGCCGTCGGGGCAGGATGGACATAAGTTATTACACGATAAACCAAACGGGGCGCGCGAGGCCTCGTGTATGCTGGAAGACGGCATTTTTCAGAGTGAATGCATACCTTGGTAAGGAGTTTTCCGATGGCGATTCGGGCGATGGGGCCGAGCGGACAATACGAGACTGGATTGGACGTTGTCGGTGCGGCGCTGCCCGAGCTGCTGGCGCCGGCGGGCGGACTCGACCAGATGCTTGCGGCCATCGCCGCGGGTGCCGATGCCATCTATGCGGGGTTGGGCGGCTTTAACGCCCGTGTGAGCGCCCATGGCTTTACGGATGACGAGTTTGCGCGCGGCTGCGCCGTGGCGCATGCCCATGGCGTGCGTGTGTACGTGACGCTCAACGTGTTCGTGTTTGACGATGAGTTGTCCGACGCGGTGGCGTTGGGAGCTCATGCACTGGAGCTGGGCGCCGATGCTCTGATTGTCGCCGATGCCGGGCTGGCTTGTGTACTGCGCACGGCGATTCCCGGGGTCGAGATTCACCTGTCCACGCAGGCGGGCGCTCATAGCGAAAGCGCCGTGCGGCTTGCCGCCGATGAGCTGGGGGTCGAGCGCGTGACGACGGCACGCGAGCTGACGGTCGACGAGATTGCGGCGCTATGTGCCACGGGCGTGCCCATCGAGGTATTCTGCCACGGTGCGATTTGCATCGGCTATTCGGGGGCGTGCGAGTTCTCGGCCCTGCGGCGTGGGCGCTCGGCGATGCGCGGCGACTGCACGCAGCCGTGCCGTCTGGCGTACGACCTGGTGGACGAGGCGGGGCAGAGCGTTGTCGCCGTCGAGGGAGATCGCCTGCTGTGTCCGCGCGACTATCTGGGTATTGCGCATCTGCCCGAGCTTGTAGATGCCGGCGTGGCGTCGCTCAAGATCGAGGGGCGCATGAAGAACCCCGATTACGTATTCAACGTGGTGCGGGTGTGGCGCCGGGCACTCGATATGCTGTGCGACGGCGCGTGGGACCCCGGTGCCGTGGAAGAGCTTTCGCGCGAGCTGGGAAGGTCGTTTAACCGTGGGTTTACCGATGCGTACCTGCGAGGACGTTCGGGCGCCGAGCTGATGAGCTTTGAGCGCGCAATTAACCAGGGCGTGCGCGTGGGACGCCTGGTGGCCGTTGGCCACGAGGAAGTGACCGTCGAGCTCGATGCCGCCGTGGCGGCGGGTGACAAGTTCGAGATTCGGTTCTATCCGGGTGCCGACGCGCGTCCCGATGTGCCCAAGCGCTGGCCGCAGGTGCCCTGCCCGGTGGATGCCGCAGCGGGGAAGCGCGTCGTCGTGCATTGCAAGCGTAAGGTGGACGCGGGCTGCGAGGTGTACCTGATTCGCAGCGCCGGCGTGTTGGGGCAAACGGCAACGGTGTTGGAGCGCATGCGGGCCGAGGCAGATGCGATTGCGCCCGTTGCGTGTGCCGTTGAGGTGCTGCCCTTTGAGGACGTTGCGGTGGATGGCGGCGCGTCGACGGAGTTGGTGGAGTGCGCGGCTCCCGCTCGCATGGTTTTTGCTTGGCAACTGATGGATGCCGACCCGCGCGGAGAACTCGATTTGTCCGACGCCGTTGTGGTGCTTGACGAGGTGTGCCGCACGGGTGACGCTGACCGGACCCGCTCACTGATACAGCGTGCCGGGCGCGTCGTCTGCCGCAACCTGGGACAGGTGGTGATCGCTCGCGAGCTGGGCGTGACGTTTGACGTGGCGGCGCCGGTGTTCTGCGCGAATCGGGCCACGCTTGCCTGGCTGCGCGGACTCGGTGCGGGGCGGGTGCACTTGCCGGCCGAGTTGCTCGGCAATGATGCGGAGCGTATTGCCGAACTGGCTGCTGAACCCGGCGTCTGGGGTCCGGTCGACGCCGACCGTCCCGAGCTTATGGTTTGCGAGCACTGCCTGCTGACCGCCGAGGGCGTCTGCGCTACCGATGCGACTGGACAGGTCCGTTGCCGCGACTGCTTGCGTCGTCGGCAGGTACGCTATCTGGTCGAGCGTGACGGTA
>CABQLI010000044.1 GCA_902464965.1 uncultured Collinsella sp.
CGCCGATGGCAGGCGCTTCGTCTCCTCGTATTCGGGGGTGCGACGCGCCGCATCGGGCGGCGTAGAGCTCGAGCGCTATGTGACGTTCGATGCCGCCGAGCGCACCTGGACGCTTGACCGCGAGCCGCCGTTTATCGCAGAAGGCCTGCGGTCGGGGACGCTCACACAAGAGGAGGTGGACGAATGGAGATCACTGTGCCCCTCGTCGTAGGGGGCTTGGCAGGGCTTTCTGTCGCGACGGCGTGCGGGGCGGAACCTCGTGTGCCGCAGGTGCCGTCGGCGGAGCTGGCACGTCAGGCGCTCGAGACGGTGGCAGAGAAGCTGCCGCGTGAGCTGGTGGAAAACGATCTGCTGAAAAAGATCGCCCGTTCGTGGGCATCGCTGGCTCCGGCGCATCGCCTTGGCCTCGTGATCGAAGATGCTTCGGGGCGTTTGGCGTTTCTGCTGCTATCGAGCGGTGTCTGCTGCGTTTTACTAACGATGGTGTCGTTATCGCCCCTCGGATTTGCCTTGGGACTTGTTGCTCCGTTTGCCGTTGGCGCCGCTCGGGATGGCTTTGAGAGCCGGCGCGAGCAACACGATGCAGAAGAGGCAATGCCCGAGGCGTTTACCGCACTTTCCATGTCGCTTGCCTCGGGACATTCGCTGGCCCAGGGCATGCGCTTTGTGGGCGCTCATGCGCAAGAGCCAGTGCATACCGAGTTTTTGCGGGTGGCGGCGGCGATCGATTGCGGCATCTCGGCGACCGACGCGCTCGATGACTTGCTCGTGCGCATCGACGCCCCCGGTCTTTCGCTTGTGACCTTGGCGCTTAAGGTGTCTCAGCGCACCGGCGCTCCGCTTGCCGACTTACTGTCCGAGGCGTCGAGCATGGTGGGGGAGCGCATTGAGCTCAAGCGCCGCCTGGATGTTAAGACGTCGCAGGCTCGCATGTCTGCACATATGGTCGCGGCGATGCCGGCGGGCATGTGCGCGGTGTTGGCGCTGCTTTCGGCAGATTTTCGTCGCGGTCTTGCGACGCCTGCCGGCGCGGGCGCTGTGGTGCTGGGTCTCGCCCTCAACGCCGTTGCCCTGGTGGTTATCAGGCGCATTATGCGGGTGGAGCTATGAGCGCCCCGGTTGCAGTTGCGGCTTGCCTGTGCGCCCTGAGCGTATTTGTCGCGACGGGTTTGGATCGGGCGGATGCACGCAAGATCGCAGGGGCCTGCAAGCGCGAGGCGGTGCTGGTCGCTGCCGCAGGTCGCTCGGTGGTCGATGCTCTGATCGCGCGAGTGAAGGGCGCGGTTGGAGCGGGCGGCCCGGCGCGAGTGTCGCTCGGCGAAGTGTCCGAGATGATCGATGTTGTTCGCTTGGGTCTTTCGGCCGGTCTTTCGTTTGATGCGGCGCTTGAGATTTTCTGCGCCAACCGCCGGTCAGTGCTGGCTCTTCGCCTTGAGCGAGCCTGCATGGCGTGGCAGGTGGGCGTGGGCACGCGTGAGGACGAGCTGTTGGCCGCCGCGCGCGACTTGGACGTGCGAGCGCTCGAGACCTTTGCCATCACGGTGGGGCAGGCGCTCGCCCTGGGTGCCCCACTTGCCGAGACGCTGGCCGCTCAAAGTCGCGAAATCCGTGCGGCTCATCGCGCCGCGGTCGAGCGCGAGATCGAGCGTGCGCCCGTCAAGCTGCTGATTCCCACCGGCACGCTCATCTTGCCGGCGTTGCTTCTGTCCATATTGGGCCCGCTGCTGGGAGCAGGCGGGATGATGTAGGGAGGAATACATGAACACGATGGTCGAAGTTGCTGACAAGGCTTGGAACTGGGCTTTTTGCCGGGCGATCCGCGCTCGCCAGCATGCCAAGGAGCTGTTGCAGGAGGAGAGCGCGCAGGGTACCACCGAGTACGCCATTTTGGTGGGCGTGCTCGTGGTGATCGCGATTATTGCCATCGTTGCATTTAAAGGCAAGGTCCAAGATCTATGGAACGCTATCAGCGAGGGCATCAACAGCCTGTAGAGGGCGAGCGCCCCATCGGGGTGCTGCTGGTGTTTGCTTGCCTGACCGTGGCGATAGCGGCGGTGCTTTGGGGGCTTAACGCCGCGCGGCAGCAGCGTCCTGGGGCCGCCATCGATTCGGGCTCAGATTCGGCGGTGGCGTCTCAAAAAGATGAGATGCGAGATGCGGACGATTCGGATGTCGCTGTCACGGCGCAAACCTTTCTGCGGACGCTCGACAAGCGGTCTGGCACTGCGACGGATTCGCCTGAGGACAACGCGATTGCGGTCCGGCTTGCATGGTCCGAGGACCGACCGATGACCGAGGCAGCGGCGGATATGTTACGCGCCTACCGCGAGGTGCCAACGGCCCAGCTCGCCCTGAGCGGCTATCTCGATATTAAGGGCAACGTATGGGGCGCCATCGTGCGTGATGGGCGCGGCTGGGTCGATATGGTGACGGTTGCCGCGGATACTGGCGATACTTCGTGTCGTCTGCGCGCCGTGCGCCTGGTCCCGCAAACAATAAGCTCAAAGGAGGGATCGTGAAATGCATGGCGTTCTGCGTGAAGAGGTTGCCCAAGCGACTGTGGAATACGCCATCGTCACGGTGGCGCTGCTTTCCATCGTGCTGGCAATCGCGGGGCTTTGGCGTGCCGGTGCCGATGGGCGCTTGGCGGCGCTGGTCGAGCGGGCGGCATCTCACGGCGTCACCTCGACATCGGTTGTCGAAGCTGCTGCGGGTGCTAAGGACATCGTGCTGTATTGATGTTGCGCGCGAGGACCGGGCGCAGTCTACGGTCGAGGCGGCATTCCTACTGCCGACGTTTCTGACACTCGTTCTGTTGGCACTGCAGCCGGTGTGCCTGCTCTATACGCGCGCGGTCATGGAGTCTGCCGCCGCCGAGACCGCGCGGCTCATGACCACGACGACGGCGGAGGACGACGATCTTAAGGAGTTCACCCGCCGCCGGCTTGCCGCAGTGCCCAACGTTTCGATCTTTCATGCCGGCGGGCCGTTGTCGTGGGATATCGAGCTTAGCCGGGCCGATGCGGGTGGCGTCTCGTCCGTGTCCGTTTCCGGCGAGGTCAAGCCGTTGCCTGTGATCGGTGCGTTTGCGCAGGCTATGGGTGGTACCGCCGAGGGCGGCTACGTTGAGCTCAAGGTCGATGTCTCGTATCAATCACGTCCCGAATGGCTGGAGGGAGATTATGATTCGTGGATTGCTGCATGGGATTAAGCGTTTCTGGTCTAGATGCGTTTTGACGCGCCGTCCGAGCTGCCATCGCAAGCGAGGCGGCTTTATGGGCCGCGCCGGTGTTGATCTGTTTATCGAAGACGGCGCCTATACCACGCTTTCTTCTGCCGTGGTCATCCTAGTGGTGCTCACGTTGTTGTTTTCGTCGACCGCGGCGATATGGAGCATGTCGCGTGCCGGTGATACTCAGGTGGCGGCCGATAGCGGCGCGCTGGCGGGTGCCAACGTAGTGTCGTCCTATCACACGGCTGCCACGGTGGTTGATGCGAGCATCTTGAGTTTGGGCCTGGCGGGGTTTGCCACGATCGGGACGGGCCTGGTCGCCATCCTCATCCCAGGTGCCGAACCAGTTGCCGGCAATATGGTCAACACCGGGATTGAGATCATTAAAACGCGCAACAAGTTTGCCAAAAGCGCATCGGAAGGCTTACAGAAAATCGAGACGGCTCTGCCGTATCTGATCGCCGCGCGTGCCACGCAGGCGGTGTCGGCGCAGGATACCGATAGTGTGACCTATACCGGTACGGCGCTTGCCGTGCCCAGGACATCCGAATCGGACTTCGCCGCGCTCAAAGGGTCGGAGATCTCGACCGATGCCATCGAGAGCATCTCAAAAGACCTTGACTATGCTGCCAAGGAACTGAAGAAAGCGTCCGAGAAAACGTCAAAGGCCAAGGAACGCGCCTGGCTTGCCGACTGCGGTGGATCGGACAGAGGCGCAGTCGGAAGCTGTTCGTGCATGTGGGAACGCGCGAAGAGCTTGGCGAAGCTTTCGGATATTGAGAATCCGCACTATGCCTCGAGTGTCACATGGGAGCCGCAAGTGGCGCTCGATCGCGCGAAGGCCTATTACCGCTTGCGCCTTGCAAACGAGGCACCTCAGGGCTCAAGCGTCGAGACGAAGGCGGAGTCGGCGGCGCGCAAGGCGTTTTACACCTATGCGAGTACAGAGGTCAATCGTGCATATGTAACCGAGGACGGAGATGCAGTCACTTTCCATATCCCGCTGTTGCCGCGCAACGCTGACGAGGTGCGAGCGACGGAACTCTATACCGATGCGGCGTGGCCAACCAGTGCCATCGATGGCAAGACGTATCTGCATTACGGAACGAGTTGCCCCAACTATAAGAAGGGGTCGCCAGGCGGGTTAGCCTCGGTTGCTGATTATGACGGGCAGGACAGATGCAACAGATGCCAGTTTGGCGTTTCGTCGCTCGGTGCCGTTGCAGCGCCTTCGACTTCTATCGAAAACGGCTTCGAATACCACTTTGACAAGTTCAAAGACTCCCTGGAAGACTACGTTAAATGCCGCAACAAAGAACTCGAACTTGAGCGTCAGACCGAGGATGAGGCCGACCGTGCGGGCAATGCGTTTGACCAGGCCATCAAGGGGCTTTCGGGCGAGCGCCCGCGTATCGCCCCGCCCGGCCGCAACGGCGTGGTTGCCCTTGCGGTTTCGGGTGCCATTTCGAGCCCCGATGAGCTCAACTCTTCGTTTAACACGGCAGTCAGGCTTGGCGATCGCGGTGCCATCTCTGCCGCGGTGTTGGCGCCCGATGAGGCGACGGCGCAAAACAACGTGCTTTCGCGATTTTTCTCAACATTGAAGGAACGCTCGGGCGGCGTTGCCGGCGTGCTCGATGGCGTCATGGATGTTTGGGGACGGCTGCTTGTGGGATACGGAGACATCCAAGGTTCGGCCGACGAGCTTATGGACGAGATGATTAAAGACCTAGGAGGGGGCAGTGGCGCGTTGGGCTCCATCGCATCGTGGCTCGGCGATACCGTTTCGGCGTCCGTGGCGGCGTTGGGTCTGGAGCCGTGCGACTTGCGCCTGCGAAAGCCAGTGCTGACCGATTCCGCCAACGTCATTAAGAGCCCGGGGTCTGACATTGTCGGTTTCTCTCAAGCGCAAGACAAACTGCGAAGTATTCCGTTGGGTGTGACCGATCCCAAGGCGCTTTGCGAGGCGTTGGAATATCAAGTCGAACGCACCATTAGCGGTACGGTGTTCACGCTTGCGGAGATTCCTCTGCCCGGCGGCGGCTCCATCCCGCTCACCGTCGATGTCGCCACGCTGGTTGGCGCTCTGGGCGGTGGGTCGTAATGAGTATCCGCATGCGTCTGCGCGAGGAGCGCGCCCAAGCGACGGTGGAGATGGCAGTGGTTACGCCCGTTTTGCTGGTGCTGGCACTCATCGTGTACAACGTCATGATCTTTGCCAGCGCTGTCGCGCGCTTCGACCGCGTGGTACCCGACATCGTGTTGGCGCACGCCGTGGCGTCGGAGGGGGAGGGCGACGAAAGCTCTGCCGATGCCTCGGCGACGGTTCAGACTCAAATTCTGAATGCCATGGAAGGCTATGACTTGCAGATCGAAGTGTCGAGCGAGCAAGGCGCGGAGGCATCGGATGGCGGCCTGCTCTCCCTATCCGGTACGTTTAGGACCTACACCTGCACCATGCACTATGAACCGTGGCCGACTTCTCTCAGCATCGCTGGCGTTCCGCTGGGGGCGCCGACAACGTTGTCGCACGAGCACACGGTGACGGTCGATCCATGGCGTCCGGGGGTGGTCATGTGACCGCGGTCTCGTCCTACATCGCCTACGCGCGGGCACTCAACAGGCTGGGTTGGACGCCGGCCGAGTTTGCGGTGGCGGAGTCGTTTGTCGTGCGCCTGCGCGGCATGCTGGGACGGCGTCCGGTTGCCGCCAACGGCCTGCCGCTCGTCATGGCGTTTCCACGCTGCTCTTCGGTCCATACGTGTTTTATGGCCTATCCCATCGACATCGCCTTCATCGATCGCGACGGCAATATCCTCGCGCGCTACGAAAACGTTTGTCCTTGGCGCATGTGCTCCTGCCCCGGCGCCTGGGCCGTACTAGAGCGTCCTTCAATCATTGTTTCGACCCCTGCTCTCCAACGCGTACCGGCTTAAGGGACTGAGCGAAAAACTTCTTGCTGCCGGCTGATGCCTCTGACGTGCCGATTTATAGAACCGAGGCTGTGCTCAAAAACTTTTTTAAAATTCTCGGTTGACCGGAACGCGTCCTTGGTTATACTAATCAAGCCTTGAAACAAGGCACACCTCAAATGGCTGGGTAGCTCAGTTGGTAGAGCAGAGGACTGAAAATCCTCGTGTCAGGGGTTCGATTCCCTTCCCCGCCACCTTGAATTGACTAGGACCTCTGCAAAGGGGTCCTTTTCTTTTATGAAGTTCCCACATGGAATCGAACCCCGTGAGGGCGCGGAGCTGAGTAAACGCGTAAGCGTTTGCCAGCGCAGCTCGCAAGGCGCGTAAGCGCCGCAGCGGTCCGTCCGCGCAGCGCGCGGACGCGATTCCCTTCCCCGCCACCTTGAATTGACTAGGACCTCTGCAAAGGGGTCCTTTTTCTTTTTTGTGGGGTTCCGCGGAAAATGCATCCCATTATTTTGACCCAGAGCGGGATGCGCTTTCCGGCGCTTACTTCCGACGTGCGTGCACATCTGTCGCACCATCCCGAGCCCGCCTGTTCCCAGATATTCCTCCCACTTTCGCGTCACTTTACAGACCGTTCGGTCGCCTGTCCGCACACGCGGGTATACTCAAAACGATACTTATCCTATGCAATACGATGCGGGTTCGACCTGCATGATCCGAAGGGGGCAGTGATGGAGAGGATACTCGGCGTTAATCTCTCTGGCTGGTTTATTCCCGAGCCTTGGGTGACCCCGTCGCTATACGCGGCGACCGGTGCATCCAACGCGGCCGAGCTGCAGGAGGCCATGGGCACCGCCGCCTATAACGAGCGCATGCGCCGTCATTACGAGACGTTTGTGAGCGAGGACGATTTCCGTCGCATGGCGCAGATCGGCCTCAACGCCGTGCGTCTGCCGGTGCCCTGGTATGCCTTTGGCTCGCAGGAGTCCGATGCGTCCTACATCTCGGTTGTCGACTACATCGACCGTGCAATTGAGTGGGCTGCCAAGTACGACATCCGCGTGCTGCTTGATCTGGCAACTGTGCCCGGTGGCCAGGGCGATTCCAACGATTCGCCCACCACGCCGGAGGCTGTCGCCGAGTGGCATTCGTCCACTAACGGCCGCCATGTCGCACTCGACGTGCTCGAGCGCTTGGCCGAGCGTTACGGCGAGGCCGAGAGCCTGCTGGGCATCGAGCTGTTGGACACGCCGCAGATGAGCGTTCGCAAGAGCCTCTTCACCATGACGGATGGCATTCCGGCGCACTACCTGCGCAACTTCTATCGCGATGCCTATGAGCTCGTCCGTTCGTATATGCCCGAGGATAAGATCGTCGTCTTCTCGTCGTCGGGGCATCCCAGCGAGTGGAAGCATTTTATGCGCGGCGCCAAGTACAAGAACGTCTACATGGACCTTCACCTGTACCATTACCGCGACGAGCATGCGCTCGATATCACGAGCCCCCGCGGGCTGACGACGGCGATTTCGCGTAACAAGCGCGAGCTTAAAGAAGCAATTTCGACTGGGTTCCCCGTGCTGGTGGGCGAATGGTCGGGCGCGGCGATCTTTGCCAACTCGTCGGTTACGCCCGAGGGCCGCAATGCCTACGAGCGCGTATTTATCGCCAATCAGCTGGCTTCGTTTGCGCCGGCTGCAGGTTGGTTCTTCCAAACGTGGAAGACCGAGAAGCGCATTGCAGCATGGGACGCCCGCGCGGCGCTCGGTACACTCGAGCGCGGCATGATTGAATAGGTTGATATGACGCAAAACAGCGCCCATACGGGCAAACTCTATGTGGTCGGCACGCCCATCGGCAACCTGGGCGACCTGTCTCCGCGCGTTGGCGAGGCCTTTGCCGCTGCCGATGCCATTTGCTGCGAAGACACGCGTGTGACGTCAAAGCTGCTGATGCACCTGGGCATTTCCAAGCCGCTTGTCCGTTGCGACGAGAATGTGATCGCCAGCCGCGCCGCCGGCCTGGTCGACCGTCTGCTGGCGGGGGAGACCCTCGCCTTTGCCTCGGACGCTGGCATGCCGAGCGTGTCCGATCCCGGCCAGGCGCTGGTCGAGGCGGCGCGTGAGGCCGATGTGCCCGTCGAAGTTATTCCCGGGCCCTCTGCTTGCGTCACGGCGCTCGTTTCGTCCGGCATTCCCTGCGAGCATTTTTTCTTCGAGGGCTTTTTGGGCCGAAAGCACGGCGACCGCGTGCGCCGCTTGCAGCGCCTTGCCGTGGTGCCCGGCGCGCTCATCTTCTACGAGTCTCCACATCGCATCGTGGCGACGCTCGAGGCCGTGGCGGAGGTCTTTCCCCAGCGCGAGGTCGCTGTCTGCCGCGAACTCACCAAGCTGCATGAGGAGGTCTTGCGCGGGCCCGCCGACCAGCTTGCCGAAGAACTGCGTGCTCGTGGCGAGGTAAAGGGCGAGATTGCGCTGGTTATCGCGCCGCCGAGCGAGGATGAGGAGGCCGGTATCGTGCCGGTTGGCGCCGCGGCAGCGGATCCCGACGAGGCCCTGCGCGAGGATATCCGCGCCGCGCTCGAGGAGGGGGAGCCCGCGTCTGCGGTGGCCAAGCGCCTGTCTCAGAAGTATTCGCGCCGCAAGCGCGATGTCTATGCCATGGTGCTCGATATGCAATAGATGGAGGATATCCAGCCCTTGCGCTAGAATCATCCTCTGTATGCAACGTTTTTCTGGAGGACAAACCCCATGGATCAAAGCAAGCCTTCGTTCTTTATCACGACGCCCATCTACTACGTCAACGCCGATCCGCACCTGGGCACGGCTTATTCCACCATCATCGCCGACGTTCAGGCTCGCTATCGCCGTTCCGCCGGCTATAACGTCAAGTTCCTGACCGGCATGGACGAGCACGGCGAGAAGGTCGCCGAGGCCGCAGCCAAGCACAACATGACGCCGCAGGAGTGGACCGACAGCCAGGCTCCGCACTTCAAGGAGCTTTGGAGCAAGCTCGAGATCTCCAACGACGACTTCATCCGCACCACCGAGCCGCGCCAGCATCATGCCGTGCAGTACCTGTGGGAGCGCATGAAGGAGTCCGGTTACCTGTATAAGGGCAGCTACGACGGCTGGTATTGCGTGCCTGATGAGACCTACTTCACCGATACACAGGTCCAGAAGGGCGACGAGGAGTACGGCAGCGTCGGCCAGCACCTGTGCCCCGACTGCCACCGTCCGCTTGAGCGCGTGCAGGAGGAGTCCTACTTCTTTAAGCTTTCCGCTTTCCAGGACAAGCTGCTCAAGCTCTATGACGAGCACCCCGACTTTGTCGAGCCTGCGTTCCGCATGAACGAGGTTCGCAGCTTTGTCGAGGGCGGCCTTAATGACCTTTCCGTGAGCCGTACGAGCTTCGACTGGGGCATCCAGGTTCCGTTTGACGAGGGCCATGTGACCTATGTATGGTTCGACGCGCTGCTCAACTATATGACGGCCGTCGGCTATGGTGTCGACACCGACGAGGCGCGTGCCGAGCTGGCCTATCGCTGGCCCGCGCAGTTCCACATCGTGGGTAAGGACATCATTCGCTTCCACTGCGTCATTTGGCCCGCCATGCTCATGGCCATCGGCGAGGCCCTGCCCGAGCACGTCTTTGCCCACGGCTTCCTGACCGTGCGCAATGCCGAGACTGGCAAGGCCGAGAAGATGTCCAAGAGCCGCGGCAACGCCATCGCTCCGCAGGACGTTATCGACATGCTGGGCGTCGAGGGCTATCGCTATTACTTCATGACCGACGTGGTTCCCGGCACCGACGGCGCCATCAGCTTCGATCGCATGGAGCAGGTCTACAACGCCGACTTGGCCAACAGCTGGGGCAACCTCATCTCGCGTTCGCTCAACATGAGCGGCAAGTACTTTGACGGTTGCGCGCCTGCCAAGCCCGCGTCGTTCGATACGTTTGACAACCCTCTGGCAAAGATCGCCGACGGTCTGGTTGAGCGCTACATGGCCAAGATGGACGTGCTCGATTACGGCGGAGCCAAGGATGAGGTCATGGAGCTCATCCATGCTGCCAACCACTACATCGAGGACTCCGAGCCCTGGGCGCTTGCCAAGGACGAGGCCAAGGCTGACGAGCTGGCGTTCGTGATCTACAACCTGCTCGAGGCCATCCGCATTGCCGCTCACCTGCTGATGCCGCTCATGCCTCAGACTTCCGTCGAGGCCCTGCGCCGCCTGTCCTGTGAGAACGAGGCCGCGAGCGACGACCTCAAGGGCATTTGCGCTTGGGGCCTGCTTGCCGGTGGTCAGCCCGTTGAGAAGGGTGAGCCGCTGTTCCCGCGTCTGGGCTAAGACGCCGCGCCATATCGGCAATTTGCTGTTTAGATGTAAGGGCATGGCCGCAACGGTCCATGCCCTTTTGTTTCAAGACGCCGCCATCATGCTAAGGAGGCAACCATGACAACTTCGCCTTTGGCAAACCCCACGGCCACCAGGGAGCTGCTGGAGGAGTTTGGCCTTGCGACCAAGCATCGCCTGGGCCAGAACTTTCTAGTCGACAATCATGTGATCGAGCGTATCTGCGAGCTTGCCGAGCTTGCAGGTGACGAGCGCGTACTCGAGGTGGGTCCGGGTTGCGGCACGTTGACACTTGCGTTGCTGCAGGAAGCGGCGTGCGTTACGTCCATTGAGGCCGATCCTGAGCTCGAACCGGTGCTCGACGCCCACGCCGCCGACTATGCCAACTTCCGCTTTATCATGGGCGACGCGCTCAAGGTGGGCCCGGAGCAGATTGAGCAGGCTGCGGGCGGTGAGCCGACGGTGTTTGTCGCGAACCTGCCCTATAACGTGGCGGCGACGATCATCCTGCAGTTCTTCCAGACGATGCCCGCGCTCAAGCGCGCCGTCGTCATGGTTCAAAAGGAGGTTGCCGATCGCATTGCCGCAACGCCGGGCAACAAGACCTATGGCGGCTATACGGCAAAGCTCGGCCTGTATGCGCAGGTGACGGGTCGTTTTGAGGTGCCGCCGCGTTGCTTTATGCCGGCGCCGCACGTGGACTCGGCCGTCGTGCGTATCGACCGTGTTGACGGCGTGGTGCCCGAGGGGCTCGATCGCGAATTTGTGGCCCGCGTGATTGATGCTGCATTTGCTCAGCGTCGCAAGACCATCCGCAATTCCATGAGTGCCAACGGCTTTGCCAAGGACGTGCTCGATGCCGCCTTTGAGGCTTGCGGTATCGCACCAACCACGCGCGCCGAGACGCTTGATGTTGCTGACTTTGTCCGTCTGGCCCAGGAGCTAATCCATGATGCCTAATGCCGAACGCGTGACGTTTACCAAGAAAAAGAAGACGGTTGCTTGTCCCGTGCCCTTGGCACCGCTTGCCGACACGCATGCGCATCTGCTTTCGTTCTGGGGCAAGGATGTGCCTGAGACGCTCGTGCGTGCCAAGGCGGCGGGCGTCGACCTGTTGGTGACGATGTTCGACCCCATCGCTGATAAACGCAGTGTGACGGACTATAGCGACTGGCTGACGCGCGAGATTCTGCCGATGCAGGATATCCCGCAGATCAAGTATCTTGCCGGCGTGCATCCGTATGGCGCGCCGGACTATGCCGACGACGTTCACGCACAGGTCGTTGCCGCACTCGATGATCCCTTATGCGCCGGTATTGGCGAAATCGGCCTGGACTACCACATGGACTATGACGACGATATCGCGCCGGCACCCCATAACGTGCAGATTGACTGCATGGCGCGCCAGCTCGAGCTTGCCGTGTGCCGTAACGTGCCGGTGGAGCTGCATCTGCGTCACGAGGACACGGACCAGGAGCGTACCTCGCACGTGGACGCCTACAACGTGCTTCGTGAGGTGGGCGTGCCCCAGGCCGGTTGTGTGCTGCACTGCTTTGGCGAGGACCGCGCCACGATGGAGCGCTTTGTGGAGCTGGGCTGCTATATCGCCTATGGTGGTGCGGCCACCTTTAAGCGCAACGACGACGTGCGCGAGGCATTTGCGGCAACCCCACTCGATCGAATTATGTTCGAGACGGATTGCCCGTATATGGCTCCGGAGCCCATTCGCGGTCTTGAATGCGAGCCCGCAATGATCTCCATTACGGCAAACGCGCTGGTTAACGACCGTGTCGATCGCACTGGTGAGGACGCCGAAACAATCGCGCAAGCCGCTTGGGAGAATGCCTGCAAACTTTTTCAAAAATAGTTCTTGCGTTCGTGGTGGCGCTCCGTTATTCTAATTCCTGCACGCGGGCGTGGCGGAATTGGCAGACGCGTACGGTTCAGGTCCGTATGGGGGCAACCCCATGAAGGTTCAAGTCCTTTCGCCCGCACCATTGAATGAAAGAGCTCCCAGCAATGGGAGCTTTTTTGTTATGGGCCCATCGCAGGGACTTGAACCTGTGAAGGAGCGAGCGTAAAGAAAACGCGGAGCGTTTTTAGCGAGCTGGCGAGGGCGCCGGCAGGCGGCCGAAGCCGGTGCGGATCCGCGCAGCGGATACGCGGACGTCCTTTCGCCCGCACCATTGAATGAAAGAGCTCCCAGCAATGGGAGCTTTTTTGTTATGGGCCCATCGCAGGGACTTGAACCTGTGAAGGAGCGAGCGTAAAGAAAACGCGGAGCGTTTTTAGCGAGCTGGCGAGGGCGCCGGCAGGCGGCCGAAGCCGGTGCGGATCCGCGCAGCGGATACGCGGACGTCCTTTCGCCCGCACCATTGAATGAAAGAGCTCCCAGCAATGGGAGCTTTTTTGTTATGGGCCGTTTTTGGCAGATTTGACATATCGATTTCGCGCGGTAGATGCCCCTGTGGTCAAAAAGTGGCAAATATGAGTACTGACATGAAAATAGAGACATTTCATGAAGCCATTTTTGCTCATTTTACGCAACAGATGTACGCTAATTTGGCTCAACCTTGAGACAAAATGAAGTAATTTCGATAGACCTCGGGTTCAACGAGGCGATTTTGACCCAAATACGCTGTTACTAAACTGGTAACAGTACTCATATTTGGCCTTTTTTGACCACGGGTCCTCTTGTTGGTGTCACACGGCTGCTTCGTGCGGGTATCCTAATGCCAACGTGTGCCTATCAGAGGAGAGACCATGCTGTTGTCCGGTATCATCGCCGCTCTTACCAGCCTTTTGATTCCCATCATCATCCTGTTGCTGCTGCTTCCCAACGCCTGCTATGTCGTTGAACAACAGCATGCCGTGATCATCGAGCGCCTGGGCAAGTTCAATCGCATCGTCAATGCGGGCTTCCACATGAAGGTACCCGTGATCGACCGCAAGGCCGCCACGGTGAGTCTGCGCACCATGAAAAACGGTTTTGGCATCGACGTTAAGACCCAGGACAACGTGACCATCGGCCTTGAGGTCTCTGCTCAGTACCACGTGAGCTATGACATGGGCGCCGGCCCGGCAGATTCGGGTATCTACAAGAGCTACTACATGCTGCAGGAGCCCGTCGACCAGATGCGTGACTTCATCACCGACGCGCTGCGCTCTTCGATTCCCGTCTACACACTCGATGAGGTCTTTGCCAAGAAGGATGACATCGCCAAGGATGTCAACGCTACCGTTTCCGAGCAGATGGCCGCCTACGGCTTCACCCTCGTGTCGACGCTCATCACCAAAATCGCACTGCCGACCGAGGTTGAGAACTCCATGAACGACATCAACGCCGCCCAGCGCAAGCGCGCTGCGGCACAGGAGCTCGCTGAGGCCGACCGCATCAAGCGCGTCACCGAGGCGACCGCCGAGGCTGAGGCTATGGAAAAGGCGGGCGAGGGCATCGCCAACCAGCGCAAGGCGATCGCGCTGGGCATTAAGGACTCGCTCGAGATTATCCAGGAGACAGGTGTTGGCAACGATGAGGCCAACCAGCTGTTCATGTTTACGCAGTGGTCCGAGATGATGACGGAGTTCGCTCGCACGGGTAAAACCTCGACGGTCGTGCTGCCGAGCGATTTCTCGCAGTCGGCCTCGATGTTCGAGCAGATGCTGACAGCCAGCAAAGTTCAAAACGATTCGAAGGAGTAGACACGCGTGAAATACACCGTCGTTTGCGTCGGTAAGCTCAAGGAGCGCTTTTGGAAGGACGCGTGCGCCGAGTACACCAAGCGCCTAGGTGCCTATGCCAAGGTGGATATCCGCGAGGTGGCCGATATCGACCCGGCTAAGGCGGGCGGCGTGGATGCCGCGCGCGACAAGGAGGGAGCGGCGATTCTTGCTGCCTTGCCGCCTCGAGCGCATGTGATCCTGCTGGCCATTGAGGGCAAAGAGCGCTCGAGCGAGGAGCTTTCGGCGCGGCTCGATGATCTTATGCTGCGAGGCAATAGCGACATCGCCTTTGTGATTGGCGGATCGGACGGCGTGAGCGATGACGTGCGCGCACGAGCCGACGAGATGCTCAGCTTTGGACGTATTACCTTGCCGCATAACTTGGCGCGCGTGGTGCTGCTGGAGCAAATCTATCGCGCCTGCAAGATCAGCCGAGGCGAGCCGTATCACAAATAGGTTGGCAATACGAAACAATGGCGTGGGACAATACCTTTCGTTTTGAGGAATGTGTCTGAAAGGACTATGCGATATGAAGATTGGATTTGTCGGTTTTGGCAATATGGCGAGCGCTATGGCCGATGGCTGGATCGCTGCCGGTGTAGCTGCGAGCGACATGTGCGCCTGCGCGGGTCGCTACGACGCACTGGTTGAGCGCTGCGAGGCGCGCGGCATGGTCGCCTGCCATGATGCCGCCGAGGTTGTCGCCGCATCCGATATCGTGGTCGCTGCGGTCAAACCGTACATGATCGAGAAGGTATTCGCCCCGCTCAAGGACATTCTTGCCGACAAGGTCGTTCTGTCGGTTGCCTGGACTTGGGACAGTGCCAAGTGGGAGCAGGTCCTGCCGGGCGTCGCGCACATCTCGACGGTGCCCAACACACCGGTTTCGGTGGGCGAGGGCGTCATCGCCTGCGAGAAGGCTTCCACGCTTAGTGATGAGCAGAGCGCAGTGGTGCTTGATCTGCTTGGCAAGCTCGGTGCGGTGGTCGAGCTCGATACGAGCCTGCTGTTCGTGGGCGGCACGGTGGGTGGTTGCGCTCCGGCATTTGTCGCCATGGCAATCGAGGCCCTGGGCGATGCAGCGGTCAAGCACGGTATCCCGCGTGCCGATGCCTATCGCATTGTGAGCCAGATGGTGCTGGGTACGGCAAAGCTGCAGCTTGCAACTGGCCAGCATCCTGCGGCGATGAAGGATGCCGTATGCTCGCCCGGTGGTGCCACCATCAAGGGCGTCGTTGCGCTCGAGGACGCCGGCATGCGCAGCGCCCTGGTCAAGGCAATCGACGCAACTCTCCAGTAAAACCTGTCCCTTTTTGGCAGGTTAGTCCCAGAAGCTGTCTTCCTCATCCTCGGACTTGGGTCCGCGGTCGACGTACATCTTATGGGTACGCTTCTCCATTACAAAGGCAAGAATCGCAAATAACAGGATGCCGCCAGCGAAAAGGATGGCAAAACCGGTGCGGGTGCCAAACAAAAAGGAAAAAACTGCGTCCATTGGGTGCCTTCTTGCGTAGTTGAGTTGGGTCGTAAACGCTCATAAGTATATACTTGCCCATACATGTACAAGGTTGCAACCTAAATGGAATGTATATCGCCGGAGGATCTAATGCTTGATATCAAGTTTGTTCGCGAGAACCCCGATGCCATCGATGTCGCCATGGCTAACCGCCAGACGTCTTGGGATCGCGAGAAGTTCTTTGAGCTCGACGACGAGCGTCGTGCCGTCATCACCGAGGTCGAGGAGCTCCAGGCTACGCGCAATGCCGAGTCCAAGAAGATCGGCGCCCTGATGAAGGAGGGCAAGAAGGACGAGGCCGAGGCCGCCAAGGAGGCCGTGCGCGCCGTCAACGAGAAGATTGACGGTCTGGCCGAGCGTCGTACCGCCCTCGAGCAGGAGCAGTACGACTTCATGGCTCACCTGCCCAACATTCCTTGCGATGCCACGCCGTACGGCAAGGACGAGGACGAGAACATTGAGCGCCGTCGTTGGGGCACCCCGCGCGAGTTCGACTTCGACTTTAAGCCGCACTGGGATCTGGGCACCGATCTGGACATCCTCGACTTCGAGCGCGGCAACAAGCTCTCCGGCAGCCGCTTCACCGTTCTCGGTGGTGCCGGCGCCCGCCTGGAGCGCGCCCTCATCAACTTCTTCCTCGATACGCACACCAGCCGTGGTTTTAAGGAGTGGTGGCCGCCCATCGTCGTCAAGCGTCAGACCATGTTCGGCACGGGTCAGCTGCCCAAGTTCGAGGACGACGCCTACCACGTCTCGGGCGACAACTTCCTGATCCCCACCGCCGAGGTCGTGCTCACCAACCTGCACGCCGGCGAGGTCCTCGACGCCGACACCCTGCCGCGCCGCTACACCGCCTTCACCCCCTGCTTCCGCGAGGAGGCAGGTTCCGCCGGTCGCGATACCCGCGGCATCATCCGTCAGCACGAGTTCGACAAGGTCGAGATGGTCAAGTTCGCTAAGCCGGAGGAGTCCGACGAGGAGCTCGAGAGCATGACCGCCGAGGCCGAGTACCTGCTGCAGCAGCTGGGCCTTCCGTATCGCGTGATTAGCCTGTGCACCGGCGACTTGGGCTTCTCTGCCCGTCAGACCTACGACGTCGAGGTCTGGCTGCCGAGCTACAACGCCTACAAGGAGATCAGCTCCTGCTCCAACTGCGGTGACTTCCAGGCTCGCCGCGCCAACATCAAGTATCGCGACCCCGAGAACTTCAAGGGTTCGCGCTACCTGCACACTCTCAACGGTTCCGGCTTGCCGGCCGGCCGCACCATGGCCGCTATTCTGGAGAACTACCAGAACGCCGACGGCACCATCACGATCCCCGAGGTTCTGCGTCCTTACATGGGCGGTCTCGAGAAGATCGAGCCGGTCGCGTAACTTGGCTGCATAGGGGATATGCAAGGGCGCTCCTTCGGGGGCGCCCTATTTCGTGCGCAGGTCCATACCATGCCGTGCGGACAGCTCAATAGAAAACACACGAACAACTGTTCTGTATACAGCTATCTACCTGCTATGCTTTTGCTAAATAAGAGCGAGAGAAAGGGGACGCGATGGAGCTGTTTGATGATCGGGTGGTTTTGTTTGAGAGCGACGAGGGCGGGGAGTACCTGCTTGTAACGTGTGAGCCGTCTGGCATGGGTGGTCTGGTGGTTCGGCAGGCGAGCGAGGGCCCGTTGACCCAATGGTGCTTTGAGGAGTCGCCGCATGTGGTCGAGACCTTTGTGACGCACGAGGGGCTTGTGGCGCTGGAGCACTTCTATGGAGTTGGGACTTCCAACCAGGTCGCGCGCATGCTGAGTATCTCGTTTGCCGATTATGACTGTGCCCAGCGGGTGAGATCGCTCCTGAGGGAACTTGATGCTAAGTTTGACGTGATCGAAAAGCCAATCGATCGTACGGGGAACGGCGGTATATGCGGAGCAGCATGACAAAACTGCGTTCCACAAAAAAGTTTGAGATTGTGCTTGACTCCAATAAGCTAAAGTGGTTTTATATGTCTTGCGCTGCGGCGTTACCTCAGCTGGATAGAGGGTCTGACTACGAATCAGAACGTCATAGGTTCGAATCCTATACGCCGCACCAATCGAACTTGAAGCCTCCGGCAACGGGGGCTTTTCTTTTATGACAACACCGCATGGATTCGAACCTCGGTCGAGGCGCGGGCGTAAAGAAAACGCGGAGCGTTTTTAGCCCGCGGGCGAGCGCGCCGGCAGGCGGGCGAGGCCGGTGCGGATCCGCGCAGCGGATGCGCGGAATCCTATACGCCGCACCATTTGA
>CABQLI010000045.1 GCA_902464965.1 uncultured Collinsella sp.
TTTTCAAAACCAAGCCCGGTCCCGGCCTGCGGTAACATCGCAGGCGGTTCTTGGGCATCGCTTGCTGGCAGGGTTCCTTTGCTGAAATGGACTTGGCCGAAAGGGCCGCTGGTCCCAGTCGCTGGTTCGCGCTTTGCGTGAACTCCGCGCTACTGTGGGACAGTTAGGCTTCTGTTGTTGGACCCGCTACATCTTCCCGGCCCAACATCGCCCGTAGCTTCTCAAAGCTTTCCTCGCTCAGGCAGTGCTCCATGTGGCAGCCCTCTTGCGACGCGACATCCGCCGAAACACCGGCTTCCTCGAGCAGCCGCACGAAAAAGCAGTGACGCTCCCACATTTGACGAGCGACCTCCAGCCCCCGCTTTGTCAGATGAACATCTCGTTTGCCCATTTCGACATAGCCGTTGCTCTCCAACGTCGCCATGGCCTTGGAAACGCTCGCCTTAGTTACGCCGAGGTACTCCGCAACGTCAATCGAGCGCACGATGCCCTGACGTTCCGACAGAACGTAGATCGATTCGAGATAGTCTTCTCCGGATTCACGTAGGGCCATGGGCCGCCTTTCGCGATGATTGATAGTTAGCCTTTGGATACTTTCCACGGCTAACTTTACCGCAAAAGTTGCCCATGTCTTACTACTTTGTCTAAAAGTTAGCCGTGTTTCACAAAACGTGCGGGACGAAAACAAAATGGGGACGCCCCGCAAGGAGTGTCCCCAGGCGCCGGGTGCCGACCCGCAGTTACATCAATCCAAAGTGCTTGGCGGCATTGTAGATGCCGTCGTCGTCCACGGCGGTCGTCACATAGGTCGCTGCGGCCTTCACAGTCTCCTGTGCGTTGCCCATGGCCACGCTCGTGCCCACGGCAGAAAACATTGACAGGTCGTTCTCGCCGTCGCCAAAGGCAACCGCCTCGCTCGCGTCGATACCAAGCCGCTCGAGCGTCGCCGCCACGCCCAGGTCCTTGCCTCCGTTAGCGGGAATAATGTCGCAAAACAGGTCGCACCAGCGCGTGGTGAGCGAATGCGACACGGCGTCGGTCACGATATGTTCATCGGCCGGGTCCACAAAGGCGCAAAACTGGTAGACCGGTGCGTCAAAGGCGTGCTCAAACGACTCCTCGTGGTAGACGATTCCCGCGTTGCTGCCAGCCGTCACCACGCGCTCGGACAGGCGGTTCACAAACGAATTCTCGCCCTGCATGCACAGCGAGTCGTAGCACCCGTCGGCCACCTGGTCCACGATCACCGCAACGTCATCCGGATCGATCGGACAGCTGCGGTAAACCCCCTCGGCATCAAAGCAGTGCTGGCCCGAGAGCGTAATGTACGCATCCCAGCCCAGGTCGAACAGCCAGTCCGGCATCTGGTAGGTCGGACGGCCCGTGGCGATCACGCACGCGATCCCCTGCTCGTGAAAGCTGTCGAGCACCTGCTGCGCCGACGCCGGAATCCGGTGGGTCTTAAAGCTCAGCAGCGTGCCGTCGATATCGAAAAACGCGGCTTTGATCATCCTCGCCTACTCCTCGCCCTCGAGCTTTTCGCTCGCCTCGAGCCACGCCATCTCCAGCTCGTCCATGGCGGCGTGAGCCTCGTCGATCTTTGCCTGCTGCTCGCCCAGCGCCGTGTAGTTGGTGGGGTCGACCTGGGCCATTGCTGCCTCGGCTTCCTCAACGCGGGCGCGCTGCGTCTCCATCTTGCGCTCGAGCGAGCTCACCTCGCGGCGAAGCTTCTGACGCTCGGCGTTGGACAGGCCGTTGGGCTGACCGCTCGACTTGGGCTTTTCGGCCGCAGCTGCCGCGGCACCAGTGTCAAACGTGCCGGTCTTAGCGCTCGGCGCGCCCACGGGCTCGCCCTCGGCGGTAGCGTTGCACAGGCGCAGGTACTGGTCCACGCCGCCGGGCATATGCGTCAGGTGGCCATCGAGCAGTGCCCACTGTTGGTCGGTCACGCGCTCCATCAAAAAGCGATCGTGCGTCACCAGGATCAGCGTGCCGGGCCAGCCGTCCAGCAGGTCCTCGACAATCGCGAGCATGTCGGTATCCAGGTCGTTGCCCGGCTCGTCCAGGATGAGCACGTTGGGCTCGTCCAGAATCGTCAGCAGCAGCGACAGGCGACGGCGTTGACCGCCCGAAAGATCGCCGATACGGCTCCAGAGCTGCTGAGTCGTAAAGCCCAGACGCTCGCAGAGCTTCTCGGGCGAAGTCTCCTTGCCGTCGATGATGTAGTACTTCTTATAGTTGCTGAGCACCTCGCGGATCGTGTCGCCCATGTAGGGCTCGAGCTCCTCGAGCTGCTGCGACAGCACGCCAAAGCGCACCGTCTGGCCAATCTTCACGCGGCCGCGCAGGGGCGCGATCTTGCCCTGAATCACGTCGAGCAGCGTCGACTTGCCGGCGCCGTTCTCACCCAAAAGACCATAGCGGTCGCCCGCACCAATGAGCCAGGTCACATCGGTGAGCACCTGCTTGGGCGCACTATCGGTATCCGCATAGCCGGCGTCCACGTCGACCACATCGATAACCTGCTTGCCCAGGCGGCTCACGGCCAGGCGCTTGAGCTCCAGCTCGTCACGCACGGGCGGCACGTCGGCGATCAGCTCGCGAGCGGCATCCACGCGAAACTTGGGCTTGGTGGAACGAGCCTGGGCACCGCGGCTCAGCCACGCGAGCTCCTTGCGTGCCATGTTGCGACGGCGCTCCTCGGTAACCGCGGCCATGCGGTCGCGCTCCACGCGCTGCAGGATATATGCCGAGTAGCCGCCCTCGAAGGGATCGACCTGGCCGTCGTGGACCTCCCACATACTGGTACAGACCTCGTCCAAGAACCAGCGATCGTGCGTGACCACGAGCATCGCGCCCTGACCGCGCTGCCAGCGAGCCTTTAAGTGACGCGCGAGCCAGTTGATGGTACGCATGTCCAGGTGGTTGGTGGGCTCATCGAGCATGAGCACGTCGTAGTCGCCGATCAGCAGGCGCGCGAGGTCCACGCGACGGCGCTGGCCGCCCGAAAGCTCGCCCACCGTGCCCTCCCAGGGCACATCGCTAATGAGGCCGGCCAGAATCTGGCGCGTACGCGGACTCGACGCCCACTCGTACTCGGGCGTGTCGCCCACGACGGCATGATGCACGGTGTCGGTATCGACCAGGTTGTCCTTTTGGCCGAGCAAACCGATCGTTGTGTCGCGACGGTGCGTCACGCGGCCGTCGTCGGGCTCCAGCGTGCCGGCGAGCACGCTCAGCAGCGTCGACTTGCCGTCGCCGTTTTTGCCGACGATGCCAATACGGTCACCCTCGCCCACGCCGAGCGTCACGCTATCGAAAATATGCTTGGTGGGAAACTCTAGGCTGATGGAATCGCATCCCAAAAGAATCGCCATATGCCCTGCTCCTTCGTAGAAATTCAACGTTGTCCATGATAGCAGCGAAAAGGCGGGCCGCACACGACACAAAAAGGCGGGCCATCTCCCAAAAGAGATGACCCGCCTCTCCAATCAGTCCCGTGGCAACCGTGGCCGCCGCGGGCCTCAAGCATGTCCCGGACTAGGAGAACATGCCGGTGAGGTAATCATTCAGCCGCTTATCCTTGGGCCGTTGGAAAATCTCGTCAGTCTCGTCGTACTCGACCATATCGCCCATGTAGAAGAACGCCGTGCGGTTGGACACGCGCGACGCCTGCTCCATGTTATGCGTCACGATGACGATGGCGCGCTCTGCCACAAGCGACGACATGAGGTCCTCGATCGCTAGCGTCGAGATGGGGTCGAGCGCCGAGCAGGGCTCGTCGAACAGAATCACGTCGGGGTTGAGCGCCAGCGTGCGCGCGATACACAAACGCTGCTGCTGGCCGCCCGAAAGCGCGTAGGCGCTCTTGTCCAGCTTGTCCTTGACCTCGTCCCACAGCGCGGCACCACGCAAGCTCTCCTCGACCATGCGATCGAGCTCGTCGCGGTCGGTGATGCCGTGGCGCTTGGGCGCAAACGTGATGTTGTCGCGAATGGACTTGCGGAACGGGTTTGGCTGCTGGAACACCATGCCAATGGACCGACGCAGCTCGTAGGTGTTCTCGGTCTTGGTGTTCACGTTGCGGCCGCGGTAGTTGATCTCGCCCTCCACGCGACAGCCGCGAATCTCGCGATTCATCAGATTGAGGCTGCGCAGGAAGGTCGACTTGCCGCAGCCCGAAGGCCCGATGAGCGCCGTGATCTCACCCTTGTGGAAGTCGAGCGACGTGTTGTGCAGCGCATGGTGATCGCCATAGTACACGTTGACGTCCTTGGTAGAGAGCACGACCTCGTCGCTCACGGCCTTGCCGCTCACGCGCACGCGCTTCTCGCTCTCCCCCACACTCGACAGAAAGTCCTGGGTCTCGGACGCGACCGCCTCGGTTGCGGGCGTTGCATTCATCTCGCTCATTCGGCCGTCATCTTCCTTGCCAGTTGCTTGCCCACAATGCGGGCGATTACGTTAAACAGCAGCACGCAAATCATCAGCAGCGCCGCGGTGCCCCAAACAATCTGCTGGGCCTCGGGGCTGCCTTCGCCATAGATCTTGTAGATGTGCACGGCGAGCGACTCGCCGGGGCGGAACACGTTCCAGGCGCAGGTGGGGCTCGACAGGTTAAAGCTCAAGAAGTTCAGACGCACCGGCGAGCTCATGCCCGAGGTAAAGAGCAGTGCTGCGGCCTCGCCAAACACACGGCCGGCCGAAAGCACGATGCCGGTCACGATAGCGGGCATGGCCTCGGGGATCAGGATGTGCAGCGTGGCCTCCCAGCGGGTGAGGCCCATAGCCAGACACGCATCGCGCTGGGCCTGCGGCACGTCCTCGAGCGCCTGTTGGATCACGCGCACCAGGATGGGGATGTTGAACATGGTGAGCGCGACAGCGCCGGAGATGATGGAGTACTTCCAGCCCAGCTGCACCGAGAACACCAGAAAGCCGAACATGCCGACGACGATGGAAGGCAGCGAGGACAGCGTCTCGATGGCGGTGGAGGCGATGTCGCGGATAGGGCCGTCCGGCGCGTACTCAACCAGGAAGACCGCGCCGCCCAGACTGATGGGCACCGAGATACCTAAGGTGATCAGCAGCAGATAGAACGAGTCGAACAGCTGGTAGAGTACACCGCCCTGGGTTCCGTTGGCGCGCGCGGGCTGCGTGAGAAAGCCCGGCTGGAACAGCGTCGAGATACCCTCGAGCAGGATGTAGGCCACCATGGAAACGACGATGAGCATGACGATGGCGACGATCGCCGTCAGCACGCCCGTGGCGATGCGGTCCTGTTTTTGGACACGCCCGAGTCTCGCCTCGTCGATATGGATGCGCGTGCTAGCCACGAGCCTTCGCCCCCTTGCGGCCAATGAGATGGATGATCAGGATAAAGATGAGGCTCATGCCCATCAGCAGCAGACCGAGCGCCCACAGAACATCGTCCTGGGCCGAGCCCTCGGCATAGACCGCCATGGACGTGGTGAGCGTGGTGGTAATGGTCGAGGCCGGCGACAGCAGCGACGTCGGCATGGCCTCGATGCCGCCGATAACCATGCGCACGGCGAGCGTCTCGCCAAAGGCACGCGTCATGCCAAGGATGACCGCAGTCATGAGCGACGGCATGGCGGACTTGAGCACCACGTGCCAGACGGTCTGCCAGCGGGTGTAGCCCAGCGCGAGCGAGCCCTGACGGTAGCTGTCGGGCACGGCGCGCAGTCCATCGACCGAAAGCGTGGTCATGGTCGGCAGGATCATGACGGCCAGCACGATGGCGCCGGGCAAGATGCCCAGGCCCGTGCTCACGTGGAAAACGCTCTTCATAAGACCGACGACCACGTGAAAGCCGATCAGGCCAAAGACGACCGAGGGAATGCCGGTCAAAAGCTCAATAAGCGGCTGAAAGACCTTGGAACCAAACTTAGGCTGGATCTCAACTGCAAAGATGGCAGAGCCGATAGCGATGGGCAGCGCGATAAGCGTGGAGAGCGCCATGACCGCAAACGAGGTGACGATCAGGGGCAGGGCGCCGGTGTAGGGCAGGCCGTTTTTGGCCGTGTTGGCCAGGTCCCACTTGGCGCCGGTAAAGAACTCGACGACCGAAACGCCGTCCTTAACGAAAGCCGAGAGGCCCTTTTGGGCGACCATAAAGATGAGCGCGGCAACGACAAGCGTCACGAGCGCTACGCACGCGCCCGTGACGCCCAGGCCCACGTTCTCAAGGTCGCGCTTTGGCAGCTGTTTTGCCATTGCAAACCTTTCCGGGGGCGATTACTTATTTAGCGGAGACCTTGCCGCTGGCGTCCTTGACGACCTTCATGGCAGAGACGGGGATGAAGCCCTGCTCCTCGACGAGCTTGCCCTGGACGTCGTCGGAGAGCATAAACTCCAGGAAGGCCTTGGTGGCCTCGTCGGCGTCCTTGGAGCAGTACATGTGCTCGGTCGCCCAGATCTTGAAGGAGTCGTCGATGACGTTCTTGCTCTTGGGCTCGACGCCCTCGACCTTGACGGCGTTGAACTTGGAGTCGTCGAAGTGCGAGAAGTCGAGGTAGGAGATGGCGTTGTCGGTGCTGGCCATCTGGGTCTGGACATCGCCGGACTTGTCGAGCTCGGCGTCGCCCTTAAAGTCGACGGTCTCGTCGCCAAAGACAGCAGCCTCGAAGGTGGCGCGGGTACCGGAGCCGGCCTTGCGGTTGAGGACGACGATGGTGGCGTCGTCGCCGCCGACCTCCTTCCAGTTGGTGATCTGGCCGGAGAAGATGCCCTTGAGCTGCTCGAGGGACAGGTCGTCGACCTTGACGTTCTTGGAGACGACGGGACCCATGCCCACGACGGCGACCTCGTGGTCGACGAGGTTCTTGACCTGATCGGCCTCGAGCTTGGTCTCGGCGAAGACGTCGGAGTTGCCGATGGTGACGGTGCCTGCGGCGACAGCGGTCAGGCCCTTGCCCGAACCGTTACCCGAGCCGGAAACGGAGACGTCGGGGTTGGCGTCCATGAACTTCTCGGCAGCGGCCTCGACGAGAGCCTGGAACGAAGAGGCACCGTCGTAGGTCACCTCGCCGGAGACGGACTCGGCAGCAGCGGCGCTACCCTTGTCAGCGGCGTCGGAAGCGCCTGCGCCGCCGCAACCAACGAGACCGAGGCCGACGATGCTGGCAAGACCACCAGCGAGGCCGAGGAACTGACGACGAGAATAAGCCTGATCGAGCATGATCTTCCTTTCATACATGCGACTCGCGAGCACCCTGCCCGCTTTGCTGTTCGGAAAGATACGACCCCGATCAGGCGACAACCGCGTTATCTGCGGTTTCTTACGGGCATTTGATAGACCCTTACCGCAAGCCCGGCCCAGCCTTTACAAACGGATAACAAACCCGCCACCAAGCATGACCCGCCTTTTACACCAATAAAAACAAAGTTGCGGTGAAATAGTTCCTGCTTGGCCATCAAATGGCCCATTCTAGGAACTATTCCACCGCAACTTAGATTGGGAAACCGCGAGACCTTAAAGCCCTAATTCATTCAAACGGAGGATCGCAACAATATAGATCTTGAGCGCTTGTTTGAGCTGTTCCTCGTTGGCGCACTCGTTGGGGCCGTGCATCTGGCCGCCCCACGCGGGCAGCTCAAGGCCGGTCTCTTCGGGGCCAAACGACACGGCGCGCGCAAAGTTGCGCGCGTAGGTGCCACCGCCCATGGCAAAAGGCTCGGCATGCTTGCCGGTGAACTCGTTATAGGTATCGATAAGCGCCTTCACGGCCGGATCATCGGCAGAGACCGAGAACGGCACCTTCGCGCGACCCAGCTGGCACGTCACGCCGAAACGGCCCACGAGCGGGTCGAGCTGCTCGCGGATGGTATCGGCACTTGTGCTGTCGGGGAAGCGCACGTCGATGACCTGCTCAATATGGCCATCCGCCACGCGGATGACGCCAGCGTTGCAGGTAAGCGGGCCAAACGCCGGACTCGTCGCATCGATACCTAGGCCGCGGCCATAGGCATCCGCGTGCACAAAGGCCAGGAACTTGACGAACTCGTGCTCGGCAGGCGTCAGCAGGCGCTCGTCGCGTGCACCAAACGCGTCCTCGGCCTCGCGCAGATACGACACGATCAGGCCGACGGCATTGATCGTCCCCTCGGGCATCGAGGCGTGACCGCCAATACCGTGGGCGAAAATCTGCAC
The DNA here is from genome assembly GCA_902464965.1 of uncultured Collinsella sp. Classification (GTDB taxonomy): domain Bacteria; phylum Actinomycetota; class Coriobacteriia; order Coriobacteriales; family Coriobacteriaceae; genus Collinsella. Next base: position 8,174 of record CABQLI010000045.1, read on the forward strand.
ATGACCATTGTCGAGAGCCGTGATCTCCAGGCGGTCAGCATTCTCGACCGGCGCCGGCAGCTCATCGGCGGCAATCGCGAGCTCGCAGATGGACTGCGACGGAATGGCATTGCTCGCCTCGGCGCCGCTCCACGACACGATGCGCCCGCCGTCGATCTTGGGACTCACGAACGTCGCCCCAAACTGGCCCTTCTCGGCATTGCAGACCGGGAACTCGGCATCAGGCGTAAACAGAAAGTCAGGGTTGGGGTAGTTCTCCAGATAATGGTGAACGTCGGACATGCCCACTTCCTCATCGCAGCCCAGCAGCGCGCGGAAGGTGTAGCGCGGAACAATGCCGTGCTTGAGCAGGTACGCGCCGGCATAAAGCGACAGCACTGCCGGGCCCTTGTCGTCGATCACGCCGCGACCGAGCAACCAGCCCTCGCGACGCTCCATCGCGAACGGATCGGTGTTCCAGCCAGGGCCAGCGGGAACCACGTCCACGTGGCAGATAGTCGCGAGCTGCTTGTCGCCGCGGCCCGGGATATCGGCGATTCCCACATAGCCCTCGTCGTCGCTCGTCTGATAGCCGAGCTTCTGCGCGATGCCGAGCGCGCAATCGAGCGCGTCACGGACCGGGCGGCCAAACGGCGCGCCGGGCTCCGCATCGGCAGAAACTGCCACGGAAGGATAACTCACCAGCTGCTCGATATCAGCGACGACATCCTCCCAGACCTCGTCGACATACTCAGCGACGCTCTGCTCCACCTGATTCATGGACGACCTCCTTACCAATGAGCGACGGGTACGCCCGCCCCTCACATTATGTCTATTAGATAGCGAAAAGTTTAGCAAGCTCGGCCACCGAGTGCACCACCGCATCGGCGCCCGCGGCCTCGTGCTCCCCCGGCGCTGCCGCGCCCGAATAGATGCCGATGCACGGCACGCCCATCGCGTGCGCGCCCTCCACATCGTTAAAGCGATCGCCGATCATCACGGCATCGTCGGCCGTCGCGCCGAGCGCCGCCAGGGCATCGCGAACCGAATCGGCCTTGGTCTCGCGTCCCTGCGGCGGATTCATGCCAACCACCGCCTCAAACTGCGAAAGCCCCAGCTCGCCCACCATGTCAATGCACTTCGCCTCCATGCGTGACGTCGCCACGGCCAAGCGATGCCCCTGCGCGACAAGGCCATCGAGCAGCTCGGGGATTCCATCGAACACGGGATACTCTTCCGGTCCCAGCTCATCAAAAAAGGCACGGTACTCGTCGGCCACCACAAGCGACTCCTCGCGCGTAAAGCCGTAAAAGTCGTGGAAGCTCTTCCACAGCGGAGGCCCGATCATGCGACGCAGGTCACCCATCTGCGCCTCCGAAAACCCGCGCGCGGCCAACGTCTTGCGCGTCGAGGTCATCACCGCTCGACCCGTATCTGCCACCGTGCCATCGAAATCAAACAGCACGACCGGCCGCTTGCATATCTCCAGCGCCTCCATCGGCATCCCTCTTCCCCAGTTGACGATTTCCACACCGACACTTCAAACTGTTGACTATTCAACAATTGAACCTAAAAATGTGGAACGACTCCACTATACTTGTCGCACTTTGCTCTCAGAAGGCGGCGCTGCCGCGCCCCAACGAAAGGTGCAATTATGTCTTTTGCCATCATAACCGACTCCACGTCGGACATCTCCCCCGCCCGCGCCCAAGAACTCGGCATTTACGTCATTCCGCTGCATGTGATTATCGAAGGCGAGGACCTGCTCGACCAGGTACAGATCACCGCCCAGGAGTACGTCGCCCGCATGGCCGGCTCCGAGCAGCTGCCGCACACCTCGCAGCCGAGTGCCGGCGAGTTCAAGGCACTCTTTGACCGCGTGCGTGCTGACGGCCACGACAGCGCGATCTTTATCTCGCTGTGCAGCGAATGGTCCGCCTGCTATTCCAACGCATGCCTGGTCGCCGAGACCCACGAGCTCGACGTGCGCTGCATCGATTCGCGCACCGGCTCGGGTGCCGAGGGCCTGCTGGTGGAGTACGCGCTCGCCATGCGCGAGGACGGCCGCAGCCTGGACGAGACCGAGGCACAGATCCGCGCGACCCTGCCCGACGCGCACCTGCTGCTGATTCCCCGCACGCTCGAGAACCTCGTTAAGAACGGCCGCGCGCCCAAGCTCGCCGGCCAGCTCACGCAGATGCTCAATATTCGCCTGGCCGTTTCGCCGGAGTGGCAGTCGGGCGAGATCAAGGCCATCAAGAAGGGCCGCGGCGCCAAGCGCATCGTCGCCAACACCATGGCAGACTGCCTCGCGTTTTTGGCCGAGCATCCGGGCTCCAGCGTGCGCGTGCTCACGACCGGTGCCGCCGAGGAGCAGGAGCTTGTCAACGAGGCACTCGCGGGTCAGGATTACGTAGACGCCGGCACCGGCCCCATCGGCTGCACCATCGCCACCCACGTAGGCGTCGACGCCATCGCCATCAGCTACTGCCCCCGCTACCAACCCATCCACTAGGGGTGCCTTTACCACTTGCGGTGGAATAGGGACTGTTTTTGGCTCATCAGCCGCCAATCAATCCCTATTCCACCGCAACTTAGAAGCAGTTCATTTGGGGCGGGGCTAAAAAGACTGGTATCAAACGTTTCAGACCAGTCTTTTTAGCCCCGCCCCATTTTACCCACCTTACATCAACCCGCTGAGCGCAATGTCGACGGACTCGTTGAGGTCGTCGGTAATGTGTACCAGATCCGGGTCGAGCGGGCTGATCATACCGGCGCTCATCACCGGGCCGTTGAGCCAGTCGAACAGACCCCCTCTCGGTACCCACTGGACAAAAAATGGCAAATATGAGTACTGCCACCAAATTAGTAACAGCAAAATCTCGCCGGAATTGATCGTTTCGATTAATTTCACGCCTTGCCAAGGCTCAAAATGCCGTGTTTGGTGGGTTAGATATATAGGATAATGTCGAATTGGTATTCTATTCTTGCCAAATGTTATGAGACTACATTAACAGCAGTACTCACATTTGACGTTATTTGACCACAGGGTCATTCGAAAACCCCTCCCCACGCCGCCAACCCGCCCCATACCCGTCAAAAACCTTTAACAACAGCCGCCGCACGTTTTGGCACCGGCTGATTGCCACTCACGGATCGGTACCCCACTATCACCGAACCAAAATCGAAGTCGCGTATCTCATAAAGCTGAAATGACGTACCCTCATCCCAATGAACGCTGATAAGAATGGCTTTCAAATGAGCAACGGCACGCATCAATACGCCCTTTTCGGGAGCGCCTTATTCAAATTCAATAAAACGGTCGTCCACGCTTCGGATCCGCGCAAGCAAATCGTTATCTGTAGCAGCGGTCCAGACATCCGTTACACAACGCTGGAAGAATGGGAGAAAACTGGCGATTCTTTCGATAGACGGGCGCAGGTCGAAGATATCGTCACCAGCGCAAGCCCAGCGCGCGACAAACTCGAGCTCTTCCGCAATCTCTTTACTGGCCGCAAAGATGTTTACGCTCATGGGTACCGCAGAAAAGACGGAGGAATTGGCTATACGCCCGCCTGCGCAAATGAGTGGAAGTCAGGCATTTGCCCCAAAGCAAGCCACCAGAGAGTCAAATGTACGGAATGCAGCAGCCGCGTCTTCCCCGAGTTGAGCGATGCCGCGATCATCGCCCATTTCAGAGGCAATGACGATAGGCTTCGAGACGTTATAGGCCAATATGTGCTCGATAAAGACAGTAACACGAGAGTCCTGGTCATCGATTTTGACGGAGCCGATTGGAAAGAAGCGACGAATGCCATTCGACACGTCGCAAAAAGCCACGGAATCGATGTCGCAGTCGAGCGATCGAGATCGGGCGACGGCGCACATGTCTGGTTTTTCTTCCTAGAGCTCGTCAGCGCAAAGACCGCACGAGATTTTGGAAGCAGCCTTATCACCGAAGCGGCGATACTGAACAAGACGATCACCTTCAAAGCATTTGACCGAATGCTGCCCGCGCAGTCCACCATTCCTGAGGGCGGCTTTGGAAATCTCATAGCGCTGCCTTTTCAAGGCAAAGCGCAGCGAAAAGGGAACAGCGTATTTGTTGACGAGCAATTTGAGCCCTTTCCCGATCAATGGCTTTACCTTTCGCAAATCCAGTTAATCCCGCGCGTGACGGTGCAAAATCTGATCGAGAGCATCGAAAATAGGTCACATGGAATAGCGGCTGCTGCAGCGGCAAACACCGGTGTGCCACATTCCCAGAGACTGCGAAAGCGGCTTCCGCTCACACCGCGGGACTTCCCGTCATCGCTGTCCGTCACGCAGGCCGATATGCTCTATATCCCCGAAAAATCTCTGAGTCCCGCAGCTCAAATGGAAGTCCGCAGGCTTGCAACATTTGCCAACCCGGAATTCTTCCGCGCACAATCTATGCATCACTCGGTATACGGCAAACCGCGGTTCATAGACCTCAGCGAACTTAGAGATGGCTACGTCGCGATTCCCAGAGGCTGCAAGGTTCAACTTGAGCGGCTGCTTCAAGAAGCCGGCGTTTCTGCCCACTATTCAGACAAACGCAAGTCGAGCAATCCAATTGTGATGGCATTTAAAGGGACTCTTCGCCCTGAACAGCTAATTGTCGCTGAACAGATGCTCGGCTACGAAGACGGAATCATGTCCGCACCGACGGGGTTCGGCAAAACCGTCATCGGAGCTTATCTTATTGCTGCCATTGGACTTCCAACGCTCGTCATCGTTCCAAAAACTGCGCTCATTGCCCAATGGAAATCCCAACTCGAACGATTTCTCGACATCACGGACAACAGAGAGCCCGTCCGAACCCCCAAGGGACGAATCAGCAAAAGACAGCCTCCGCTCATTGGGCAAATCGGAGGAGGCAAGACCGCCATAAGCCGTCTCATCGACATTGCTTCATTCCAGTCGCTATCCGGCAAGGATCCCCAAACCGGCGAGTCATTAGCCAAGGAGTTCGTTCGCGACTACAGTCTCATCATCTGTGACGAATGCCACCATGCGGCCGCGCCACAGCTTGAGCTTGTCCTCAAGTCCGCTCCTGCCAAATATGTATATGGCCTTTCCGCAACGCCCGAGCGTTCGGACGGACTCACGCGGGCACTCTCGATGCTCTGCGGCCCGGTTCGCTATGTCGTCGATCCAAAAACGCAAGCAATCCAACAGGGGATTCAGCGCATTGTTAGACCGCGTTTCACCGGAATTCGATTACCCACCTACGAACCAGGAGCATCCTTTAACCAAATTCTCGATCTCCTGTGTGTACATGCCGCGAGAAACGAAGCAATTATCGAGGACGCCCTCGAGGCCGCATCAAACGGCCGGCATCCGCTTGTGCTATCTAAAAGAAAAAAGCATGCCGAAGAGCTATGCAGGCTACTTCAAAGCCGCGGACACGAACCCATACTCTTAACCGGAGAAATCGACGCCAAAGAAAGAAAAGCAATACTGAAGAGTCTTCCCAGCTTTGAGCATGAGCATCGAATCATCGTCGCAACTGAAAGTCTTCTGGGCGAGGGCTTCGACCTGTCTTACCTTGACACTTTGCTCATTGCCACTCCAATATCTTGGGACGGCAGCATAACGCAGCAGGCGGGTAGGCTACACAGAAGCCACGAGGGCAAACAGCGGGTTGAGATATTCGACTATGTTGACCTGTCGATACCCATGTTCGCGCGCATGTACCAAAAGAGGCTCAAGACCTACGCTAAGCTGGGGTATGAAGTCTTTGCGGCAAACGACAACAGACAGGACGAACGAAACATCCTCGTTAGGTCGGCAAGAGCCGTGGAGGCTTTAGTGAATGACATCGAGAACGCATCGAAAAGCATTTTTATTGCCGCACCCTACGCGTCCGCCGCATGCCTTGAAAAGCTCGCCGCTGCACTCGCGGATGCCGCTACCCGTGGAATTGCCCTTGAGATTTCTATTGCTTCGACTCCGCGCGACGACGTGAAAGCGATTTTTGCCGAGATGAACGTCAACTATCTCATCAAAGCCGAAGGACGCCTGTGCGCATCAGTGATTGACGAGGAAACTGTTTGGTACGGAGCTATTCCGTTGCTGGCTTTCCCAAAGAAAGAAGACTGCAGCATTCGTTTCAAAAGCAGCGAAGTCGCAGCCGAGCTTTTGAGCGAAATTCAACGAAAAGTGGAACCGGAGGCCGCGGCGACGAACGGGGTACCCCCAGCAGTTGCGGTGAAATAGGGACCGTTTTTGGCTTATCAGCCGCAAATCAATCCCTATTCCACCGCAACTTAGAAATTGGCGATCAGCCCTGAGGACCTTGGAACAGCTCCTCGTGCGAGCCCATTCTCACCAGCCGGATCACCGGATTAGTCTTATGCGGCAAGTAGAGAACGACCACATCGACCAAGCCATCGGATAGATGAAAATCGATGTGGCCGTTGTAATTGCCACCCGGGTTTGAGAGCTCGTGCGCACCATATTCCGCGGGAAGCGAGCCGTGAGCCGCAAGCTCTGCGACGGCCGCCTTAAACTCGGTTTTTAGCTGCGGATGGACGCGCATCGTCCGTTTGTAATCCGCTTTAAACTGGGCCTCGACTTTAATCTCAAACATCGTTAGTCCTCATCGAGGAACGACATCAGATCGTCCACGTTGTCGAACGACGAGCTGTCGTCTGGCAAAATCCCCAGCTCATGAGCCTCGGCGATCACCATGGCGCGCCTCGTCACCTCGTTGGGAACTTCAGGTCGACCCACAATCTCAAACGGAATCTTTCGCTGATTCACAAGCTGCCGAACAGCAAGGTTGAGATACGAATTGAGACTCAGACCAACCGAATCCAAAAACTCAGTCGCCTGTTCCTTGAGCCCTTCTTCGATACGAACCGTCGTAGGCTTAACCGTTGCAGTAGACATACGCGACCTCCTCGCCTCGTCTTTTGCATCAGTATACCCCATTTAGATGGCAGCCTGATGTTAGATAACATCAGACTGCCATTCACATTACTGTAACCCACATTGCCGCAACGGCAGACACGCTCGCTCTACATCAGCCCGCTCAGGGCAATGTCAACGGCTTCGTTGAGGTCGTCGGTGATGTGCACGAGCTCGGGATCGAGCGGGCTGATCATACCGGCGTCCATCACCGGACCGTTGAGCCAGTCGAACAGGCCCTGCCAGTACTCGGTTCCCACCAAAACGAGTGGCATGCGCTTAACCTTGTGCGTCTGTACCAGCGTGAGCACCTCGAACATCTCGTCGAGCGTGCCAAACCCGCCGGGAAACACAATAGCGCCCGAGCTGTATTTGACGAACATGGTTTTGCGCACAAAGAAGTAGCGGAAGTCCATGCCGAGGTTCACGTATTTGTTGAGCCCCTGCTCGTGCGGCAATTCAATGCCTAGGCCAACTGACTTGCCGTTGACACTCGCCGCTCCCCTGTTGGCCGCTTCCATGATGCCGGGGCCGCCACCGGTGATGACCGCCACGCCACGTTGCGCGATCTTGCGCCCGACGGTACGCGCCGCCTTGTAGAGCGGATCGGTCTTAGGCGTGCGGGCACTGCCGAAGATGGTCACTGCGGGGCCAAGCTCGGCAAGCGCGCCGAAGCCATCGACAAACTCGGCCTGAATGCGCAGCACGCGCCAGGGATCGGCATGCAGCCAGTCGGTCGAATCTTCGGGCGCCAGCAGGTTGGCGTAGGTGTTGTCCTTGGGAATCATGGGGCCGCGCATAACCACGGGGCCGCGGCGGTACGTCTCGTCGTAGGCAGGCTCGCCCTCGACGTTCTCATTCTTAATCATGGGTGCTCCTATCGAGAAAAAGAAAAACGGGCGGGGTCGACGCCATGCGCCAAACACCCGCCCGAGCATCAACTATTCGGTATGGTACCCATGATGTATCAAGTGCTTGCAAGCTATCGGTCAGCGGTTGTGCACACGGTGTTAGCGAACGTGATGACCGGCCGGCGCTCGCCCCTTGCCGTTGCCCGCGCTCTGCAAGCGCCCGCGCCGCACTTAGTAATCCACCGCCGCAGGGCTGTTCATCCAGTCGCTCACGAACGCACCGTAACGGCCCTCGATAATGGCCTGGCGAGCACGCTGCATAAGGTTGAGCAAGTAGTAGATGTTGTGCATCGACAGCAAAATGCCGCCGAGCATCTCCTTCTGCGTGACCATGTGGCGGATGAGCGCGCGGCTGTAGCCGCCCGTGCACACCGGGCAGGTGCAGGTGGGATCGATGGGGCCATCGTCGTGCGCAAAGCGGGCGTTGCGGAAGTTGAGGCGACCCTCGCTGGAGAACGCCGTACCCATGCGCCCCGTGCGCGTCGGCAGCACGCAGTCGAACATGTCGATGCCCACGCCCACACCGCGCACGAGGGTGGTGGGGTTGCCGACGCCCATCAGGTAGCGCGGCTTGTGCTTGGGCATGTACTCGCTTACGAGTGGTGCCAGGGTCTCGAACATGGTCTCGTGGTCCTCGCCCACCGAGTAGCCGCCGATGCCGTAACCGGGGAAGTCGCCGCACTCCTCCAGATGGCGCAGCGAGCGCAGGCGCAGATCTAGGTGCATGCCGCCCTGAACAATGCCAAAGAGCGCCTGGTCGTCGCGGGTATGCGCCTTATAGCAGCGCTCGGCCCACATGCTCGACAGCTCAACGGCGCGCTCAACGTAGGCGCGCGTGGCGGGATAGCCCGGGCACTGGTCGAGCTGCATGCAGATGTCGGAACCGAGCTTCATGGCGATTTCCATGTTGTCCTCGGGCGTCCAGAACACATGGCGGCCGTCATAGTCGTTGACGATAAAGCGCACGCCCTCGTCGGTGAGCTTGACGGCATCGTTGTGGCTGAACACCTGGAAGCCGCCCGAATCGGTGAGGATAGGGCCGTGCCAGTTCATAAACTTGTGCAGGCCGCCCAGCTCGGCGATGGTGTCCTCGCCGGGACGCATGGACAGGTGATAGGTATTGGCAAGCACGATCTGGGCGCCGAGCTGTTTGACGGTCTCGGTAGGAATACCCTTGACGTTTGCCTTGGTGCCCACGGGCATGAAGATCGGCGTCTCGATGTCGCCGTGCGGGGTGTGAAGCACGCCGGCACGCGCATGCGTCGTCGGATCCTCGGCGATCAGATCGAATTTAAAAAGGCTCTGGTCCATAAACTGGAACTCCTTGGTTGCGGTTCATACGCAACCCATTATACGGGCAACCCGCAAAGAGCACCGACTCGACAGAAACTGGTGCAAAGGAAACCTGCCCCCTTGCGACAACGGATCATTTCCGACAGCCACAGCAACGCCGATGTTATGACACCGACAGACACTATGACCCAATCCGAGGGCACTAAAAAGACAGGAGCCCCCGCTCGTGACCGCGGGTCGGGGCTGCGACAATGATGTTGAAGTGCC
>CABQLI010000046.1 GCA_902464965.1 uncultured Collinsella sp.
CGTCCCCAGCACCACGACATGTTTGCCGCCGGCATTGATCGCAGCCCAGCCCGAGGCCTGGTCACAACCGACCGCGCCGCCCGAAACTACCGTCACTCCCGCCTCGACCGCCACCTTTGCCGCAAGCTCTGCCACGGCAAGACCATACGGCGAGGCCTTGCGCGCGCCGATGATGGAGAGCGCGGGCGTCGAAAGCACCTCGGGGTTGCCGCGCACATAAAGCGTCTGGGGTACATCAGAAAGCTCCAAAACGGTCTCGGGATACAACGCATCACCTGGATGCAGCTCGAAGGTCCCCTCAGCTATCATTGGTCCCTCCTTCCCTGGTACATCGCCGCCTCGAGCACGTGGTCCCGCGTCACTTGCTCGCTCTCGGCGACGTCAGCGATTGTACGCGCGATACGCACCAGGCGTACGATGCCGCGGCCCGTGAGATGCGTGCGTTTGGATAGGCCGAGTACGCATTTCTCGGCAGCATCATCGAGCTCAAAGGTCGAAACGACGCCGTCAATGGACCGCGTCTCGTCATCCTCGGCCTCGGCATCCGCATCGTCCATACGGGACTCGCGCCAGGCGCGAAAGGCACGACCGCGCACAACGTAGTCACGTAACTCGGCCGACGACATACCCTCCGCACCCTCGATAATCACTTGAGGGTCGGGACGGGTCACATCGATCATCATGTCGATACGGTCGGCCAAGGGACCGCGCAGTTTAGACCGATAGCGCTCGACCATCGCCGCCGAGCAGCGACACGGTACCTCGCGATCGCCCAAAAAGCCGCAGGGGCAGGGATTGCTCGCAGCCAGCAGCTGAAAGCGCGACGGGAAGGTAAAGGCCCCGTCGACGCGCACGATCCTCACGTAGCCGCGCTCGATGGGCTGACGCAGCGTCTGCAGCACGCCAGTGGGAAACTCGGCTAGCTCGTCCAAAAAGAGCACGCCGCCATGAGCTAGGCTGATTTCGCCCGGATGCACTGGACGTCCGCCGCCGATGAGGCCCGCGGTCGAAATGCTGTGATGCGGGCTGCGGAAGGGGCGATGCCCCGCAAGCAGTCCATCGATGTTCTCACCCAAGACCGAATGGATGCACAGCGCCTCCTGCTGGTCCTCGACGGAAAGCTCGGGCAGGATGCCGGTCATACGGCGTGCGAGCATCGTCTTGCCCGATCCCGGGGACCCGATCATGAGCAAGCCGAGTTCTCCTGCCGCCGCAAGCGCCATGCCGCGCTTGGCGACCTCCTGCCCCAACACGTCGGCATAGTCGAGCTCTGGCTCAAAGGTCGCCTCGACGCCCTCGGAATCCAAGTAGTGCCGGGCGGCATCGCCCATACCATGAGCAAGCTGAGACAAATGATCGATAAAGCCGCAATCCACGCCCGCGAGTGGCACATGCTGGTCGGACCTGCCGGCGATAAAAGACAGCCCCATGTCGCGAGCCAGCAGCTGGAACGCCACCTCGCCTTTGACGGGAAGCACCGTACCGTCCAAGCCGAGCTCGCCGGCGATAAGGCAGCGATCGAGGTTGTCGCGGGGGATCTGACCATCGGCTGCCAGAACCGCGATGGCGATGGGCAGATCAAAGCCGCTACCGGTCTTGCGAATATCGCCGGGCGCCAGATTGACCGTAATGCCAGAGCGCGGGATCTCGAACCCGGCGGAGCGCATCGCGCAGCGAATACGACCGCGCGACTCCATCACCTCCATACTCGGAATGCCGAGCATTTGGATGCCCGGAACGCCGCCGGCAAGCGAGACCTCGACCGTGACGGGAATCGCCTCGACACCGCGGATGCAGGCCGCGTGAACGGCAAACGTCTCGAACGCCATCACGAAACCTGCCAATCGAACGCGTTGTACTGGTGCTCGATCTCGGCGATATGCCCGCCGCGAATGGTGACACCCACAGCATCGAAGCGAATCGCCTTGAGCGGATAATGCTCCATGAGATAGCAACTTGCGATGCGGCGGTAGCGGCGTTGCTTTTGGGCGTCCACGGCCTCCTCGGGAAAGACCCGCGTGCTGCAATCCAGCGCAACGCGTCTGGTCTTGACCTCGGCCATCACCACGACATCGTCGAGCTCATCGAGCAGCACCAGGTCGGCCTCGCCCTCAGTGCAACGATAACCCTGCTCCAGCAAGGTGTAGCCGCGCTCGTTAAAGTAGTCGATGGTGATCAGCTCGCCCAGCATGCCCAGCTCGCGGGGACTGAGTCCCTTGATAAACTCGGGCGTCATCGCCCCGGAGTCGAGCTCGCCGTTTTCCCAACGCTCCTTGAGCTGCTGCGTCTTGCTCTTTTTGCTTGCGGCACTCATGGGATCTCCTTTCCCGCACACTGCATTGCCCCGATGATGAGGGCACCTTTCATGCGGGTAAGTACCGGAAGCAAACCAAAAGCTGACCAAATGCCGTCAAAAAACGGGCCGTACGCAACAATGGTGTTGCACACGGCCCGCTACCAGCTGGTTTACAAAACTCCAGAAGTCCCTGTCTCCACAATTGACCTAGAAAAGGCGCTCAGTCTGCAGAAAGTTTCCGCAAAAGCTCACGCGGTGCAACGGACAAAGTCCATGTTTGCGAATGGCCTCGATGTGCTCGGGGCTCGCATAGCCCTTCGACTCGGCCAGATGGTACTCGGGGTACTCGGCGTCGTACTCGACCATCATCTCGTCACGCGTGACCTTGGCCATGATGGACGCCGCAGCGATGCAGGCGATCTTGGCATCGCCCTTCACCACATCGCGCTCGTTAGGAACGGCGCCCAAGGGGTTGCCATCCATAAGCACGCAATCGGGCTCGAGCCCCGTATCGGCCACGGCGCCCGCAACGGCGGTACGGATAGCACGGGCCATGCCCATCTCATCGATATCCTTAGGCGCGATATGGCAAAAACCGATCGCCGTCGCCACCTCGGCAATCTTCACTGAGAGCAACTCGCGGCGCGCCGGCGTGAGCTTTTTGGAATCATTGATGCCCCAGACGCGCGGCTCCATAGGAAGGCAGACGGCGCATACCGTCAAAGGACCGGCCACCGATCCGCGACCCACCTCGTCGACACCAACGACCACCCCATCGCCGCCAAGCTCATGCATAAGCTCGTACATGTCATTGACGCGCTCGCGCTCGGCAAGCTCTTTGGCATGGCGTTTAAGAGCACGCTCGCAAGCCTTGATCACCTGCTGGCGCGGGTCCTCGCGATAATGCTCCACGAGGGCGGGGATCTCCTCAAACGTTGCGCTCGCCAACTCACCGGCAACCTGCGATGCCGAAACCGAGCTCGTCATATTGGCCATACCAGGCCCTCCTTGCATGCAAATCAGATAAAAAGAAGGGCCACCCGAAGGTGACCCTTACGTCCAAACGAGTGGACAGACGCTGCGATCTTCTTAGCGCTTCTCGGGGATGCGAGCAGCCTTGCCCACCTTGTCGCGGAGGTAGTACAGCTTGGCGCGACGGACGCGACCATGGCGAACGACCTCGAGCTTGGCGATCTTGGGGCTGTGAAGCGGGAAGGTACGCTCAACACCGACACCGAAGGACATCTTGCGGACGGTGAAGGTCTCGCGGGCACCGGCGCCGGCCATGCGGATGACGTCGCCCTGGAAGACCTGGATGCGCTCGCGGTCGCCTTCCTTAATGCGGTAGTGAACCTTGACGTTGTCGGCGACGCGAACCTGAGGAATGTCCTCGCGGATCTGCTGACGCTCGATTGCGCGGATGTAATCCATGTGCAATTCCTTACTCTTCTAGAGGTGCCGTACCACCTTGGCCGGCACGTAGTTGAACAAACGTATTCGAGTATACACGCGCGGGTTTCTGCTGCAAGAACAATTTTTTACGCAGACAAAAAGACAAAACCCGAACATGATAACCGCCCGTCTCACGAATGAGACGGGCGGCATGAAGGGGGCTACGCTAGGCGTCTAAACCCAAAACGTTAGGCGGAACGCTTAGCCTCGAGCTTGGCCTGAGCGGCAGCCAGGCGTGCAAGGGGCACGCGGTAGGGCGAGCAGGACACGTAGTCCACGTCGGCCACGTTAAACAGGCCCTTGATGGACTTGGGGTCGCCACCGTGCTCGCCGCACACGCCAAAGTGCATGTCGGGGTTGGTGGCGCGGCCCTTCTCGACAGCCATGCGCACCAGCTCGAGTACTGCCGTGTCGATGGTCTCGAAGGGGTTGTCCTTCAAGATCTTCTTGTGCATGTACAGCGGGATGAACTTGGCCTCGGCATCGTCACGAGAGAAGCCGAAGGTGGTCTGGGTGAGGTCGTTGGTGCCAAAGCAGAAGAAATCGGCGTGCTGGGCAATCTCGTCGGCGACCATGCAGGCGCGCGGCAGCTCGAGCATCGTGCCCACGGGAATATTGAGCTCGACGCCCTCCTCGGCGGAAACCTCGGCGATCACGCGCTCGATAACCTCGCGGGTCTGGACATGCTCGGCCGTGATGGAAACGAGCGGAACCATGATCTCGGGGCGCGGGTCGACGCCTTCCTTGATAAGGCGGGCAGCAGCCGTGGCGACGGCGCGGACCTGCATGAGCGGCAGATCGCTAAAGACGACGGACAGGCGCACGCCACGCAGACCGAGCATGGGGTTCGACTCGACCATGCCGTCGATACGACGCAGGCGGGCGCGCAGGACGGCAAGCTCTTCCTCGCTGGCGCCAGCGGCTTCCTTCTTGGTGATGGCGACCTCGAGCTCGCGAGGATTATCCAGGAACTCATGAAGCGGCGGATCGAGCAGGCGGACGACCACATCGCGACCGGACATGGTCTTGAACATCGCCAGGAAGTCCTCGGTCTGAACCTTGAGCAGGTCCGCCAGGGCCTGCTGCTTCACGGCTTCATCGTCAGACAGGATAAAGCTCTGGATGATGTTCTTGCGATCGCCCAGGAACATGTGCTCGGTGCGGCACAGGCCGATGGCCTCGGCGCCAAACTCGAGGGCGAGCTCGGCGTCCTCGGGGTTGTCGGCGTTGACGCGCACGTGGTTGGCGTGACCGTCGGTCTCGTCCAGACGGATCTCGTCGGCCAAGGACAGGATGGTGTCCAGATCGCCGGTGAGCTCAGCCGAAACCAGATCGACGGCGCCGTCGACGACGATGCCCTGGGTACCGTCGATGGAAATGATGTCGCCCTCGTGCAATACGCGGTCGCTGCCCTCGATGCGCACGACCTTCTCGGCGGCGTCGATGTGGAAGCGTTCAACGCCGCAGACGCAGGGCGTACCCATGCCGCGGGCGATAACGGCGGCATGGCTCGTCTTGCCACCGTGGCTGGTCAGGATGCCCTCGGCGGCGACCATGCCCTTCAGGTCATCGGGGTTGGTCTCCCAACGAACCAGAATGACCTTGTGGCCCTCGTTGGCGCGCGCGACGGCGTCATCGCTCGAGAACACGACCTCGCCCACGGCGGCACCGGGGCTGGCGTTAAGACCGCTGGCCAGCGCCTCGTACTTCTTGGAGGCGTCAAACTGCGGGTGCAGAAGCTGGTCGAGCTGCGCGGGATCGATGCGGCTCACGGCCTCCTCGCGAGTGATCAGGCCCTCCTCGACCATTTCGATGGCGATGCGCAGGGCGGCGGTGGCAGTGCGCTTGCCCACGCGAGTCTGGAGCATCCAGAGCTTACCCTGCTCGATGGTGAACTCGATGTCGCACATGTCGCGATAGTGATCCTCGAGCGTCAGGAACACGCGCTCGAGCTCCTCACCTGCGGACTCGAGGCCCGGGGTGGTCTTGAGGTCGGCGATGGGCTCGGTATTGCGGATGCCGGCGACGACATCCTCGCCCTGGGCGTTGACCAGAAAGTCGCCGTAGAACTCCTTAGTGCCGTCGGCCGGGTTGCGCGTAAAGGCGACGCCGGTCGCGGAGGTCTCACCCTTGTTGCCAAAAGCCATAGCCTGGACGTTGACGGCGGTGCCAAGCTCGTCGGAGATTCCGTGCTGTTTGCGGTAGATGCAGGCGCGCTCGTTCATCCAGCTGCCAAAGACGGCCTGGATGGCAAGGCGCAACTGGAGCTCCGGATCATGCGGGAAGACGGGCTTGCCGCCGGTGACCTCGAGCTCGGGATACAGGGCGGCCTCGACGTTCTCGGAGAAGATGCCCTTGAAGGTCTCGACAAGCTCCTGAAGGTCCTCGGCCGAAAGCTCGGAATCGACGCGAACACCGGCGACCAGGCGGGCCTGGGTCAGGGCGTTCTCGAACAGGTCGGCATCAACACCCATAACGACGTTGGAGAACATCTGGATAAAGCGGCGGTAGCTATCCCAGGCAAAACGCGGATTTTGCGTCTGGGCGATGAGCCCCTGAACGGAGTCGTCGTTGAGGCCCAAGTTGAGGACCGTGTCCATCATACCGGGCATGGAAAATGGAGCGCCCGAGCGAACCGACACGAGCAGCGGATCATTGTCGTCACCAAGCTTCTTGCCACAGCGGGCCTCGAGGTCGGCCTCGGCGGCAACGATCTCATCGAGTGCGCCTTCGGGCCAGACGTTGCCGGCACCGGAGTACTCGACGCAAGTCTGGCAGGTAATGGTAAAGCCACCGGGAACCGGCAGGCCGATGCGGCTCATCTCGGCAAGGTTTGCGCCCTTGCCGCCAAGCACGAAGTTCATGGACTTGTCGCCCTCAGTGACACAGGTGCCCTGGGCGTCGGTTCCAAAACGGTAAACCCTCTTGCAATCGCTCACGATACTTCCCCTTCCATGCGCTTACGCGCACGACCGTGGTAACGAATCGACCCGCCGGATGCGGGCCGTGAGGGAACTATACGGCCGGATTTGAACGGGCTTGAGCAGAGGATACGCGGTTTGGTAAACGTGCTAAAACTGGCGGTAAACGGTAGGTAAAGTTGGTTACCTTATGAAGATACCACTACAATAAAAAAGCAGGTCAGATGCGATGTTTTTGCTAAATCGCTTTATCAAAATGCTACTAATATTAGGCGCGGCGGGTGGCTCGGCGGGCGCGAGCTTCTTGGATTTCCTCCAAGTGGCTAATGATCTCGGCAGCGCTTTCCTCGATGGCCTTGCCGTCGGTACGCACCACAAAGCAGCCTAGGCGCTTCATGAGGGCACGAGCTTCCTCGAGCTCGCTGCGCACGCTCTCGGGCTCGGCATAGGAGCCGGCAACGGCACGGGCGTAGTCATCGCCCAAGCGGCTATCGCGAATTTCGGAAATCACATCGACGGTCGAAATCAGGCCGAATAACCGC
The DNA here is from genome assembly GCA_902464965.1 of uncultured Collinsella sp. Lineage (GTDB taxonomy): Bacteria > Actinomycetota > Coriobacteriia > Coriobacteriales > Coriobacteriaceae > Collinsella. The sequence goes on from CABQLI010000046.1 coordinate 7,212, forward strand.
ATCGGGTCAACCTCGTAAATCGACTTCGGCGGCTCCATGCCATGGGCCAACGGAACATTGGCAACCTTGTAACCTTGATAGGCCAAATACATCGACAGCGGCGTCTTGGACGTGCGCGATACGCCCAGCAGCACGATATCGGCACCCGACAGATCGTCGCAGCCGCGCCCGTCATCGTGCTCAACGAAATACTCCATGGCCTCGATACGATGGAAATAGCGGTCATCGGTCCTGTGAATCACGCCCGCAACGCCCTTGGGCGGCACACCGATGAGCGACGACAGCACGGCGAGCGTCGGACCGATCAGGTCGACCGAGCGAATGTGCAGCATGCCCAAGTAGTCGAGCACACGAGCACGAAGGGCCGGGTCGACAATGGTGTGGAACACGGCGATATCGCGATGGTCGGCATCGACGCGCGGCCCCACAAATGACTTGACCTGCTCCACGGAGGTCACCTTGGGCAGGCGCAAAACGCAAAAAGCCCCTTCATCAAATTGCCCGGACGCCGCAAGCACCACCTCACAAGCGGTATCACCGAGCGAGTCGGAGATAACGATAACGGTGGGACGAGCGGTGACCGGGCAATCCATGCGGGGCTCCTTTTGCGCTTATGCGCAGGCTAGCTTACTTTTTGCGGGCAAGCTCACCGATGTTGGCGATGCCGGAGAAAACGGCCTCGAAGCGGTTGAGCAGCTTAAGGCGATTATCGCGGAGCTGCTCGTCCTTGTCCATGACCATAACCTCGTCAAAGAAACGGTCGATGGGGGCACGCAGGGCGGCAAGGGCGGCAAATGCGGCCGGGTAATCCTCAGCGGCGAGAGCAGCATCGACGGCGGTCTGAGCGGCCTCGGAGGCATCGGCAAGCGCGAGCTCGGCCTCGCCCATCAGGCTGCGGTCGTACTCCGCACCCAGCTCGGGCTTGGAGATATGCGCGGCGCGGGCATAGGCGGTCGCCAGGTTGTCGAACGTCTCAGCGTCGTTCTTGCGGGCCTCGTCGAGGGCGGCGCAGCGGGCGAAGAAGACCGACGGCGCGATGATGTGTACCGCGGAGACGGCGGCAACAGTGTCGGCCGGGATCTTTTCGTCGCGGGCCATGCTCACCAAGCGGCCATGGAAGAAGTCTCGAACCTGCTGGGCGACCTCGGCGGCGTCGAACTCAATGCCCTGCTCACTGTAGAGCTCGAGGGCGAAGTCGATGAGCGACGTGGGGTCGATCGGCAGACGGTCACGCAGAATGTTGATGATGCCGATAGCGGCACGACGCAGCGCGTAGGGGTCGGAGGAGCCGGTCGGGGGCTCGCCAATGGCAAAGATACCGGCGATGGTATCGAGCTTGTCGGCGCAGGCCACGATGCAGCCAGCGGTACCCTCGGGCAACTCGTCACCGGCAAAGCGAGGACGATAATGATCGCGAATGGCGTGGGCGACCTCGTCGTTCTCCCCCATCGCGCAGGCGTAGTAACCGCCCATCACGCCCTGCTGGCTCGTGAACTCGACGACGGCGTTGGACACCAGGTCGGCCTTGCACAGATGTGCGGCGCGAGCAGCGTCGGCGGCAAGATGGGCGCCCAGATGAGCCTCGCGGGCAATAGCGAGCGCAAGCTGCTCAATACGCTCGGACTTGGCGAGCACGCTACCGAGCTTCTCCTGGAAGGCAACCTTGGCCAAACGCTCACGGAACTCGTCGAGGGAGATCTTCAGGTCCTCCTCGTAGAAGAACTTGGCGTCGTCCAAACGGGCACGAACGACGCGCTCGTTGCCGTCGATCACGCGCTCGGCATTCTCGGGCTTGCTGTTGGAAACGACCACGAATTCACGCGTGAGCTTGCCCTCGCCGTCATAGATCGGGAAGTAGCGCTGGTTGGTGAGCATGGACTCGCAGATGATCTCGTGCGGGACCTTGAGGAACTCCTCATCGAAGGTACCGACGAGCACCGTCGGCCACTCGCAGAGGTTGATGACCTCCTCAAAGACCTTCTTGGGCGTATCGACATGGCAGCCGGGACGGGCAGCCTCGACCTCGGCGATACCGGCAAGGATCGCCTCGCGACGGCGCTCGGCAGAAAGCACGCCGGCGTCCTTGAGCACCTGCTCGTAGACGGCGGGGCTGGCAACCACATGGTCGCCAGGGCCAAGTACGCGATGACCACGCGTGGTGTTGCCACTCGTCACGTCGGCAAACGACACGGGCACAACATCCTCGCCCAAAAGACAGCAGATCCAACGGACCGGACGAACAAAGGTCGCGTGCTCGTGGCCCCAGCGCTGGCTGCGGTAGTTGGGCCACTGCAGGCCGGCAATAGTCTTCTCGCACAGAGCGGTCAGAATCGGGGTTGCCGGTGCGGAGGGAATATTCTTCTCGGCGAACACATACTCGCGACCGTCAGTGTCCTCGCGACGGACCAGGTCCTCGGCAGCCACACCGCACTTGCGGGCAAAGCCCTGGGCGGCCTTGGTGGCGTTGCCGTCGGCATCGAAGGCAATGTTTGCCGCGGGACCGCGCTTGACCTCATGGACCTCATCGGTCGCAGTGGCGACATCGGCCACGAGCGCAGCCAGACGACGCGGGCTCGAGATCACGCGGACCTCGCCATGGGCCAGACCGGCCTCGTCGAGGCCCTTGGCGATCATGGTGCCAAGCTGCTTGACGGCATTGTTCAACGGTGCGGAGGGCATTTCCTCCGTACCAATCTCAAACAGGAAATCCTTAGCGTCTGCCATGGCTTACGCCACCTCGCCTTCCTGGTCGGCATTCTCGTTGACTCCGGCGACCTCGGCCATGTAGGCCTCGCAGCACGCCTTGGCGACGGCGCGGACGCGCAGGATGTAGTTGGCACGCTCGACCGCGGATAGGGCACCGCGGGCATCGAGCAGGTTGAAAGCGTGGCTGCACTTCATGACGCAGTCGTACGCCGGCAGCGGCAGCTTTCGCTCCAGGCAGGAATGGCACTCGGCCTCGTAGTCGTCAAACTTCTGACGCATCATCTCGACGTTGGCGACCTCAAAGTTATAGGCACTGAACTCGCGCTCGTTCTCCAGGAACACGTCGCCATAGGTCATGGGCGTGCCGTCGGGCAGGTAGCTCCACACCAGGTCGTAGACGGAGTTGACGCCCTGCGCATACATGGCAATGCGCTCCAGGCCATAGGTGATCTCGACAGGCACGGGGTCGACCTCGATGCCGCCCACCTGCTGGAAGTACGTAAACTGCGTGACCTCCATGCCGTTGAGCCAGACCTCCCAGCCAAGACCCCAGGCGCCGAGCGTCGGGCTCTCCCAGTCGTCCTCGACAAAGCGGACGTCATGGTCGTTGGGGTCCAGACCGATAGCGGCAAGAGACCCCAGGTAGAGCTCCTGGGCGTTGACCGGCGAGGGCTTGATGAGCACCTGGAACTGATAGTAGTGCTGCATGCGGTTGGGGTTCTCGCCGTAGCGGCCGTCGGCGGGACGGCGGCAGGGCTGCGCATAGCAGGTGCGCCACTCGGCGGGACCGAGCGAGCGCAGCGTGGTCGCGGTATGGAAGGTACCGGCACCGACCTCGGAGTCATAGGGCTGCATAATGACGCAGCCCTGCTCGCCCCAGTACTGCTGGAGGCGCAGGATGATGTCTTGGAAGGAAAGCGATGAAGCGTTCATGCCTCTAATATCCCCTCGTCGAAACGATTACACGGTTAGGTACTGTACTATAGCGGTTTTTAGTCGATAGCGCCGATGCGGTTGAGCGGCCAGTAGCGCACAAGCGCCACAGCGATCAAATCAGAGCGATCGACGGGACCAAAGTAGCGTGAGTCGGCAGAGTTTTCGCGGTTGTCGCCCATCACCCACACGCACCCGTCGGGAACGGTGTAGGGATAGCTTACCTGAGCGCCGGGCGCTTGGACCGAAAGTGGCCAGCTCATGCCCGTCGTATAGTCCTCGTCGAGCGCTTGGCCGTCAACGACCACCTTGCCATCCTGCAGGTCGACCGTCTGGCCGGCCGTGGCAATAACGCGCTTGACAAGAACATCATGCTCGGAGGTGCCATCGGGGTTGTGAAACACCACGATATCGCCCTGCTTGACGGGCTGACCGAGCTCGAGGCTCACCTTTTGCGCCAGGATCTGGTCGCCAATCTCGATTGTGTCCTCCATAGAGCCGGTGGGCACCACAAAGGGCTCGACCACAAAGGTGCGGATCAGGAAGGTGGCCACAAGCGCGATCGCGATGACCGCGATCCACTCAAAAGCGCCCCTCAACGCGGAATGTTGCGTAGGAACCATACTCACTCCTCGCTCTGCGAATACGAAGCGTCAAGGATCTCCTGCGCGTAAGCGCGCTCCTCGGGCGTAAGCCGTGCCGTCTCGATCAGGTCGGGACGCCAGCGACAGGTGCGCTCGATGGCATTCTTGCGACGCCAGGCATCGACCTTGGCGTGATCGCCACTCACAAGCACCGGCGGCACGCCCTCGCCGTTGAACTCGGCGGGGCGGGTGTACTGCGCATACTCGAGCAGGCCTCCGTCCTCGGCGGTTGAGAACGACTCGTCGACGTTGCTCATCTCGTCGCCCAGGGCGCCGGGAATCAGGCGTACGACGGCATCGGCAACGACCATAGCGGGAAGCTCGCCGCCCGTGAGCACGTAGTCGCCGATCGACAGACGCTCGTCGGCATACGCATACGCACGCTCGTCGACACCCTCGTAACGGCTGCACACAAACAGCAGGCGCTCATTTTTGAGCAGGCGCTCGGTCACATGCTGCGTAAAGGGCTCGCCACAGGGGGTGAAGAACACAACCGTGGGCTTGGGACCCTCTGCGCTAATGGCCTCGATGGCCTCTGCGATAGGCTCGACCTTCATGAGCATGCCCTGCCCGCCGCCGTACGGCTCGTCATCGACGGTACGATGGCGGTCGTGCGTCCAGTCGCGCAGGTTATACGCCTTAAAATCAAAAAGGCCGGCCTTGCGGGCGCGGCCCAAAATCGATGTGGACATGACGGGCTCAAACATCTCGGGAAAGACCGAAAGGGTCTCAATCAGCATGTTGTCCTCCCTACTTGTCCATATCGATCAGGCCGTCCATCACGTGGACGGAAATTGTTCCTGCATCGGGAAGATCGAGCACAACCTGCTCGATCACGGGAATCAGTACCTCGCCGTACCGATCGCCCTCGACAACCCAAACATCGTTAGCGGGCGTCGACATAATCTCGACGATCGTGCCGAGCGAACCGAAGCGCTCGTCGACCACCTCGCGACCCATCAGGTCGGCATAGGCAGCGTCGAGCGAATCGAGCTCAAAGTCGTCACGATTTGCCAGCACGTAGCATCCCGTGATGCCCTCGGCGGCTGTCAAGTCGTCAATGCCCTCAAACGAGACCAGATCGCCATCGCCCGTATCGGTGACGGACACGACCGTGCAAAAGCGGTCGCGCTTGAGCGCCGGCGGCGTCAGGGCGACGCGCATACCCGGCTCTAATACAGAAGGAAGCCCCCGCAGCGGCTGCGCGAGGACCTCCCCCTTCCTTCCGTGCGGCTTAACCACACGGGCGATGTTTTTGTACTGGGACCTCAAGGTCCTAGCCCAGAACCTCTACCTCGACAGCAGTGTCGAGGCGAGCGGCCAGAGCACGGGCGAGCGTGCGAATGGCCTTGATGGTACGGCCACGACGGCCGATGACCTTAGCGACGTCATCCTCGGCAACCGAAACCTCAATCGTAGAGGCGTCGTCACCATCGATGACCTCAAGGCTCACGGAATCCGGGTCGTCGACGATCTGAACAACGAGATATTCGACGAGATCGGCGATGCGATCTGAGAGCATTGCCTCACCCTCGAGCTGTGCAGCGTCAACCTCAGGCACGATTTACTCCTCGGCGCCCTCAGCGGCCTCAGCGGCAGCCTTAGCGGCCTCGGCCTCTTTGGCGAGCTGCTTCTTGGACTTCTTGACGACGGTCTCGGTCTTCTCGCCCTCGTTGGCGGCCTTGACCAGAGCGGCGACGGCATCGGTGAGCTGAGCACCCTTGGACTGCCAGTCAGCGATCTTCTCAAGGTCGAGGTTGATGGTCTTGGGGGCGGTCATCGGGTTGTAGCGGCCAACCTCCTCGATGATACGACCGTCACGCGGGGCGCGGGAATCGGCGACGACGACACGGTAGTACGGACGCTTCTTAGCGCCGTGACGAGCAAGGCGAATCTTGACTGCCAAAGGAAACTCCTCCAACCAAGCAGCTTTAGGCTGCAACTACAAACAAACAGTTGAACATAATACGCCATCGACGCGGGCAGGTGAAGTCCGTGAGACCAACTTCTTCGGTGTAGTCGAGGGCAAATCCATATCTTAGACAAGAATTCGGGATTTGCAAGCACATACACGCACCCCACATGAGCTGCGCGGTATACTCATGACATGGAAAGACGCGAACATACATACGGTTATGAGGATGCCATGGGCGTCACGCCGCCTCCCTGGACGGGTCCGGCGGTGGGTCTGATGGACCTCGATGCGTTTTTTGCGAGCGTGGAGATGCTCGATCATCCCGAATGGCGCGGAAAGCCGCTCATCGTGGGCGGAGACGCCGATTCGCGTGGCGTCGTGTCCACGTGTTCGTATGAGGCACGTCGCTTTGGCGTGCACTCTGCCATGGCCTCGGCCGAGGCGCGGCGCTTGTGCCCGCAAGCCATTTGGACGCACGGGCACTTTGATCGCTACCGCGAGGTGAGCGCGCACGTTATGGCGATTCTCGCCGACGAGACCCCGCGCGTTGAGCGCGTATCCATCGACGAAGCCTTCATCGATATCACACCGGGTCGCTTTGCGCCCGAAGACCCGCTGCTGGTTGCGCGGCGTATAAGCGATCGCGTGGCAGAGCTGGGAGTGACGTGCTCCATTGGCGTGGGCTGCAACAAGACGGTCGCAAAAATCGCAAGCGAGCGGGATAAGCCGTTTGGGCTGACCATCGTGCGCCCCGGAACCGAGCAGCGCTTTTTGGCCGCGCTGCCGGTATCTGCCATGAGCGGCATCGGGCGCTCGGCCGAGGAGCGACTGCGCCGCATGCGCATCTACACCCTCGGCGAGCTATCACGTGCACCGGAATCCACCTTGGCCTCTATTTTTGGCGTCAACGGCGAACGCATGCGCCAGCGTGCACTGGGACTCGAAATCTCTGAAGTCACGAGTCTCGATGAAGAGCGCGAGGTCAAATCGGTCAGCAATGAACGCACCTTTGCTAAAGATTTGACTGAGCGTGGGGATATTGAGGCGGCGATTGCGCTGCTGGGCGAGTCAGTGGGACGCCGTCTGCGCCGTCAGGGGCTGACGGGTGCCACGGTAACGCTCAAGCTCAAGTATTCATATGGCAGCGGGCGTACGGCACAGCGCCGGCTGCCTCATCCGACCGACGATGAGAACATCTTCGTGGCGGTTGCACTCGAACTGCTCGATAACATCTGGCAGGAAGGCATGCACGTGCGCTTAGCGGGCATCGGCATGAGCGACTTCGACCACCAAGGCGGCATCCAAACCGACCTGTTCTGCGAAGTCGACGACCGCGGAGCCCAATCGAGCGACCGTCGCGACCTCTCCGTCGCCATCGACGCCGTCCGAGACAAATTCGGCGACACCGCCCTATCCTTCGGCCGCCAATCCCGCTTCAACGATTAGCCCCTGAGGCAAAAAGAAAGCCGGGCAGCTGCGAATGATTATTCTAGGACGGGGATTTTTTAATCATTTGGAGCGTCATTTCGCCCTTTGAATGATATTGGTCCCAATTCCCGTCAGACGCGAAATCTGGTCAATCGTAAACCCCCGATGCCTCAACACTGCCAGAAGACGATTTCGCTCTGATTTCGGCAAAGTTTTAAGCTGATAAGGCTCATGCGGAGCCAAAAGAGCCCGGGCAACTTCCAGCGCATCCATATCGGAGATATGCTTACCTTCGGGCATAAAATAGGGATTAGGCTTGCCGTCGGTACTCGAAAGATAAAACGCTTCCGTACCCCCAAACAGATTGAGAATACCTTCACAATCACAAATTTCGGGATGAGAGAAATACTCATGGAAGCTGCTCCAGCGATACAGAGGAGCAGAAGAAATACCTGCTTTTGCAGGATTATCGTGTATGTATCGGACGCAACGGAGCAGCTGTTTGTCGTCAGAAATGATCACACTCTTGAATCGTTCCTGGAACACCGGTCCGCGGCGGCCGGTTTTTTGATTGAAGTGTTTCGCATATGCCGTATCAATCGCATGCATAGCAACGCTCATCTGATTATCGAGATCATCAAATAGCAGGTGAACATGATTATCCATGAGGCACCAGGCAAGAAGACGAATATGAGCGGACGTAAATCGTCTGTTCAATAGATTGAGAAAATAAAGGCGATCGTCATCGTCTTCGAAGATCAGCTGGCCAGCACAGCCCTTGAGCATGACGTGATAATGGCCGAGTTCGGACAACGCACGGGCAACACGAGTCATCGAAACCCTCCCTTCCAAGGATGCAGTAGTCACAGCATACAAAAGGAAAGGAAGAAAAGGGCCGAACCGCCCAACAAAGGTGAGCGGTTCGGCAAACGGTAGCAATGATTATTTTATCCCCGTCCCAGAAAAATCATTTAGAGGAGGTTGAGGGGGAGCTGGGGGGCGTCTCCCCAGAGTTTCTCGAGGCGGTAGAAGTCGCGGGCTTCGGGAGTGAAGACGTGGACGACAACCGAACCGTAGTCCATGAGCATCCAGGTCTTCTGCTCGCGGCCCTCGATGGAGAACGGGTGCTCGCCGCAAGCCTCGGCGACCTTCTCCTCGATCTCGTCGACAATAGAATCGACCTGGCGGTTGTTGGTACCGGTGGCAAGCACAAAGTAGTCGCACACGTCGGAAAGCTCGGTCAGGTCGAGCACCTGAACGTCCTCGCCCTTCTTGTCGTAGGCGGCCTGCGCGGCGGCGCGGGCGACATCCTCGGCGGCGACACCGCTCGCGGACAGCGAGGCGGCAGTGCGGTCGGACGTGGCGACGAAGCTCTTGTGCTCCACACCTTCAAGAATCTGCTCGTCGGTCATGGTCTCGTCGGCCATGGAATACCTCTTTCTAGACAGCCCGAGCTAGCGTAGCTGGGCGTAATGGTTGTAAATCGAAATAGCCGTGGGATAAAGATAGCGCCCGGACTGGATCACATAGACCAGACCCTGCGCAAAACAGGAGAAGAACAACTCATCGAGCGTCGACTCCCCCACCATCTTGCGCAGCGCATGCGCATAGTCGCCGTGGCGGTTGGGCTCGATGGCATCGGCCACAAAGACCACCATATCGAGCGGCGTCATGTCGCAGGCACCCACGGTGTGACGGTCGACAGCCTGGAAAACGGCCGGCGACAGCTCGGGAAAAAGCTGCGGAAGTTCATAGGCGGCAACAGGGCCATGCAAAAGCGGCGTCGCGGCGGAAGGAGAGCCGGCAATCTTAATGCCGTAATGCAGAGCGCGCGTGACCAGCTCGTCGTCGGAGAGCACTTTGTCCCAGTCATGGATCAGTCCGGCGGCAGCGGCATCAAAGCGGTCAACGCCGTAGACCTCGGCCAGATGAAGTGCGGTCTCGGCAACACCCAGCGAATGCACATAGCGTTTGCGCTTATCCCTCATGCGAACATCGAGCAGCTCTTGAATGCGCTTGAGCAGCGCGCGCTCATCGCCCTCAAACTGATCCTCTACCGACAACGTAGACCCCCATCACTCAAAATCTTCTTGGCCCAAATCGGCATATAGCCTGCGTTTGCGAATGTAGCCGAGCACGGACTCGCTCGTAAGATAGCGCACGCTCATACCGCGGGCAACTCGCTTACGAATGTTCGTCGAGCTGATCGCCAACGCTGGAATCTGAATATAGCGCACGTCGAACGGCAGCCCCGACTCTTTGATTCGGGCACGCGCCGTATCGATATCAAAGCCCGGTCGTGTCGCCGCAATAAAGGTAGCAAGCTCAGCGATTCGTTCGGCATCATGCCAGGTCACGATATCGATGATCGCGTCGGCGCCCGTAATAAAGTAGAGCTTTACCTGCGGCGGATAAAAGTCGCGAAGGGCATGAAGCGTATCGGCCGTATAGGTTACGCCCGGGCGGTCGATCTCGAACCGGCTCGCCAAAAAAGCCGGGTTCGCGGCGGTGGCGAGGACCGTCATGGCATAACGGTCCTCGGCAGGCGTCACCGGCTTGTCAAGCTTAAA
>CABQLI010000047.1 GCA_902464965.1 uncultured Collinsella sp.
GCCGGCGGGCGCCGTTGTCTTGAAGACGAAATGATTCGTTTTCCTCCGTCCCCAAGGGATCATTACAGTGAGTCGATAAAGCGCTGTTGGGCGGCGCGGCCGGCTTCGTCCCACTTAAAGACGCCGGCGTTGTCGAGCACGTGGCCAAACACCACGCCGACCTCCTCGTGCAGGATATCGATGGCGTTGTCGGCCGTAAGTTCGTCGGCGCGGCGGGCATAGACATCCTCGGCCCATGCGGCGTGGCTGCGGCATAGATCATCGCCCTCGAGCGCACCGGCAAGGTCGTAGCTGGCATCGGCCTTGGCTGCCAGCAGTTGCTCGCGGACAGCGCCGAGCTCGGGAACCAGGCGCGGCGGAAGAATGGCCAGGCCCATGACCTCGATCAGGCCGATGTTTTCCTTTTTAATATGGTGATACTCGGCATGCGGGTGGAAAACGCCCAACGGATGCTCGTCGGTCGTGATGTTGCAGCGAAGCGCCAGGTAGGCCTCGTAGATCTCGCCGCCAGCATTGCCGCGGGAGTCGACGCGGCGGATGACGGGCGTCACGGTGTTGTGCGCAACGCCGTCGGCTGTGCGCGCGACGACGCCAACCGACTCATCGGTCCACTCACGCCAAGCGAGGATAATCTTCTCGGCGGCGTCGAGCAGCTGGGCGCGGTCGTGCGAGCGCAGTCGCAGCACCGAAAGCGGCCACTGCAACACGGTGCCGCTGACCTGGTCAAAGCCGGGCACGCTAAACTGCGAGACCTCGGCGGCGTGCATCATGGGGAACTCGTGCGCGCCGCCCTGGAAGTGGTCGTGCGACAGAATCGAGCCGCCCACGATGGGTAGGTCGGCGTTGGAGCCGATGAAGTAGTGCGGGAACAGGTCCACAAAGTCGAGCAGGCAGGTCAGCCCCTTGCGGTCGACGTGCATCGGACGATGCTCGGAGCTCATGGCAATGCAGTGCTCGTTAAAGTACGCATACGGGCTGTACTGGAAGCCCCAGCGCTCGCCATTAAGCTGAATGGGAATAACGCGTAGGTTCTGACGGGCGGGATGGGCGCCGCCGTCGGCTGCAGCGGAGCGTCCGGGATAGCCCTCGTTTTCGATGCAGAGCTGGCAGGCGGGATACTTCTCGCCCGTGTTCTTTGCTGCACCTGCCGCGGCGATATCGCGCGGGTCCTTTTCGGGCTTGGACAGGTTGATGGTGATCTCCAGGTCACCCCAGTTGGTGGGGGTGCTCCATTTGATGTTGCGCGCGATGGCGGCGCGGCGCACGTAGCCGGCGTCACAGCACAGACCGTAGAACCAGTCGGTCGCGGCGCGGGGCTCGTTGACGCCCATGCGGCCGTTGAACTCCTCGTTTACAACCGAAGGCCTCGGCATGAGCACGCCCATGATGCGCATGGCGATGCGGTCGCGGCCCGACGCCGTGTCCTCGGCAGCACCGTTGGCAACGGCGGCCTCGGAAAGCGCGGCGAGTGTGCCCTCTAGGTCGAAGTCGGGGAGTGTATCGGGGTGCAAGAGCGAAATCTTCTCGGTCTTGAGCGCCCAAGCCATGTCGAGTGCGGGGCCCGTGGCGCCGATGCACTCCAAAATGGTGTTGTATGCCCAGATGCGATCGTCCTGGCCGATCATCGATCGGTGGATAGCGTACTCGATCAGGTTCTGCGCGGCCTCGCGCACGTCAGTCATTACAGCCATGCCGCGTAAGCCCCCTTGTCAGAGATAGCGTAATGACGGGCAGAGCCCTCGCCCAGCCAGCCGTTCATCTTGGCAATGAAGGTGTCGACCAGGTCGAGCGGCACGAAGGCCTGGATGGTGCCACCAAAGCCGCCGCCGTGAATACGAACGGCGCCGCGGCCGTCGAGCACATGCTCGGCCAGTGCCAGGGCATACATCGAAGGCTGCTCGGAGCCCAGCTTGGCAACGACATTCTGCAGGTACATGGCAGAGCTGGCGCCGGACTCGCGCGTCAGGACCAGGAACTGATCGATGTCGCCGGCGTTCAGGGCTGCCCAGCGCTTATCGACCAGGCCGTTTTCGTACCAGTAGTGAACGGCGCGCAGGCAGGCGCGGTCGCCCAGCTTGGCGCGCAGCTCGGGGAGCTTGGCGTCAAAGTCCGCCACGTTTACCTCGCACAGGCGTGTCTTGCCAAACTCGGCGGCGACGTCCTGCATCTCGCGCGGAACGGCGGCGTAGTCGTCGGTGGCTGCCACGTGGTCGGCACCGACCTTAACGAGCACGAGCGCATAGTCGTGATCCTCAAAGTTGAGCTCGAGCTTCTGGGTTTTAGGCTGAGCCTGGTCCTCAAAGTCCATGTAGGCAAGGCCGCCCAGGCACACAGCGGCCTGGTCCATCAGACCGCAGGGCTTGCCATAGTAGTTGTTCTCGGTGCGCTGGCTCATCTGGGCGAGCGCGACGGGCTCGATGGCGGGTGCGCCCCAGAGCGTCTCCATGGCGCGACCGTATGCCGCCTCGACAGCAGCAGAGCTCGAAAGGCCGCCGCCCGAGGGGACAGAGCAGGTGAAGGCGAAGTCGAAGCCCTGGGGCTCAACGCCCAGAGCAGCGATTTCGTGGGCCATGCCGCGGACGAGGCTCGCAGACGTGCCCTTCTCGGACTCTTGAATACCCAGCGTGTCGAGCGTGATCTCAAACGTGGGATAGCCCTCGTCGGCGACGCGGACCTTGTTGGAGTCGGTTGCCACGGCGATGCCGTCGACAGCGACATCGAGCGAGCCGGCGATGACGTGGCCGCCCTCGTGGTCGGTGTGGTTGCCACTGATCTCGGAGCGGCCGGGCGCGTGCACATAGAGCACCTGGCGATCGCCGATGGGCCCAAACTCCTCCTCAAACAGCTTGGTGAGCGTGGCGAGTGTCTTTTCGTCGGGGGTGGTCATCGGAGTCCTTTCCTTGGCGCGTACGGGTAAGTTTTGCGCCGTTATGAGTACGTTAACAACTTGAAGCGGCATGAACCAAGTGTTCACGATGCCGCACGTTACGGGCTATGTTAACGTACTCATAACACAACGCTTGTCACTTTTTGAGAATCTGGTAATCGGTAGAAATTCAGCCGTGAACGGTATTGCCGTATGGACTTATAAAGCAGAAGAGATGCGGATTGAAAAAGTAGAGTACGTTAACATGCGTCCGACGATAGCGGGCCTCGGCGCGGGCTAAACTCCTGCCCGGGCCGGCATTCACGCTATTCAGATCTCGCAAGGGTGAAGGTGATCCTGTGGCAAGGTGCCCGTCCAACGATACAGGTACGCGTCCGGTCTCCATGGCCGACGTCGCCCGCGCTGCCGGCGTTTCGCAGCAGACGGTTTCGCGCGTCGCCAACGGCTTGCCCAACGTTAACGAGCAGACGCGCCAGCGCGTGCAGGCCGCTATGCAAGAGCTCGGCTTTCGTCCGAGTTATGCCGGTCGCTCGCTGCGTGACGGCCGTTACCATTCGGTCGGCCTGTGCGTCAACGATGTCACCAAGTTTGGCAACCTCTCAATGATTGACGGCATCGCCAGCGCTGCTCGCGAGCATAATTGCGCCATCACGCTGGTCGAGATGTCCAAGACCGAGGAGTTTTCGCTTGCCGAGGCCACGCGTCGTATGGCCGCATTGCCGGTGGACGGCATCATCATCGGCATGAGCCGCATGGCGCCCGATTTTGAGACGTTTGATCCACTGCCGGGCATTGGCACGGTCATCGTTACCATGTACGCGCACCCGCGGGTGACCACGGTCGACTCCGATCATTACGGCTGCTCGCTCTTGCTTATGGATCACCTGTTTGAGCTGGGACACGAGCAGATTCGCTATATTGGCGGCCCGTCGTTCTCGGTCGACGAGCAATTTCGTCGCGCCGGTTGGCAGGATGCGCTCGAGCGTAAACACATCGAGCCAGCAGAGTCGCTCGAGGGCGACTGGTCTGCCAACAGCGGCTACGAGGCCGGCAGGTACCTGGCCGAGCACGACCGCACCATGACGGCGATCTATGCGGCAAACGATCAGATGGCAAATGGCGCGATTGCCGCGCTGCGTGATAGCGGCCTGCGCGTGCCCGAGGACGTGAGCGTGGTGGGCGTCGACGATTCGCTCGATGATTTTGTGGCACACAACGAGCTCACGACCGTGCGATTCGATCTACATCAGCGCGGACGCGAGGTGTTTGAGCATGCGGTTCCCGAGGCGGGTACGGCGGGCAAAACCGTTGCCATTCGTATTCCCGGCCAACTCATCATTCGACATAGCACGGCGATATCGCGCGCATAGTTTGTGCAGGTAAACGGCGGTATATTCCGCCTCAAAAACAATCGGTAAGGATGCTGACAGATAGCCGTGGCTATGAAGGCGAGTGTTATGATAGACGGGTTCTTTTGTCTATCTAGGAGGCTTTGCCTGATGGAGATCACCAAGGATATCCGCTACATTGGCGTCGACGATCACGACATTGACCTGTTCGAGGGCCAGTACGACGTGTCCGAGAACGGTATGGCATACAACAGCTACGTTATCTTGGGCGATAAAATCGCTGTCGCCGATTCAGTCGACGGCGGTTTTGTTGACGAGTGGCTCGGCAACCTCGAGGCCGCGCTCGACGGCCGTACGCCCGACTACCTGGTTGTCCATCACATGGAGCCCGATCACTCCGCCGGCATTGCCGCCTTTATGGAGCGCTATCCCCAGGCGCAGATCGTGGCAAGCATGGGCGCCTTCCGCATGATGGTCAACTACTTTGGCACCGACTACCCCGAGCGTAAGATGGTCGTCAAAGAGGGCGACGTGCTCGACCTGGGTGGCCACAGCCTAACGTTTGTCGGTGCCCCCAACGTGCACTGGCCCGAGGTGATCTTCTCCTACGAGTCCACCGACAAGGTGCTCTTTAGTGCCGACGGCTTTGGCAAGTTCGGCGCCAACGACATCGAGGACCCGGAAGGCTGGGCTTGCGAAGCGCGCCGCTACTACTTTGGCATCGTCGGTAAGTTCGGCAAATTCGTGCAGACCGTGCTCAAGAAGGCCGCCGATCTGGATATCCAGATCATCTGCCCGCTTCACGGCCCCGTGCTGACCGAGAACCTGGGCTACTACCTCGACACTTACAACACCTGGTCGAGCTACCAGCCCGAGGACGAGGGCATCACGATCGCCTATGCGAGTGTGTATGGCCATCTGAAGGCTGCCGTTGAGGAGCTCGCATCTGCGCTCGAGGCCCGCGGCCAGAAGGTCTCCGTCTTTGACTTGGCTCGTGACGATATGGCCGAGGCCGTTGAGGACGCGTTCCGCTATGACCGCCTGGTGCTCGCCTCCATCACCTATCAGGGCGAGATCTTCCCGTTCATGAGCACCTTTATTCACACGCTTGCCGAGCATGCCTATCAGAATCGTACGGTGGCACTCGTCGAGGCCGGCTCCTGGGCGCCCGCTGCCGCCAAGGTTATGACCAAGGAGCTCGAGGGTATGAAGGACATCACCCTGACGCAGAACAAGGTGACTGTGCTGGGTTCGCTCAACGACGCCTCGCGCGCTCAGATCGAAGCCCTCGCCGACGAGCTTTCCAAGTAGCGACACGTTCACTTTTGACGCTCAACCATCACAACCACCACAAAGGGGACAGGCACCTTTGTGGTGGTTTTTGTTTAAGCGCCGGCGATGATGAGATTTGGGTGGGCGTCGTCAACGATTTCCTCGATTGAGGTGGCGACGGCATGATCGGGGTCACGGTCCATCACGATGGCGTCGACATCGGTCAGCTCGGCAAAGCGGTACATGCCGCGTCCGTTAACCTTGCTGGCGTCCATGAGGGCGACGCTTTGATGGGCCGCGGCGATCATAGCCGTTTTAGTCTCGGCCATCTGGGGAAAGTCGGTCGTAAAGCCGCAGCTGGAGACAAAGGCGCCGGGGCACATGACGGCAAGATCGGCGTGGACCATTTGGAGCGCCTGCATGGTAAGTGGGCCGTACAGATAGCGATGACCTTTGCGCAGCGCCCCGCCCAGCATGACGACGTCGACCGAGGGCATGCTCTCGTCGATGTAATCGGCAATGGTAATGTCGGCCGTGATGACGGTGATGCCGTTGCGCTGGTCGAGGAGCCGGACAAACTCGAGAGCGGTGGTGCCCGAGTCGACGAGCAGCGTGTCGCCGTCGTTGACGAGCTCGATGGCGCTTTGTGCGATGGCCTGCTTGGCGGCGACGTTGACGTTGATGCGGCGATCCTGCGTGGAGACGGTTAGGCGTTTGTGGAGCGATACGGCGCCGCCATGCGTGCGGCGCAGCTTACCAGACTCGGCGAGTGCGTCCAGGTCGGCGCGAGCGGTGACAGAGGACACGCCAAAGGTCTGGGCGATTTCTGCTACCTGCACCGAGGCATTATGCTCGAGCATCTCCATGATGGCGGCACGACGCTCATCGGCGAAGGCTCGGGTTGTTGCGTGGGCCATAGCTGCTCCATTCTCGGCAAATTTGCAGGAATTGTGTTGACTCTATTTTCGTTCATTTTCTTTTTGAGTAAGAAAATACCTTTCGATTACTTATCTTTTCTATAAAAGAAAGACGCTGAACGCCCAAAATTCAATATCGAACATGTCCGCTCGGCTCAAATTCCTTCCGTTTACTTTTCAAAAACGACTGTATTGACCTGCATGGGCTCAATATCTCGCACATGCAGAGCCGCTGAATTTCATACAATGAGCGCAGCAAAACGCAAGGTAAAACGCCTTGCGGACACGTACGCCCGATGTCCAGATGCGGGCGAGGGAGAGGAGCAAACGCTCATGGCACTTGTTACCACCGAAAAGATGCTCAAGGACGCTCAGGCCGGCCACTACGCCGTCGGCGCGTTCAACGTCGAGAACCTCGAGTTTGTTATGGCCGTTCTGGCCGCTGCCGAGGAGACCAAGTCCCCCGTCATCATGCAGACCACCCCGGGCACCATCAAGACCGCTGGTCTGGACTACTTCTACGGCATGGTCAAGGCTGCCGCCGAGCGCGCTTCCGTGCCCGTCGCTCTGCACCTCGATCACGGCGATGGCTATGACCGCTGCATGCAGGCTTTCCGCACGGGCTACACCTCTGTCATGATTGACGGTTCTCACGAGTCCTTCGAGGACAACATCGCTCTGACCAAGTCCGTCGCCGACGCTGGCCGCGCCATGGGCGTGCCCGTCGAGGCCGAGCTCGGTAAGGTTGGCGGCAAGGAGGACGACGGTCCCGCGGTTGAGGGCGAGAGCCCCTACACCGATCCGGCCGAGGCCAAGGAGTTCGTCGAGCGCACCGGCTGCACCTCGCTGGCCATTGGCGTTGGCACCAGCCACGGCGTGTACACGAGCGATCCGCACATCGAGCAGTCCGTGGTCAAGGCCATCCGCGACGCCGTCGACGTGCCGCTGGTTCTGCACGGCACCTCCGGTGTGCCCGATGAGCAGGTTGCCGAGGCTGTGAAGAACGGCATCTGCAAGGTCAACTACGCCACCGAGCTGCGTCAGGCCTACACCAAGGGCTTCATGGCCTACATGGCCGAGAACCCTGCCTGCTTCGATCCCAAGAAGCCGGCCAAGGAGGGCATGCGTGAGATCACCGAGCTGGTTAAGATCCGCATGACCAACCTCAACTCTGTGGGCAAAGCAGAGTAACAGCAAGGGTACTCCGACTCGCTACATATCCCGGGGAGGGACGAGGGCTTAGTTCCCCAATCGTCCTCGGGCATGCAAAAAGCCTCGCTGCGCACTTCGTGCGGCGAGGCTTTTTGCCCCTTGCGGAAAGATTGGGGAACTAAGCCCTCGTCCCTCCCAAGTTGACCTGCTCGAGGTCGTCGCCCTTGTGGCGTTAGGGCGGGAAAAAAATTGTTAGTGCTTCTTTGCTGATGGGGGATTAGTATGCCCGGGCTTGGTTGGGGAATGCCTGGTCTAGTGAGGCTTGGAGTTTTTCGAAGGATGTCTGCAGGTTGAGGTGTTGGTCTGCAGAGCGTTTGGGTTTGGGAGTTGGGGAGTCGAGGAGGCTGTTTCTCTGTGTCGGGGGGAAGGAGAAAAGGTTTGCATGATTTAGGGATGGCTGCTGTGCTGCGTCATTGGAAGAATGCATGCTTATGCGGCCTCCTCGATGTCCACCAAAAGGTTGCGCACGGGGTGTGCTGCTAGGTCCCGTGCGTTGGCAGTATTATGCCGCGGCTGCTGCAAAGAAGCGCTAAAGAAAGGCTTAACCTGGTTTGGTGCTACGATGAAACTGCAGGTCAGAGGTATCGAGTAACACTCTTGAAAGGTTGGGGGCTTAAGGGCTTTCTAAGGTTTGTGGCGCGGATGTGGCTCGCCTGTGTGGGGCGTGTGGACGGCTCGTTTCTAGCGCTGCGGCTCTGCGGCACGCACCTGCTCGATGACCTTTTCCATCGTGGCGTCGATGCGGTCCTTTTTGAGTTCGCATTCCCAGATGGTTATGGGCGTCCAGCCCATTTCGGTGAGCGCTGCCACGGCGGCACGGTCGCGCTCGACGTTGCGACGGAACTTTGCCTCCCAAAACTCAACATTGCGCTTGGGCTGGCTGGGGTTGCACTTGGGACAGCGGTGCCAAAAGCAGCCGTTGACGAAGATGGCGATCTTGCGCCCAGGAAAGGCGATGTCGGGCTTGCCGGGAACCTTCCATTCCAGGCGATAGCCGGTGAGGCCCGCTGCGCGCAGGCGCTGGCGAACGAGCAGCTCTGGCTTGGTATTGGCGCGCTTGTTGCCCTTCATGGACTTTTTGATGGCGGCGCGACGGCGGACAAGTTCGCGCTCGTCAGCGGAGAGGTCCGAGGTATCGATGCCGTCGAGCAGGCCGGCCTTGGGACGCTTCTTGCTGCGGCGCTTAGGTGCGCGCTTGGGCTTGGTGGCGGGCTCGTCGGTCGCGGTGGCCTCGGCGTTGTTGGCAGTGCCGTTGGCCTCGAGCCGGTCTTCCTTCAGCTCAATCAGGGCATCAATGAGCCCTTTGTCGGCGGGCATCCATTCCACCGTGGCAAGTGAGGTGCGCGGAATCCAGCGGATATCGAGCTGGCGGTCGTGCTTCTGAGGCTCATCGGATTCTTTAGCCAGCGAGCAGTAGTAACACTCCATCGAGAGATGGAAATCGGGGTAGTCGTACTCAACGGTGTAGAAATCGCGTAGGTTGGTGACTTTTACCTGCAACTCTTCCATAAGCTCGCGGCGTACGGCGTCTTCGGGCGACTCGCCGCGCATGAGCTTGCCGCCGGGAAACTCCCATAGTCCCTGCATGTTGCCGTAGCCGCGCTGCACGGCAAGCAGCTCGTCAGATCCTTCCTTGCGAATGATCCCAGCGGCAACATGAACAGTCTTCAACAGGAGTCCTCTCTCAACATCAACACATAACAGGGCGGCTACTCGTACCTTACACAACGGTAAGGCAAGCGTAAGCCATATCGATGGTAGCTGACTCGTCTTCTTGCGACTATAGATGCCGTAGACTAATCGCAAGAAAGGACTCGGTATGCAAGCCACGCACATGGCGACCCCGGTACTGGAGGTCGCGCATCTCGAAAAGGTATATGGAGCGCTGGGCAACGTGACCCGCGCGCTCAACGACGTCAGCTTTACCGTCAACCGCGGCGAATTCGTTGGCATCATGGGCGCTTCGGGCTCGGGCAAGTCGACGTTGCTCAACTGCGTGTCGACCATCGATAGCGCTACAAGTGGCACGATCCGCATCAACGGGCAGGACGTAACACGCATGAAGCAGGCTAAGCTTTCGCAGTTCCGCCGCGAGGAGCTCGGCTTTATCTTCCAGGACTCCAACCTGCTCGATACCCTTACGGCACGCGAGAACATCGCCCTGCCGCTCACCATCGCCCGCGCAAACTCGGCAGAGATTTCGACCCGCGTGCAGGATGTGGCAGCGCGCCTGTCCATCAGCCAGGTGCTCGACAAGTATCCCTACCAGATGTCCGGTGGTCAGCAGCAGCGCGTTGCCGCGGCTCGCGCGCTCGTCACCGACCCCACCATGATCATGGCCGACGAGCCCACCGGCGCCCTCGATTCTAAAAGCGCTCGTCTGCTGCTCGAGAGTCTGGAGGCCCTGAATCGCCGCCTGCGCGCCACGGTGCTCATGGTCACGCACGACAGCTTTGCCGCCAGCTACACGAGCCGTGTGCTGTTTATTCGCGACGGCAAGATCTTCACCGAGCTGCGCCGCGGCGACACCGACCGCCGCGAGTTTTTCGACCGCATTATGGAGGTCGTTGCCATGATGGGCGGTGAGGGCTCCGATGCTCTGTAAACTCGCTTGGGGCAACGTCCGCCGCGCCGGCCGCGACTACCTCGTCTACCTTTTGACGCTCACCCTGGGCGTCACGGTCTTCTATGCCTTTAACACCATCTCGATGCAGGTCGACATCGCCGGAATCGATGAAGAGGGCTTGGCGCAGGTTATGGGCAGCATACTCGGCGACCTGACGTACTTTTTGGCCGGTGTCATGGCCTTTTTGATGGTGTACGCCAATAACTTCATCATGAAACGCCGCAAGAAGGAGTTTGGCCTGTACCAGGTGCTCGGCATGGGGCGCGGGCGCGTCGCCACGATCATGGCGCTCGAGACCGTGATAGTATCGGTCGTGGCCTTTGTCGCCGGCATTGTGCTGGGTGTGGGACTCTCCCAGCTCATGACGTTCTTTACGGCCTCGCTCTTTAAGACACAGATCGCCAATTTCCACTTCTTTTTCTCGGTGCATGCGTTCAATCTGACCCTTGCCTGCATGCTCGTAATGTTTGTGCTCACGCTACTGCTGAACCTTCGCGCCGTGCGTCGTACCAAACTCATCGAGCTTATGGGTGCCGAGCGTCGCAACGAGAGCATCAAGACACGCAACCCCTGGATCGCGATTGCCATCTTTGCCGTGGGCGTGGTGCTTGTGGGCGTGGCCTATTACCGTCTGCTACGTGATGGGTTCCCGCTAACCGCGACGGACAGCAAGCTGCAAGAGGCCATGAACCAGTTTGGTATTACGACCGCTATGGTTACCGTGGGCACCTTTGCCCTGTTCTGGGGACTCTCGGGCATGCTCATCAAGCTGCTGCAGAGCCTGCGCAGCGTGTATTGGCGCGGCCTCAATATGTTTACCGTGCGCCAGCTTGCGGCCAAGGTCAATACGGTGTGCTTTTCGATGGGCGTCATCGCGATGATTCTGTTCCTCGCCATCACCTCGGTGACCTGCGGTATGTCGATCGCCAACGTGATGAATGAGAATCTGGAGCGCTATACGCCGGCCGATATGTCGCAGACGTATATCTATTACACGCCCGAAACGCTCGACTACTACAAGGAGTATGTCAATCCGTCTGAGGCCGATCGCATGGTGCTGGCCGATACAACGGTCGATTTGTACGCTGCATGGCACGGCAGGGGCAAGTCGGCGGACAACAACGACGAGACCGGCAAGAAGGTCAGTATCGCCGATGTTGCCGGTGAGCATGTGCAGATCGATTCGTATCTGAGTTACCCGCTTGGCGGCTCGGATCCTTCGGTGACTCCAAGTGAGATGTGCAAGACCATGGGCGAAAAGCTTCCCAGGGCGTTCGGGGGTAGCAATGCCGATGCGATGGGCCTGTTTGTGACGCCGGCGAGCCAGTACAACAGGCTGCGCCAGATGATGGGCGAGGAACCGGTGAGCATTGGCCGCGACCAATATCTGCTCACGTGTGATATGGGCGGTGATCTGGGCGACCTGTACACCAAATACATGGCCGGCGGCCATACCCTCACCTTGGGCGGGCATGAGCTCAAGCCCGCAACCGATAAGTCGGACAAGGACACGGCGGCCATCGCCAACTCGGCGATGAGCAGTAATCCGGGTACCGTCGTCGTTGCCGACGAGCTGTTGTCCCAACTTAATCTGCAGCCGTATTCCAGTAGCCTGCTCGTTAACTACAAACAGGGGATGGATACGACCGAGGCAGACGAGAGCATAAAATACACGGTGCTCGACAATCTGCTCGTTGACGGCAAGGAGCCGGGGTCGTGGGGAATCTTCATCACACGCTCCGAGATGTACACGCAGGCAGCGCAAATGAACGGCATGATTAGCTATCTGGCTATCTACATTGGCTTTGTTCTGGTCGTTGCGTGCGCGGCGATACTGTCGATCCAGCAGCTCTCCAATGTGGCCGACGGCAGCCGCAGCTATCGTGTGCTGGCACAGATCGGCTGCGACGACCGCCAAATCCGCCATTCGGTGATGGCGCAGCAAGCGGTATTCTTCCTGTTCCCGCTGGCAGTGGGGCTGGCTCACTCCTTTGTGGCGCTCAAGGTGATCATCGAGCTGGTGAGCACGTTCGGCAACATGAGCATAGGCGGCACCGTGGGCCTCACCTGCGCGATCTTCTTGGCATCCTACGGCGGCTACTTCTTGGTAACTTACCTCATGAGCACCGGCATAGTGCGAGCCGCCATCGCCACCCGCTACAGCGAGTAACAAGCGGGCAAAACCGTCGCAAAATCAGAGGTGTATGACCGCCGCGAAGGGAGTCCAGCCCCCCTTCGCGGCGTTTTTTGCCTGACTGATGAGTCTCAAGACCAAGTGAGTAGACTTTTTTGGATCTGTCGAGCACATCGCGGGTGGCGCCCAATAAAACAGCAGGTCAGGGCTGTGGCGTTTTGGGGCGTGCTTGGCCTCCTGCAAAAAGCCTACTCACTTGGTTTTTTCTGCTAGAAAACCGCCGCGAGGGAAAGCAGCTCCCTTGCGGCGGTTGGCGTTTGCCCAGATAAAACCTGCCAAAATAAACCTGTCCCTTTTTAGCAGGTTATCGCTTCCAAAAGTGGAGGATCAGCGTGGTGCCTTTTGGTGGAGAGGGGATATTGATTAATTCGGGTAACAGTTTTTTAACGCCGGGAACGATGTTAAAATAACCAAAATGCTATCTAGGAGCTTTGATTTTATGGCAACCGAGGCAGCTACCCTGCAAAACGTGACGCGCTCGTTCCTCTGGCATTCAATTATGTTGTTTATAGGGGCGGCTGGTCTGTATTGTGTAGCGCCAAGTATTTATACGGGCCTTTCTGGCACCGTTCTTATCGGTCTGCATCTGCTTTCGGGCTTCTGTGTGGGCCTCATCTCTCGCCCTGTGAGACAGGGTATTTCCAAAAGGCTTTTTGGACTTATGCTCGTAGACATTGCACTTCTTGTGATGTACACGATATCTCTTAATGTCTTTCATCAATTTCATGTTGTGGTTTCGGCGCTCGCGTTCATTTTGTTGTTACTAGCCCCCTTGCTTGTCGCTTGCTGTTCTTGGGCGCTTGGCGGTGAATTCGCAAACATACGTGCGGGATTAAAGGGGAAACATGTGGCCGATGGCTCTGCTCTCCACGGGTATCCTGAGCTCGCACTTTACAGCCCCGTTGTACTCTTGATTGCTTTGCTTGTTGGCCTTCAGTTTCTTCTCGTCCCGTTGATGGACTCCATCGGTTCTTTCCTTTCCGTTAACGCCGAGATGGGGGTTGCTGCCTTGCTCGTCGAACCTCTTGCGTTTGGTAATGCCGCCGTTATTCTCGATACGGATTGTTTGTTTTCGCGCAATATAAACATCGGAGCTGTGCTCCTGAGCTTTGGTGGGCATCAAGAGATCGTATTGCTTCTGGTTACCGTTTTGGGCAGTATCCTTGCCAGGGCCATAACGCGATTTTTCCCCGACTTAACGAGCGCTTTTTCTGCGGCCGCCAAATTAGGAGGAAAACACTCTGCAGTTGCCGATATCCCTACGGCTTCGGGTTTTTCTCAAAGGGAGTCCGCGGTTTTCTCTATGAGGATAGAGGGAAAAACGTACGAGGAGATTGCTTCTGCCTTGGACATTTCCCCGTCTACTGCCCGTACCTATTTGTCGCGGGCCTTGACTAAAACCGGATATAAAAGCATTGCAGAGGCGACGGCTGGACTTCTCTTGTCAAAGGATGCGTGGCATCTTGACGCAATAAAAGGCCATGATCACCGTTCAGAATCGCTGAAGTCCTCATCGTTCAATCAGGACTGCAGGATAGTCTTCGTCTGCTTCCTGTTTATGTATGCGTCTGGAATGGGCATCGAGGAAATCCTCGTATGCTTCGGCTTTGAGCATGATGCGATAATCCTATCGATAGCTATAGTGCTTGTGGCCCTGTGTTGCCGTGCGGCTATACGGTGGATGTCTGAAATGCACTTGTGCCTTTCGCCTGAACTCACCCTTTCTTCGGTGTCTGTGGGTGCTGGAGCAGCGTTCTGGGTTCACGATGTGGTAAGTCGACTGTACATTTTCTTTGAGTCCGTTGGGAGCGGTGAGGCCGTTGGCGGCCTTATGCCTGCCTTACGCGTGACTGCGTTCCTTGTCGTACTTATCCTTATGGCTAATTCGCTGCTATTCTTGCGTTCGAAAGATACGGTTCGGGTGGGTGATCGACGCGATACCGTGCGTGAGGCCTTCTTGAGGCTTGGTTTCACGCCGCTTTATGCCGATATCATGACATGCGTTTTTGATGGCAATAGAACCACCGAGATTTGCGCGCATCTTAACGTTGCTCGGGGAACCGTCAAAGAGGCCAAGAGCAAGAGCTATGCCTTGCTTGGAGTTCACTCGGAGCGTGAACTTAGAGATAGGGTTTTTAGTCTTATGGCAGATGTTATAGAAAATAGCAGGTAGAAGCCTGTAGACAAATAAGATTGTAAATCCATCCTACACGTCTACAGACAGTTCTGACGATGAAGGCGATACTTCCGGACAACGGGTCCGACGACTCGTGTGTTGCGAACCGGAGGTGCTTGCTGTGAAGACCTGTGATTGCCTCACATATGTACGGCTTAATTTAGAAGTTCTTGCGCGCAACCGGGGAATTATGTTGCTGACGGCGCTGCTCGCGCTCGTATTCTGCATCCCGGTATTTCTATCCGTTCCAACGGGAGCAGATTATCTATATGGTAGAGCTTCCATCGAAGACCAGAGAGCCCTTTTGGTCTCTCAAGTCTCTGACGGCGTTTATGACACTGCCCCACAGGAGCTCAACAGCATCATTGCCGACGAAAGGGCGTGCCTTGATCGGGCGCTTGAAAGCAAGGCGGGCTCCAGAGAGTATTACGATGCGATTGCCGATTACGACAATCTATTGCTCAAGGAATACCGACTCGGTTATTTGAATGGTGTTGATTCGGAGTTATCGCTTGAAGCCCAAGAACGTCTTCCCCGAGCCATATCGATGCTGGCCCATCCGGAATCGTACGACTCAACAACAAAAATGCCCGGGATGATTCTTCTCGCATATTATTGCGGCGCTGTTCCTGCAATAGCGTGGCTTTTGGTCCCGGTCCTCGTCCTCTATATGTCGCTTGAGGGGGACGGAAAGCGGTTCTACGATCGAGCGTTGTTGTCAAAGTTAGAGATGAATGCATGCCGCGTTCTCGTCTCTGGTATTGCATCGATGCTGGTTTTGGTTCTGGCGTTGGCTCCCTGTTTTGTATTGGCAACGGTGTTTAACGGTGTAGGTCAGACAGAGTACCCAGTCGTATTCATTCAGTATGGTGACGTAGTCGAAAGAACTGTGTTAGTTCAGCTAGGGCTATTTGCCGTCTTTGAAGCTGTGCTGTCGATGATGTTTGCTTGCTTGGGCGTGTGCGTGTACGCCGGAAGCAGAAACAGGGCCATTTCGTCCATGGTGATCGCTCTTGTGGGGGGCATAAGCCAGCTTCCGTTTTATGCGAGCAAAGATGCTCCATGGCATGCGTTGCTGCCGTATATGGTGTCGAGCTATTCTGCCTTTTCGTTTGCGCTCGGCGGCGCATCTTACGCCAATGGAGCGGAGGTATCTCTCGTTCCTGAAGCCAGTGCATCGCACTGCCTCTTTGCCGTGATGGGCGCGTTTGCTGTTTGCGCATTGGGGGTCATTTCGTTTTCGTGTCTAAAAAGCAAGAATCGCTGGGCCTGGAACCATATTCGCCCGGATAGTTTGGGCGAGAAAAGCTTGCTCTCTCTGTCGCTGGATGCGTTGACGGTTGGAAAAAACCAGCTGGTAAAGGGATTGCAGTTTGATATGCCCGCTGGCCAGATATGGGGTCTTGTCGCGCCGAATGGACATGGCAAGACTACGCTACTGAATACTCTTTGGGGAGATGCTGGGCCATCAGTGCGCGTGTCAGGTTCTCTCTGTTTTCATGCGAAAGCGTGCGTTGACTGTGAGCAAATGAGAAAGGTTTTCTTCTTAGTTCCGAACGGGCCGCCTCTATTGATTCGGCACATGACCGTTGCTTTCCATCTCGATCGATGCAAGAAAATTTGGCATTCGCCTCGTACCTTGGATCAAGTGCTTAATCTCTTTGACTTGACTGAGTTGAAGAATATGCCCGTATCTAGGTTGTCTGATGGAAATAGACAATTGCTTAATGTTGCGATGGCCTATATGTCTTATTGCGAAGTCGTCCTTTTGGATGAGCCCATGAATGCGCTTGATGTGGGACATGTCGCAATCGTTTCGAATGCTCTTAGAGATGAAGCGGGTAGAGGAGCACATGTCATTATCTCTTCTCATCTTATCGGAAACCTCGAATCGCTCTGCGATGCCTCCGTATTGCTCACAGGGGATGACTCGCGTGTCGTTACCAGAGAAATGGGAGGTGATTCGAAATGGATCGGTAATGTGTACGCGCAGCTTTTCAAGACGAACGACAGCAAAAACTAGGAGAGGAAGACAACCATGAAACGACATATATCGAAGAACTTGGTGAAGGCATTGGCCGCATGTTTTATGCTTGCACTGTCGATGGGCGCAATTCCCAATTATGCGACGGCGCAGCCAGATACGGGTTCTGTTGCACCTTGTCGTCTTGTGACGGCGGATGTCTTGGACACCTACAAATCGTTCTCCACCGCGAGCTACCCGAGCGAGAATGTTGATTGCTTCGACCAGACATACAAGAGGTTGTCTTTCAAAACCTCTTATTCTCGTACGGGGCAAACGATCCTCTATACAGGTGCAGCGTTAAGCCCACGCGGGAACGGAATGCCTGGGTTTGAGACGAAATATAAGTGCACGTATCGTACCTGGTAGATAACCCTAGGACCAGATTCTCTCCGAATTACTTTGCGGAGGATTGATCTAACGCTGCCGCTCCTGCGTTTATCTCAATCTGTAACATCTGACTGGCAAAAACGCTTCTACCTGTTGCAGATTGAGATTATTCGACGCGCGTTCTGTAGCTCGTCTCGATCTGTAACAGTAAGACGGCGATTTGGTCTCCATATGTTACAGATTGAGACGAAAGAAAGCGTGAGCCAGAAAACCGCCGCGAGGGAAAGCAGCTCCCTTGCGGCGGTTGGCGTTTGCCCAGATAAAACCTGCCAAAATAAACCTGTCCCTTTTTAGCAGGTTATCGCTTCCAAAAGTGGAGGATGAGCG
>CABQLI010000048.1 GCA_902464965.1 uncultured Collinsella sp.
GGCACTTCAACATCATTGTCGCAGCCCCGACCCGCGGTCACGAGCGGGGGCTCCTATCTTTTTAGTGCCCTCGGATTGGGTCATAGTGTCTGTCCGTCCTCCACCTGCGGCGTTGACTTGGTTGACACTTAGAACATCGATGTAGTCATTGGGGACGTTCTTAAACGACTGCCCAACGGCTGTTGAGCACATGGCTCGCATGACAGTCGTCTCTTTTATGTTTCCTTTAGCCGTCGCTGTCTAGGATGGGGGTTAGTCGATAGGAAGGGAGCACCGGGATGGACGACGCGAGCGAGCGCGCAATCGAAGAGGACATGCTCGATCAGTTCAACTACTTTGATGATGAGGACGAGGAGCTGATCGACCGTCGCGAGCCAGCGCCGCTTGATTCCTTTGATCTGGTCGATGAAGAGCCCGACGAGGACGAGGGCGAATCGGCGGAGCCCTCACAGCCTTCGCGCCTTAACTCGCTGCTTTCGAGAGCCCCCATGCACCACGGCGTTCGTGCCGGCGCGCTCCATATGAAAACTGACTGGCACCAGATCGTGACGGCAGGCGATGAGCTTGCCGTCGATGCGCCGCTCACCGATAAATCATCCATCATCTGCCGCACCGGCATGCTTATGCTGGCAAGCGGAACGGGTGCCTGGCGCGTGCGCGATACCATGAATCGTGTTGCCGCCGTACTCGGTGTCACCATCCACGTTGACTTAAGTCTTCTGTCGTTTGAGTGCACCTGCATCGAAGATGGCCACTGCTTTAATGAGGTCGTCAGCTTGCCCACAACGGGCGTCAATACCCATCGCATTTGGATGATGGAGAGTTTCCTCAAGGAAATCGAGACCTATGGTCGTCGCTTCACGGTGCACGAGTATCACGAGATGCTCAGGACCGTTGAGAGCTCAAAGCCCGATTACTCTCCCTGGCAACAGGGCCTTGCGGCAGCCTGTGCTTGCGGCGCCTTCGTCTTTTTGCTCGGCGGCGGCCCTATCGAGATGGCCTGTGCATTCGTAGGCGCTGGTGTCGGTAACTTTGCTCGCTCCCATATTCTCAAGCAAGGCCTTGGTCAGTTCAGCGCGCTGACGACTGGTGTTGCGCTCGCTTGCGTTTCGTATCTGCTGGCATTGCTCGGCCTTGGCCAGGTCATACCGGGGGCAATGTCGCACCAAGAAGGCTATATCGGCGCCATGCTCTTTGTGATTCCCGGCTTTCCGCTCATTACGGCAGGCCTCGACATTGCTAAGCTCGACATGCGAAGCGGTATCGAGCGCCTTTCATATGCCGTATCGATTATTGTGATGGCGACGCTCGTAGGTTGGATGGTTGCCGAGTGTGTTGGCCTGGCGCCGGACGACTTTGCCCCACTGGGCCTTTCGCCGCTTGCCCTTACGCTCCTACGCGTGGTGATGAGCTTCGTTGGCGTATTCGGCTTCTCGGTGATGTTCAACAGCCCGGTAAAGATGGCCGCGGCAGCTGGGTTGATCGGCGCCGTGTCCAATACCCTGCGTCTGACCCTTGTCGATGCGCCGACGATGATTCCCTTCCTGGGCCTCAGCACGGGAATGCCTCCCGAGGCAGCAGCGTTTATCGGCGCGCTGGTATCGGGTCTGCTGGCAAGCTTGGCCGAAGTCAAGCTCACCTACCCGCGTATCGCCCTCACGGTGCCTTCGATTGTCATTATGGTGCCGGGTTTGTATCTGTATCGCTCGATGTATTACATGTGCACCTTCGACACAGTCAATATGCTCGGCTGGTTTGTGCGCGCAGTGCTCATCGTGGCGTTTTTGCCCGTTGGCCTGGGTGTGGCGCGTACGCTCACCGACCCTCGCTGGCGCCACACCAGCTAATTGGTGCAAGGGAGACAGGTTACTTTGCACCAAATGAGTTGCGGTGAAATAGGGACTGAATTGCTGCTTAAAGGGTCAAAACAGTCCGTATTCCACCGCAACTTATGGGGTCGGGGGATTATCGGTGCCCTGCATCTTCATAAACTCAACGCTTACGAAGCGCATGCGTTTCGTGCTAGGCTGGTTCCACCACATAAGTAGTCGCAGACGCGCGTACCACGGGCGGGCGAGATGAAGTTCCAACAGCTCCATCTTGCCCGCCCGTTTTTGTTGCGTGGCGCCGCGGTACAACACAGAGAGGAATCTGCCCTTTATGCCTATCAACAAACGAGAGAGCCTGCTGTTCACCTTTATCATGTGCTTTTGCATGGTGCTCTGGATGAGCATCTACAACGTTGCCCTGCAGCACGGGGCCATCAACGGCGAGGTCGTTGCCACTGCGTGGCTCGGCTTCCCCGTTGCCTACATTTTTGCCATGCGCTGCGACTGGTTCGTCGCCAGCCCGCTCGCCAAGGGTTTCGCCTTTAAGTACTTGGTCACGCCGGGCAAGAGCTCGCCACTTGCCATGACGCTCGCCGTCAGCTCCTGCATGGTCGTTCCCATGGTCATCATCATGTCGCTGTACGGTGCCTGTGAGGGTCTGACGCACATGCCCGGCGGCATCCTTGCGAACCTGTATTCCGTGCCCGCGATCTGGATGATCAACATCCCGCATAATTTTGTGATGGCGCTGCCGTGGAACCTTTTGGTAGCCGGTCCGATTTCCCGCTTCGTCTTCCGTCGCGCCTTCCCTGTGGGGACGGTTTTCGAGGAGGAGCATGCCGAGCTCTTGGAGCAGGCTATGGCTCCTGAGTGCGAGTAGCTCGCTTAGGGATCTGCTGAGCGCGGGCGACTTGCTTGGTTGGAGCCCTAAGCGTGGATAGCTCTCTCGGCGACATCGCGGGCGTGAGCGGTGCGCATGACCGGAGGGCCCGTGCTGCTCCGTTGCCCGACGTGCTAGCGCGCAGAACAATCTGTTGGTGCATTCGGCGGCTGCTGAAGCGTTTCGGCAGCCGCTTTTTATACGGAGTTTAAATACAACAGTCTGTTGTATTACGTAGAGTGGTATATCTCTAGCGGGAAAAATGCGAGAGACGGAGCATTATGGCGTTGCTAGTAGGACTGGACGTAGGGTCGACGACGACCAAAGTTTACGCGATGCACGAGGATATGACCGAGGCGTGGTGGGGATATCGCCGCCACGGGGCGTGTCAGACAGCGAGCGTGCGCGCCATGCTCGGCGAGCTCGCCGAGCGCTTTCCCCATGAGTCACTGCGCGTTGCGGTGACCGGCTCGGGTGCGCGCGATATCGCGACCGCGCTGGGCGCCTCGTACGTTCAGGAGGTGGTCGCCAACGCGCTCGCGATCAGCAGGTTCTATCCGCAGACGCGCTGCGCCATCGAGCTGGGCGGCCAAGACGCCAAGATGATCTTCTTCCGCACCAACGATAAGGGAGACATCGAGGTTGCCGACATGCGCATGAACGGCTCGTGCGCAGGCGGTACCGGTGCATTTATCGACGAGATGGCAAAGCTCATGGGGGTCGGCACCGAATCGGGCGAGTTCGAGCAGCTCGCAAGCCGGGGAACGACCGTCCACGAGGTCTCGGGCCGCTGCGGCGTGTACGCAAAGACCGATATCCAGCCGCTGCTCAACGAGGGCATTCCTACCACCGACCTGGCGCTTTCGGCGCTTCACGCGGTCGCCCGCCAAACGATCGGCGGTCTGGCCCAGGGTATCGACATCGAGCCGCCGGTAATCTTCGAGGGCGGTACGCTCGCCTACAACCCCACGCTGGTCCGCGTGTTCCGGGAGCAACTGAATCTATCGGACGATCAGGTTATCGTCCCGCGCGATCCGCAGATCATGGTCGCGCGCGGTGCCGCCCTGTCGCTGACCGACATGTTCGCATCGTCCCAACCGATCGACCTTCCCGACGCTTTTGTCCGGCTGGATAAGCTCGAGACGGTCGCGCCCGCAAGCGGGGAGGGACGTCTTGCCCAGCCCTTTTTTGCCACACCTGCCGAGCAGGCGGATTTTACGGCACGCCATGGCAAAGAGACGCCGGCAAAGGGTCCGGATGCGTATGCGCCCGGAGAGACGGTGCGTGTGGCGCTCGGTATCGATTCGGGGAGCACGACGACCAAGTTCGCCCTGGTCGATGAGGCGGGTGAGCTTGTCGATTCGTTCTACGCGTCTAATAACGGCAGACCGCTCGACGTCGCCCAACAGGGTCTTGTCAGCTTGAAGAACCGCTGGGAGACAGCGGGAGTCACGCTTGCGATCGATGCCGTGGGCACCACGGGATACGGCGAGGAGCTTTTCGCGCGCGCGTTCCACGCCGACTACCATACGGTCGAGACGGTCGCGCACGCCCGCGCCGCGTGCGCATGCGTTCCCGATGCGACCTTCGTGCTCGACATCGGCGGACAGGATATGAAGGCCATCTGGCTCAACCACGGCGTGCTGACCGATATCGTCGTCAACGAGGCGTGCTCTGCGGGCTGCGGCTCGTTCCTCGAGGGTTTTGCCAAAAACCTCGGAATAGCCGTTGAGGATATCGCGACCGAGGCATTTTCGTCCAAAGCCCCCGCCGTTCTCGGCAGCCGCTGCACGGTGTTCATGAACAGCAGCGTCGTTTCCGAGCAGCGGCGCGGTAAGGGTCCGGGCGACATCATGGCCGGTCTCTGCCGTTCGATTATCGAGAACGTGTTCACCAAGGTCATTCGCGTTTCAAATCTCAACCGTCTGGGCGACAAAGTCGTCGTCCAGGGCGGCACGTTCCGAAACGACGCGGTGCTGCGCGCATTCGAGCAGTATTTGGGCAAACCCGTCACGCGTGCGCCCCACCCGGGGCTGATGGGCGCTATCGGTATCGCCCTGCTCGCGCGCGAGGAATGCCGCAAGGGCGACGCCGGCACGTCGTTTATCGGGCTCGATGCCGTGGAGCGCTTCGAGCATCGCGAGTTCGGCGGCGTTACCTGCCGTCGGTGCAACAACCGCTGCCAGCGCGCGGTCGTGGCATTTGGCGACGGCTCGCTTTACGTCACGGGCAATCGCTGCCCGCGCGGCGGCGCCATCTCATGGGATGAGCTCGTGCGCGAGGTTCCCGCGGCGGAGGAGCTGCGTCCGCAGGGTGCTTGCGAGGCACAGGCACCCGGCACGGGGCGCGACCGGACCGCGGCTGCCCCCAATCTCTTTGTCGACCGCGAGAAGCTGCTGTTCGAGTCGTGCCCCACGGTTCCCGTCTGCGGGGGGCGCGATGTCACGATCGGCATTCCCCGTGTGCTCGAGTTCTGGGACACCATGCCGTTCTGGTCGACGTTCTTCAGCACGCTCGGCTTTAAGGTGCGCGTCTCGGGACGCAGCACCAAGGCGATGTACGAGCGCGGTCTGGCGCACGTCACATCCGACACCGTGTGCTTCCCGGCCAAGCTCGTCCACGGGCACATCCGCAATCTCGTCGACGCCGGCGTCGACCGCATCTTCATGCCCATCATCACGACGGTGCCCACCGAAAACACCGCCTCTACCAGCGAGTGGATGTGCGCCGTCGTAAAGGGATACCCCTACGTGATGCGCAATTCCGATAACCCGGAGGAGCGTTTCGGCGTTCCGTTCGATACGCCGCTGTTCCACTGGTACGACGAGGGCGACCGAAATCGCCAGCTCAAGGCGTGGTGCAAGGAGACCTTCGATATCGATGCCGACCTGGTTGCCAAGGCGACCGAGCAGGCGGACCGCGCGCAGGAGACGTTTGAGAACCAGCTGCAGCTGCGCGGCAGGCAGGTGCTCGAGAACGTGCACGAGGACGGCGGCTACGCGGTGGTGATCGCTTCGCGCCCGTACCACAACGACCCGCTGGTCAACCACGGGCTGCCCAAGCTCTTCTCTGAGCGCGGCATCCCCGTGCTGACGCCCGATGCGGTGCCGGGGATCTGCAACGTCGATCTTTCCAACAGCCGCATCGACATCGTGAACAACTACCATGCGCGCATGCTGTCGTGCGCGGTCATCGTCGCATCGACGCCCGAGCTCGAGCTCGTGCAGATGGGCAGCTTCGGCTGCGGCCACGATGCGTATCTCACCGACGAGATCGCGCGCATGATGGGCGAGATGGGCTCCAAGGTTCCGATGATGATCAAGCTCGATGAGAGCGACGTCGCCGGTCCCATGGGCATTCGCGTGCGTTCGTTTATCGAGTCGGTCAACCGTCGTCGCGCGGAGGAGCGTGCCGAGGGCGCCCGGGTGCACGCGGTCCATCCGCTCGACGACCCGTATAAGGTCAAGTACACCAAGCGCGACCGGCACGACAAGATCGCGCTGGTCCCCAACACCTCCCATGCGTTCTGCAGGCTCATGACCGCGGCGATGCGCAATCAGGGCGTGCGCGCCGAGGCCCTTGATATCGGGCGCGAGGATGCCATCCGCCTGGGCAAACGCTATGTGCACAACGACATCTGCTTCCCCGCGCAAATCGTGATCGGCGAGGCGCTCGCGGCACTCGAGAGCGGTAAGTACGACCCGCACGACGTCGCCGTGGTGACTGGCAAGTATATCGGCGACTGCCGCCTGACGCACTACATGCCCCTGCTGCGCCGCGCGCTCGACGACGCGGGATACGACTATGTCCCGGTGCTCACCAACGACGACGTCGATGCCCACAATGCGCATCCGGGCTTCAAGCTCGGCCTTGGCCCGAGCATCCAGATCGCCTACGGTCTTCCCATGATCGATGCCCTCGAGGCCATGCTTAGGCGCATCCGTCCCTACGAGCTCGAGAAGGGCGCGGCGGACGCTGCGTTCGACCGCGCGCTCGATGAGGTTATCGAGGGCATGGAGCGCTCCGGGCTGAGAGGCCAGGCGACGGGCTTCAAACGCGCGCTTGCGATCATGGACGCCGTTCCGTACGACCGCTCGAACCCGCATCCGACCGTTCTCATCGTGGGCGAGTACCTGCTCAATTTCCATCTCGGCGCCAACCACGAGATCGAGCGCTACCTCGAGGACAACGGGCTCGAGGTCATCGAGGCGCGCATGACCGACGTGATCCGCAAGACCTATTTCTACAAGCATGCGCAGTCGCGCGAGTTCCACGTCGACCTGTCGCTGCCCGAAAAGGCCTGGTACGCCACGGCGGACAACCTGTTCGAGCTCGCGCACGACCGTTGCGACCGCCTGGGCGCGGCGAGCCCGCTCTACGAGCCGCCGACGCGCATGCCCGAGCTCGTGCGCGCGAGCGATAAGATCCTGCACCATACGTTCGATGCGGGCGAGGGCGT
This sequence comes from uncultured Collinsella sp., assembly GCA_902464965.1. Classification (GTDB taxonomy): domain Bacteria; phylum Actinomycetota; class Coriobacteriia; order Coriobacteriales; family Coriobacteriaceae; genus Collinsella. The sequence goes on from CABQLI010000048.1 coordinate 7,169, forward strand.
GCTGATTCCGGCGGAGATTCTCGAGCACGCCAAGCGCGGCTGCCGCAACTTCGTGATCCTGCAGCCGTTCGGGTGTCTGCCCAACCATGTCGTGGGGCGCGGGCTCATCCATGCGCTCAAGGAGCGGTATCCCACGGCGCAGTTCCTGCCGCTCGACTACGATCCCGACGTGAGCTTCGCCAACGTGGAGAACCGTCTTCAGATGCTCATCATGAACGCCAAGGCGCAGGGGTGCGGTGAGGCGCATGGCGAGACCGCGTAAGGACGCCGATGCGCCCGATGCACGCACCCGTATCATCGAGGCGTTTTGGGAGCTCATCGAGAACAACAGCATCTTCGAGCTGTCGGTTGGCGAGGTGACCCGCGCCGCCCAGTGCAATCGCGGAACGTTTTACTACTATTTTCACGATTTCGATGAACTCGTCGCCATCGCCATAGCCCAGCTGCTGCAGGATAACGAGCTCATCACCGATGCCCTCTGGCATTTTTCGAGCGAGGGCGACCTTTCGGCGTTCGACCGGCGCGACGTCCGCTGCCTGCTGCGGCGCATCGTCATCACCATGAGGGCGGGTGCCGCCGAGCAGGTCGTGCAGGGCATCCATACGATCATCATCGACCGCGTGAGAGAGATCGTCCACCCCGACGGAGAAGAGCTCAAGGCAGATTCGAGCTTTGCGGTGGGCTTTCTGGTCTCGGGCATCATGGGCTTTGTGATGGCGGTCGGCTTTGCCCGGGAGGGCGGCGAGGAGATAGACCTCGAGCAGCCGGGGGACAGCGCGTGCGCGTACCTGAGGGCGGTCGCCATGCAGACGGTGGAAACGGTCGCGCAAGTCGAGGGCGTCGATACATCCGAGCTGCTCGAACGCGTCTCCAAGGAGGCCGATGCCTATCGCGCATCGCGTGCGACGAGTCCCGACGTGGTGAAAGACGCCTAGGGTTTCTCTTGCGGGGCGCCTGTCGCGCATCGCGCGGTGAGTCCCGCGATGCGGTCATAACCTGCATTCATGTGAGCCGGGTTTATAGATATTCCTCCAGCTGTTAACATAGACAACCTGTGGGTAAAGAGACAAAAGCGCCGCCGACGGGCGGGCGTTTTGATTTCGATGAACTCATGTAAGGAAACGAGCATGTTAGATAGATTTACCGATCGAGCGCGCAAGGTCATGTCGATGGCCAAACAGGAGGCGCTCGATCTGCACTCAAATAAGGTGGGCACCGAGCACCTGCTGCTCGCACTCGCCAAGGAGGACGAGGGCATCGCTGCCGAGGCGCTGCGCTCGCTTGATATCTCCTACGACGACATCATGGACACCCTCAAGGAGGTCCAGACCACGGTTCCCGAGCCCAGCGAGGAGACCGAGGCTGCCAAGCTTGCCTTTACGCCGCTCGTCATCAGCGTGATGGAGCGCTCCTTCCGCGTGGCACGTGAGAACAACCAGACCTACGTGTCGACCGAGCACTTGCTGATTGGCATCGTCGAAGAGGGTAACGGCATGGCCATGGACATCCTCATGCGCCTGGGTGTGTCGTCCGCCTCCATCAAAAAGGCTATCGAGAAACTTACCGCCAAGGACCAGGACAAGAAGCGTCCGCTCGCCGGCGCCGGTGCCGGGCGTCCCGGTGCGGGCCTGCCGTTCTTTAGCGGCTCGGACGCGTCGCAGCAAAAGGGGAGCGGCACCGATACGCTCAAGCAGTTCGCCACCAACCTCACGCAAAAGGCGCGCGATGGCGAGCTCGACCCTGTAATTGGTCGCGAAAAGGAAGTCCAGCGTATGATGGAAATTCTTTCGCGCCGCACCAAGAACAACCCGCTCATTCTGGGCGACCCCGGCGTGGGCAAGACGGCCATCGTCGAGGGCCTGGCTCAGCAGATTGCAGCCGGCAACGTGCCCGAGAACCTCATGAACCAGAATATCTGGACGCTCGACCTGCCGGGCCTCGTTGCGGGCGCCAAGTATCGCGGCGAGTTTGAGGAGCGCCTCAAGAACGTGATCCAGGAGGCGACCGAAGCCGACGACGTTATCTTGTTTATCGACGAGATGCACACCATCATCGGTGCCGGCTCTGCCGAGGGCTCCATCGACGCGAGCTCCATGCTCAAGCCCGTTCTCGCACGCGGTGCTTTCCAGATCATCGGTGCCACCACGGCCGAGGAGTTCCGCAAGTACCTCACCAAGGACCCGGCCTTCGAGCGTCGCTTCCAGACCATCGATGTCGAGGAGCCGAGCGTCGAGGACACGGTCAAGATCCTGACCGCGCTCAAGCCGCGCTACGAGGAGCACCACCATGTGCGCTATACGCAGGGTGCTATCGAGGCCGCCGCGAACCTCTCCAACCGCTACATCCAGGATCGCTTCCTGCCCGATAAGGCCATCGACCTCATCGACGAGGCCGGCGCCCGCGCCCGCATCGCCGCCAACCGCGCGCCCGAGCCGGTGCGCGAGGCCGAACATCGCGTGGAGGAGCTTAAGGCCGCCGCGCAGGAGGCCACCGAGAGCGACGACATGAACAAGGCCGCCGAGATCACCGAGCAGCAAAAGGCTGCCGAGATTGAGCTCGCCGAGGCCAAGGCTGCCTGGACGGCCGAGCTCGACGCCAGCCCGCTCACCATCGATGTCTCCCAGATTGCCGACATCGTGTCCGTGACCTCGGGCGTGCCGGTGTCCTCGCTCACCGAGAGCGAGAGCCGCCGCCTGCTGCAGGCCGAAAGCGTGCTCAAGACGCGCATTATCGGCCAGGACGAGGCCGTCGAGGCCGTTGCCAAGGCCGTGCGCCGCAGCCGCTCGCCGCTCAAGGACCCGCGTCGCCCCGGCGGCAGCTTTATCTTCCTGGGCCCCACCGGCACGGGCAAGACCGAGCTCGCCAAGACGCTCGCCGAGTATCTCTTTGGCAGCAAGGACGCGCTCATCAGCTTCGATATGTCGGAGTTTGGTAGTGAGTTCGAGGTCTCCAAGCTCATTGGTAGCCCTCCGGGCTATGTGGGCCACGACGAGGGCGGCCAGCTCACCAAGGCCGTTCGCCGTCATCCGTACTCGGTCGTGCTGTTCGACGAGATCGAGAAGGCGCACCCCGACATCTTCAATATCCTGCTGCAGGTGCTGGAGGAGGGCCGCCTGACCGATAGCCAGGGCAAGACGGTCGACTTCCGCAACACCGTCATCATCATGACGTCCAACGTGGGCGCCCGCGAGATCGCGCAGGATGCGAGCGTTGGCTTTGGCACCACCGGCGAGCAGGGCCTCACCTCGAGTGAGATCCGCGGCCGCGCGATGGGCGAGCTCAAGCGCCTGTTCCGCCCCGAGCTGCTCAACCGTATCGACGACATCGTGGTGTTCCAGAAGCTCTCGGGCGAGAACCTGACCAAGATTGCGCACCTGCTGGTGGACGATCTGCGCCAGCGCCTGATCGCAAACGGCATGAACATCAAGCTTACCGATGCGGCCTACGACAAGATTGTGGCGGAGGGTACCGACCTCACCAACGGCGCGCGTCCGCTGCGTCGTGCTATCCAAAAGCTCATCGAGGATCCGCTGTCCGAGGAACTGCTGGCTGGCGAGTGGGGCGAGGGCGATACCGTCCTGTGCGACGTGGCCGATGGCAAGTTTGTCTTTAGCCACGGCACGGGCGAGATCCCGGCACCGCGTCCGGTGGGCACGCTCGGTGGCGATACCGCCCCGGCGGCACCGCACACCGGCAACGCCGCGCCCGTGAGCGGCGGCGTGACCTCGGGCCCCGGCGGCATGATGCAAGCCGGTTCCGGCGCGCTGTAGGGCGTGGCGACAATTTGATACGCGCAATCGAGGCGCTCCGGAAAGGGCGCCTCGATTTGTAGAGCTGCGGAAGTTGTGGCCGTTACGCTATACGGTCCACCGTTAGCCGATGATGCGAGGGCGCTCGGCGTTTTCGACTGGTTTATGCACGCAAAGTCTGGGAATATACAAGTCGCATGTCTTACTGTCTAACCAGTTGCGCCAAGGAGGCACCATGGACTACAAGATTACCGGCTACGAGCCCGCCCAGCTGTTCCATTTCTTTGAGGAGGTCAGCGCGATCCCCCGTGGGTCTGGCAACGAGAAAGGCATCAGCGATTTCCTGGTCGCGTTTGCCAAGGAGCGCGGTCTCGATGTGTATCAGGACGAGGTCTACAACGTCATCATTCGCAAGCCCGCATCTGCCGGCGCCGAGAATGCCCCGACCGTGATGCTGCAGGGCCACATCGACATGGTGTGCGACAAGCTGGGCTCCGTTGAGCACGACTTTACGACCGATGGTATCGACCTGGTCGTCAAGGACGGCGTCCTCACCGCTAACGGCACCACTCTGGGCGCCGACAACGGTATTGCCGTCGCTCTGATGCTCACTGTTCTCGATGATGATTCGATCGTTCACCCCGCCCTCGAGTGCGTATTCACCACCGACGAGGAGACTGGCCTGGTCGGCGCCGAGACGCTCGACAAGTCCCAGATTAGCGCCCGCACCATGATTAACCTTGACTCCGAGGAAGAGGGCGTTGCCACCGTCAGCTGCGCCGGCGGCGTCGTCGTTACCTACACCTGCCCCATCGTGCGCGAGCACAAGACCGGTAGCACCCTCACGCTCGACATCTCCGGCCTGCTGGGCGGTCACTCCGGCAGCGATATCAACCTGGAGCGCGGCAACGGCAACCTCATCATGGCCCGCATCATCGACCGCCTGATGGTTGCCGGCGAGCCCGCCATCGTTAGCTTTAACGGCGGCACCAAGGACAACGCCATCAACCGTGAGTGCAAGGCTGTTCTGGTCTACGCCGACCACGCTGCCGCCGAGGCCGCGGCCCAGATCGCAAAGGGCATCATCGCCGACGTCACTGCCGAGCTCGAGGTCTTCGACCCCGGCTTTACTTGCACCGTCGAGATTGCCGACAACGCTGAGGTCGAGGCCATGGACGAGAAGTCCGCACTTGCCCTTATTCGCGCTCTGCGTCTTGCCCCCAACGGTGTGATCCGCCGCAACGTCGCCACCGACGGCTCCGTCGAGGTTTCCTCCAACATCGGCGTGGTTGCCACCTCTGACGACCAGGTCAAGATCATGCTGTCCCCGCGCTCCTCGATCACCTCGCTGCAGAACGAGTTCAAGGACCGCCTGCAGACGCTGGCCGATGTCCTGGGATTCGACGCCAAGTTTGAGTTCGAGTATCCCGGCTGGAGCTATGCCGAGCATTCGCCGGTCCGCGACATCTTTGTCGAGAGCTATCGCGAGCTCTTTGGCTCCGAGCTACGAATCGAGTCCATTCACGCCGGCCTTGAGTGCGGCCTGTTTGCCGAGGCCCTGCACGGCCTGGACGCCATCGCCGTGGGCCCGACGCTCTCCGATGTCCACACCCCGGACGAGAGCATGGAGCTCGCTTCTGCCGAGCGCTTCTACGAGCTGCTCATCGACGTCCTCAAGCGCTTCGCTGCGTAAAGGTTGCGCTAGCAGCAGTCCGAGCCACGTGCTGGTGGATTGCAAATGACATTATGAGAGGGGGCACCCGAGCTTTTGCGACGGGTGCCCCCTCTCTTCTTTTGGGAAATGGGAGATTACGGACACCTAGCCCATATCCGCCTTGATGAGGTCGAGGGTGCGCTGGCAGTTTTCGCAGACGGGGCCGAGCATATGCTCGCGCAGGTCCGCCATGCCGGGCAGGTCGGCGTATTCGTCCATGACCTCTTCCATGCAAATGGGTACCTCGTAGGCGAGGTCCATCATGGTCGCAAAGCAAAACTTCTCGGATAGCCCGGCATCGGTGAGCACCGCCTCCAGCGCGGGGTCGCCCATACCGTAGTATCGGCGGATAGCGCCTGGGCCGATGCGCCCCACACGATTTTCGCCGCCAACGCTCATGGCAAGGCGCGCTCGGCGGCGAATACGTTCGTATGCCAGCCCCGATGCAACGTCATACATACGAGCCATCATAGCTGTGCCGCCGTTTCCAAGAAGCAGGGAATAGTTCTTCGCATGCGCGTCCGGTGCGCCGATGATGGCGTTAAAGAAAAGTATCTGCGTAAACAGATACAGGTTAAGTTGATGGTGGCTCGTATTGACGAGGAGTTCCTGAATATCGCGTGCGGTCGGGCCGCCGTCTGCCGTGTACTTTTGAGCGGGCATCACTCCAAGAGCCTGGCAGAGGTCTTCTTGGTGTAGACGCATGATTGTTCCGTCTTTGACTTTCACGCGGTCATATCGCTCAACAATGAGGGCGGGTTCGTCCTCAAATAAGCGATACTCAACGTTCGCCGTTGCGATACCCGCGCGCTGGGCGCTTTTCATGCAGACAAACTCATTAAGAGCCTCAAGTTTAAATCCGATGACGCCATTTTTGAAAATATGCGTCGTGGGCGAGGAGCCCACGCATTCGCACCAGCGACCGTCTATGAGTGCGAGAGCGAACTTGCCCTGATTGCCTCCAAGTGACCAACTTTCATCTAGGCCCATCCACGATGCATTGCGGTCATCTCTGATTGACTTGAGTCGCAGTGCAATCTCGTGATCGCCTATAGGGCGGTATTCGCTGGTGCGATGCAAGACGGCGTTGACGTCTTCTTCGGCGCAAAACTGCACTCCACCCGGACAGTCAAGTCCGATATGGCTGAGTAGCGCAACGGCATTGTTGGGTCTAACGTCGAATTCGGCAGCAATCGCCTTTCGCTGATCCTCGCTGTCGGGTAGAAGACCAAACAAGTACGGATTCATGACCTGTTGGCCGTATGTGCGATTTGATATGGGAATGTTGGTCGATAGGGCTGGCCCGTCATAATCTTGATCGTAGACAAAACTGACTAGACCGCTCTCATCTTGCATGAGCGTTCCTGCGGGTACGCCGCAAATAATAGTCCGAAGCGTTTTTCTGGCCATTGGCTATCTCCCTTCGGGCTTGGTTTGGGCAGATGCGCTTGTGGCAATCGAGACTCCGAGATTGGACATGGCGAAATCGGCGAAGGCCTTGTCGTAGAGCTCGGACGTAAAGGGGGCGTCTGCAAGAACCGGAATGGCGGCGCAGCGACGGTGGCTATGAGAGGGACGTTGAGCGTGATGGCACCTGGGGGTGCTACAAGGTTGCAAATCGGCATGCGGGGCGTCGACTGGTTGCTCGTTATTCGTTTTGGCGATATCCCCTTGAGCGGCGAGCGCCAGTCCGAGAGCATTGAAGATTGCCAACAGCTTGTCGAGCCGAATGCCCGTGGCATCTCCCAGCTCGAGCGATGCGAGCAGGCGCTCCGAAACACCGGCCTTATTAGCGAGGGCGGCACGGGTGAGACCCTGAGCCTCGCGTGCCTGGCGCACGTAGATGCCAGCTTGGCGCGGTGTGGTGATGGGAAGGGTATCCACGGCGATCTCCTAACGTGCAGACTTTTGCATCATAGTATGACATGCAAAAGTCTGCATGAAAAGGCCTCATGCAAAACTCTGCATTAGGCCTCATCCGGACGTTTAGTTTTGAAGGGTGTTTTACAGCGCCAAAATCCCCAGATGCTCCAGCAAAATCTTGAGGCCGATGAGGACGAGCACGACGCCACCCACGATGGTGGCGGGCTTTTCGTAGCGCGCGCCAAAGGTGTGGCCGATCGCTACGCCGGCAACGGAGAAGACAAAGGTCGTGATGCCAATGAGCGACACGGCGGGAACGATATCGACCGAGAGCGCGGCAAACGAGATGCCCACGGCAAGCGCGTCAATCGAGGTTGCGATGGCAAGGATTAGATATTCGCCCAGGTCGATCTTTTCGGCATCCTTGCCGTCGCCTTCGTTCTCGTCCTCAGTAAAGGCTTCCCACAGCATCTTGCCGCCGATAAAGGCGAGCAGGATAAAGGCGATCCAGTGGTCGATGGGGCTGATGATGCCCATGAACTGGCTACCAAGGGCCCACCCAATTACGGGCATGCCGGCCTGGAAACCGCCAAAGAACAGGCCGAGTATCACGGCGACCTTAAGGTTGATCCTTTTCATGCCAAGGCCCTTGCAGATGGATACGGCAAAAGCGTCCATAGAAAGGCCGATAGCGAGCAACACAAGCTCTGCGAGTCCCATAGTCTGGCTCCCTCTCTGCGGGCGGGCCCGCGTGTACCTCTTGGGGGAGTAACAAAAAAGACCCGTGGCGTACGCGTTGCGCGCACAGCCACGAGTCTCGTTCATTAAGGCAAGCCAGGCCGCATCGGCCAGTGTGTTGACTTGCCGCGCCACCGGAGGCGAACCCGATCACGCGACTACTCCCTCATTTATGCGAATCCCGATGCTACCACATGAACAGCTGATTTGGGTTGGGCTCTCAGCTGTGTTCGCTCATTCTGTAAGCATCGGATTTCGCAAGCGCCGCAGGGACAAACCGTGAGAAACTATTTAGCGTTTATGGAGCGTATACGATGGGAGCGATGCCTTGGATAAGAACGAGCTGCAAAAGCGTATGGAACAGGCCATTCGCCTGACTGCCCCCGGCCAGCCGATCCGCACCGCCCTCGACATGATCATTGCTGGTCACCTGGGCGCCCTTATCTGCGTCGGCGACACCGAAAACGTGCTCGCTGCCGGTAACGACGGCTTCCCGCTCAACATTTCGTTTACCTCGAACCGCCTGTTCGAGCTTTCCAAGATGGACGGCGCCATCGTTATCGATGGCGACCTCACCCAGATCCTGCGCGCCAACTTCCACCTCAATCCCGATCCCTCGCTTGCCACGAGTGAGACGGGCATGCGTCACCGTACTGCCGCTCGCATGTCGGTGCTCACCGATGCCATCGTGATCTCGGTTTCGGCCCGTCGTGCCGTCGTCAACGTGTACGTCCACGGTAAGAGCTATGAGATCCAGCCCGTCACTACCATCATGAGCTCGGTCAACCAGCTCGTCGCCACGCTTCAGACCACTCGTCAGTCGCTCGATCGCTCCTTGCTGCGCCTGACAGCCCTTGAGCTCGACGACTACGTCACGCTCGCCGACATCACCGGCATCTTTTCGAGCTTCGAGATCATGCAGCAGGCAAAGACCGAGCTTAAGGATTGCATTGTCAAGCTGGGCAACCAGGGCAAGCTCGTGCAGATGCAGCTCGAGCAGCTCGCCGGCTCCAGCATGGATACCGAGTACGACCTGATGATTCGCGACTACGCGAGCGATTCCTCCGAGGCCAACGCCGAAAAGATCCGCGCCGAGCTGAGCCGCATGACGCCTAAGGACCTGTCCGACCCGCAGCACGTGGCGGCAGTTCTGGGCTATGACGACTTGGACGAGGACTCCGTCATGACGCCGCTGGGCCTGCGCACGCTTTCGCGCGTGTCCGTCGTGCGCGACGGCGTGGCCGAGAAGATCGTCGACGAGTATGGCTCGCTGCAGGAGCTCATGGACGACATCAGCGAGGATCCGGAGCGCTTGGGCGACTTTGGCGTCAACAACCCTGCCATTCTTGCGGACTCGCTGTACCGCATGAAGGGCACCAAACAGGGGAACGCATAATGGCGCCCGTATGCGCCGTGGTCGTTGCCGGCGGCAGCGGCCAGCGCTTTGGAAATCCCGGCGGCAAGCAGCTCGTTAACGTGGCGGGCCGTCCGCTCATGAGCTGGTCCATCCGCGCGTTCGATCGTAGCGACAAGGTCGGCCATATCGTCGTGGTTTGCCCTGCCGAGCGCCGTGCCGAGATGCGCCGCTTGGCTATCGACCCGTTTGACTATGACACGCCCATCAGCTTTGCCGATGCCGGCGATACTCGTCAGGATTCCACCCGCGCCGGCGTGCACGCGGTGCCGGCGGG
>CABQLI010000049.1 GCA_902464965.1 uncultured Collinsella sp.
TCGGTCAGTGACTCGGTCTTGGGCAGCGATACGCCGCAGAACGTCTGAACAAGCGCGCCATACGAAATCTGTTGGCGCTCGCCCAAAAAGGCGGCGGCGACCTGCGTATCGAAAATCGGTCGTGGCAGCACGCCCACGGTATGGAGCATGACCTCCATATCCTGCGAGCACGCGTGGAAGACCTTGGTCACGCTCTCGTCGGCCATAAGCTCGGCCAGCGGCGATAGGTCGTCGATTACCAGGGGATCGACCGCGACGCTCTCAGCAGGGGTGGCAATCTGAACCAAACATAGACGCGGATGGAACGTGCGCTCGCGCAAAAACTCGGTATCGACGGCAATCGCGTCGAACTCACGGGCGCGCTGGCAAAAGTCGAGTAGAGCCTGATGTGTGGAAATGTACATATCAACCCATCGAATAAGGTTAGGCCCGAAAAACACGGGTAGGATATCGGCATTGCCTTACAACTATACTCGGTTAGTCACAGAACGGGAACGTAAGTATGCGCTGCCTTATCATCCACAACCCGGCATCGGGCCCCAGCTCAGATGAAATCTTCGCATTCACGCACGCCCTTGCACAGGGCGGCGACGAGGTCGTGATGCGCTTTATCGGCGATGGCATGGAACCCGAGGACGCCGTGGCAGACGTGCGCGAGTTTGACCGCGTGGTCGTTTCGGGCGGCGACGGCACTGTCTCCAACGTGCTCGACCAGATGCGCGGATGCGGTGTCCCCACGCTCGTCTTCCCCTCCGGTACGGCCTGCCTGTTCTTCAACAACATCGGCAATGCCCCCGAGGCGGCGGCGCTCGCCAAGGCCTGCCGTGCCGGTCGCACGGTCAAAGTCGACATGGGCGAGCTCTTTTGGCTCGACGAGAACGGCAACGAGAAGCGCCACGGCTTCATCATCATCGCCGGCTCGGGCTTCGACGCCGAGATCATGATGAAGGCCGCCCCCACCAAAAACGACATCGGCGAGATCGCTTACTTCCTCTCCGCGCTCGCCACGCCCAATCCCACGGTGGCGCACTTTACGATTGAGCATGACGGCATTGTCGAGGAGCTCGACGGCATCTGCTGCATGGCCGGCAACACCTCGGTCATCCAAAACGACATCAACCTGTTCCCCGACTGCCGTATGAACGATGGCATGGTCGACATTGCGGTCATCGAACCCGTGCGCACCGTGCAGCTGCTGCCTACCGTGATCACCGCCGCACTCGACCCCGCCGGCAAGGTACTCGGGCGCCCGCAGTTCAAGATCATCCAGACCAAGGAAGCCAAGATCACCTGCACCCCGTCGCTGGGCATGCAGTTCGATGGCGAGATTATCTCCAGCAATTCGGGCGTCTTTGGAGCCCGCGCGCTTCCACAATGCCTCGACCTCATCGTCGACGAATTCTCCCCGCTCGGAAAATAGGAGGACCCTATGAACGACAATCCCCTGCTCGGCTTTATCATCATCGTTTTGGCCATGCTCGTCGGCTATGCGATCAACGTGATTCACCGCCGGAAGAAGTAATTCCACATTGGTATGATATTCATCCAATTATCGTCTCCCCTGCTGTTTATGCATTTGCCAAACAGCAGGGGATTTTCATTTCAGGCATTCCCAGCTACTTTATTCGGCTACAGTAATTACAGGGCGTCTTTATTAAAGTAAAGCTACAAACTGAGTACAATTAACCGCTCGTCGCATATTTCATTACGCTTATCGAGTAAGTTTCTTTCATAGATGAATATTGTTTCCAGTTCGTTACGCTAATGGGGTGTCTTTATTGGCTGAAGCCCTCTGGCGACAGAGGGCTTTCGCACGCTGGGAGGGAAAATGAGGAAAACTCACCCCGTCAACGCGCTCAAGAAGCTAGGCATAGGCCTCGCCTTTGGAGCTGCAACCATCATGTCCATGCCGACGTCTGCGCTCGCCTGCACGCAGATGTACATGGGCAAGAACCTTACGGCCGACGGTAACACGTACTATGGCCGCACCGAGGACATTGGCACTCGTTACCTCAAACACTATGGCATCGAGCCCTCTTATGGCCCTGGTCATACCTACAGCTCGGACGAGTCCGGATTCTCCTACACCTCGACCAAGACTACGTATCGTTACAGCTACGTGCGTGACCATCCTGCTGAGTGGGACGGACGCTGGGATGCCTACTCCGAGGCCGGCATCAATGAGAAGGGCGTCTCCTGCTCCGCAACACTGAGCACCTCCTACAACGACGATGCCAAGGCAGCGGATCCCACGACCAAGCATGCCCACAAAGCAAATCCCGAGGTCAAAAATACCGGCATCGGCGAGTACAGCTACGCGGGCGTCATCTTGGGCGAGAGCGCAACGGCCCGCGAGGGCGTCGAGCTTATCGGCAGTCTGATTGACGAGCAGGGCGTCTGCTCCAACGACCAGATTGTCATCGCCGACAACACCGAGACTTGGCTGTTCGCCGCGCTTTCCGGCCACCAGTGGATCGCTATGAAGCTGACCGACGACGTCGCTTCGGTCAACCCCAACATTAGTAACCTCAATTTCCAGGTCAATCTTGACGATCCTGAGAACTGCCTCCACTCTGAGGGGATCAAGACTATGCCCGAAGAGAAGGGCTTCGCCAAGTACTTTGAAGACGGACAGTTCGATGTTGCCCAGACCTACGGTGCATCTATCAACAATACGGGCATGGGCTCTTGGGCGCGTTATATCCAGGGCCGCGACTACTTTATGGCTCCGCTGACCGAGGGCACCGACTACGAGATCGTCAAGGACAAGGACAAGAATGACGTCACGCTCGGTGCTATGGTTCATGAGATGCAGCCGCTGTTCTTCCAGCCCAGCAAGTCCGACTGGAACACGTTTGAGCTGATTCGCGCCTTCGGCAACCGCGGTGAAAAAGTCCCCGGCCTTAATGCCAATACTGACGGTGTCAGCAGCATCGGTTCCGACCGCAACGCCGAGGCCAACCTCTTCCAGATTCGAAAGGGCTATGACCCCGAGGTTGCAACCATCCAGTGGGAGATGCTCTCCTGCGCCGAGTTCTCCGTCGCTATCCCGCTATACTCCGCTCTGATGACCGAAGTCAGCCCCTACTTCAGCGACCAGACCGTTGATTATGGTCACTGCAGCGAGACGGACATCGTGAACAACGAGGAGCCCGAGAACTCCATTAACTACGTCCTGATGGACATCAACTCGCTTTGCTTCGCGAACCGCGCACAATTCGCCACCAGCGTCCGCACCTAACTCGATGCGCTCCAGAACGAGCTCATCGAGCAGAACAAGGAAGTCGACACCGCCATGCTGGCCAAGACGACCACCGAGGGCCGCACTGCCCTGGCCAACAAGGCCGGCAAGGCTGCTACCGAGAACACCTACAAGAAGTGCAAGGCACTGCTCCAGGAGATGCGCGCCTATCAGAAGGCCGAAAACTTCGACCAGCCCTTCACCCCGAGCGACCTGGACACCGAGACCAACGGCCTCAAGGTGTCCATCACCTACGCCAAAGACGCTCTTGCCACCGACCCGGTAACCCCGGATCAGCCTGGCACTCCCGAGCAGCCTGGTACTCCTGAGCAGCCCGGTACCCCCGAGCAGCCCGCTAAGCCCGAGCAGCCCACCACCAAGCCCGAGAAGCCTGGAAAGTCGGACACCACGACCACGGTAACCACCAACAAGACGAACACCAAGGGCGGCCTGCCCACCACTGGCGATCGTTTTGATGGCCGCGTGGTGGCTGCATTCGCCATCGCTGGCGTTGCCGTCATCTCCGCGGGCGGTTACTTCCTCTACCGTCGCAATAAGGAGTAACGTCTTAGCTGAGCGGGCAAGGCAGCAATGGCAGCCTCGCCCGCTTAGCCCGCTCTTTTGACCGGCGGGAAACCCGCCTGAAATCTTTTCAAAAAAGATTTCCCCGCACACACTTTGCTGTGCTATAGTGCAGCGCAACAGCAACTAGGTGCGACCGCGCCACGGCATCACGAAAGGAGCCACCAACATGAAGAACACGATGAAGTCTCTCAACAACTGGTGGTGGCGTGATGCGAATACGATCGGTCGACAGTGAGTCCCTCACGCCTGTTTTTGCGCTCTAGGTGATTGGAAGGCCTCCGGTTTCGACCGGGGGCCTTTTTCTATCTCGAGCCCGATCGCATTCGCATCACGCGCCTCCGCTTTTCTCTTGCACTCCCCTTCCGAAAGGATTTTCACCATGTCTCAGAACACCGCCGCCACCCAGCCCCGCACCGTCCAGACCGCCGACCGCGGCAAACTCGATGTCCGCGCCCTCGTCCTGCTTGCCATCCTGCTCGCCGCCGGCTTCATCCTCAACTTCACCGTCGGCAAGGCCATCTCGGGCATCTCGGGCGGCATGATCAGCCCCGAGTTCATCATCTCGGCCTTCTGCCTCACCATCCTGGTCGTTCGCCCCAACATCGGCCAGGCGCTCGTTATTGGCCTCATCTCGGCTGCCGTGATCCAGATCACCACCACTTCGCCGTTCGTCGATTTTGCCGCCGAGGGCATCGCCGCCATGCTCATGGCCGGCATCGTCAACGCCGCTGGCAAGAACGGTCAGGTCAAGCCCGCCATCGCCATTGTCGCAACCTTCCTGACCACCTTTGTCTCCGGCGTCATCTTCATGATCATCAAGATGGCCATGCTCGGCGTGGTCGGCGAGCTCGCCGCCGCCATGCTGCCCGTCGTCGCCATGACCGCCGTCTTTAACGCCATTCTGGTCGGCGCCCTCTATCTGCCCATCCAGAAGGCCCTGAAGCTCAACTAACCCACAGTGCCCCATCGGTAAAGACTGTCCCAAACGGCTAGCTTTTGGGGACGTTCTTAAACGACTAGTCATGTAAGAACGTCCCCGATGACTATGAAAGGTATCCATGGAAACGATCATCAACGTCGACGACGTCTCGTTCTCCTATGGCACGCAGACCGAGCAGGCGCTTAAGCATATCTCGCTCGGCGTGAACAGGGGAGATTTTATCGGCATTATCGGGCCTTCGGGCGCCGGCAAGTCCACACTTGCCGCCTGCCTGTCGGGAGCCGTACCCCACCATTACACTGGCACGTTCTTTGGCTCCGTCACTGTCGACGGCAACGACACCTGTGAAGTTTCGCTCACCGATGTATCGCAGATCGTCGGCAGCGTGTTGCAGGACATCGACACGCAAATGGTCGCCTCGGTCGTCGAGGACGAGATGCTTTTTGGCCTGGAGAACTTTGGCGTTCCGCACGACCAGATCGAGCAACGTGTGAGCGAGACGCTCGAGACCGTCGGTATCAGCGACCTGCGCGACCGCGAGATCGCCACGCTTTCGGGCGGCCAAAAGCAAAAGGTTGCCATCGCCGCCATCCTCGCTATGCGTCCGCGTGTGCTCGTGCTCGACGAACCCACCGCGGCGCTCGACCCCGCCAGCTCCACGCTGGTCTTCGAGACCCTACGCGAGGCCAACCGCGCACTCGGCATCACCATCGTCGTCGTTGAGCAAAAAGTCGCCCTGCTTTCGGAGTACTGTAACCGCGTGCTGGTGCTCAATCATGGCGAAATCGCGCTACAGGGCGAGCCGCATGAGGTCTTCGCGCACACCGATGAGCTCCGCGCCATCGGCGTCGATTGCCCGCGTGTCACGCGCATTTTCAACAGCCTCGAAGCCGATGGCCTGGCCAGCGGCACTCCCTGTTTGGATGTTGATGAGGCTGAGCGCCTGATTACGGGCATCGTCGACCCCGCACACGCAAGCAGCGACACTCAGGCACCCGCCGGCTCACCGCACGCACCGTCGTTGCGCCCGCGCGCCAAGGACGCCGAGCCCGTGCTCACCTTCGATCACGTTGAGTTTGCCTATCTCAATGGCGGCGCCGCCGTCCACGACCTCAACCTGACCCTCTATCCCGGCGAGCTCGTGGGCATCATCGGTCAAAACGGCGCCGGCAAGACCACGCTCACCAAGCTGCTCACAGGCCTGCTTAAGCCCGCCTCGGGCAGCGTGCGCGTCACGGGACTGGATACCGCAGCCGTTCCCACGAGCCGCATCGCCCGCGAAGTCGCAACCCTCTTCCAAAACCCCGACCGCCAGATCTGCAAGGACACCGTGCTCGACGAGGTCGCCTTTGGCCTGGAGCTTGCCGGCATCGACCGCGCCGAGGCGCTGCGTCGCGCCCAGCTCGTCATCGACCGCTTTGGCTTGCCGGCCGACGAGGCGCCCTTCTCGCTCTCGCGCGGTCAGCGCCAGATGGTGGCACTCGCCTCCGTCGTGGTCGTAGAGCCCAAAATCGTGGTGCTCGACGAGCCCACGAGCGGCCTTGACTACCGCGAGTGCATGACCGTGATGGAAACGGTGCGCACCATGGCCGAGCGCGGCTGCGCTGTAATCATGGTCTGCCACGACATGGAAGTCGTCTCCGACTTTGCCGAGCGCATTGTGGTAATGGCCGACGGCCGCATCCTCGAGCGCGGCCGCACGCACGAGCTGTTCTCGGACATCGAGCTCATGCAGCGCGCCTACGTTGAGCCGCCCCAGGTCATAGAGCTTTCTCGTCGTCTGGCATCCTCCGTCTCTCCCGCCTTTGCACAGGTGAGCGAGGTCACCGATATCGTTCGCATTACCGAGGGGATGGTCCACCGTGGTTAACGTCATCGACTATATGCCGGGCGATACACTGCTGCACCGCTTGAACCCGGTCGTCAAACTGGGCCTTGCCGCCGCCATCATCATCGGCATCTTCCTGTCCGACACCTACGTGGCGCTGTTGGGCTTTTTGGCGCTCACCCTTGCACTGGGCGCCTACGCCGGCGTCGCCGACCGTCTGCTCGCACTGCTCAAGCTGCTGATTCCGCTCGCGCTCATCATGCTGGCGCTTCAGCTGGCCTTTATGCGCGACGGCAACATGGTGTGGGGCTTTATCACCGACACGGGCCTCATTACCGGATCGAAGGCCTGCCTACGCCTGTTGGGCGTGGCGCTGCCACTCATCCTCATGCTTATGGTGACCAAGCTCAACGACCTCGCCAACGCCTGCGTCGAGGTGCTGCACGTGCCATATCGCTATGCCTTCACCTTTACCACGGCACTGCGCTTTGTGCCGGTATTTGGCCAGGAAATGAACGCCATCATGGAGGCACAGACTGCACGCGGCGTCGAATACGACACTAAGAATCCCGTCAAGAAACTCAAGCTTATGCTGCCGCTGTGCGTGCCACTACTTATCTCGAGCGTGGGCAAGACCGATGCCACCGCGCTTGCCGCCGAGCAGCGCGGCTTCTACCTGCGCACGCGCGCGAGCTCGTATAAGCGCTACCCCATCAAAGGCCTGGATATCGCCGTACTTATCACCAGCATCGCCCTTATCGCCATCGGCTTCCTGTTCTAGTTCACCACCGACAGCAACCGCCCAACGCAAAAGGCCTCGGCTCGCACCAAACGAGCCGAGGCCTTTACTGTTTCACCAGATAAAACCTACCAAAATTAACCTGTCCCTTTTTGACAGGTCGGAAGCTAGAGGCGGTAGGGGGCGCCGCTGCGGATGATGGATTCGCGCACCAGGACATCCATGGCGTCGAGGGTGATCTCGGGCATCTCTCGGTACTTTTGCAGCACCGAGAGCTCGGTGCAGGCCAGAATGACGCGGTCGCAGCCGCTACGGGCGAACTCCCACATCACGCGGTCGAACTTATCCATATCGGGCTCACGTCCGGCCTTCACATCATCGTAGATAAGGGACATCACATCGTTCTGACGTTTCTCGCTGGGATAGACGACCTCAACACCCGCAGCCTTACATTCGCGGCCGTAGACACCCGCGCCCACGGTTCCGTCGGTGCCCATGATGCCAATCTTGTGCACCGGCTCGGCCGGCATACTCAGGTTGGGGTCGAACTCGCACTCCCCCATCACCGCACCGGCCAGAGCATAGCGCACCGACTCACGCGGCATGTGGATAATCGGCACCTTCGTAAACGACTGGATCTGGTCATAGAAGTAGTGTGACGTGTTGCAGGGAATGGCAATGTGTGCACAGCCCAGCGACTCGAGTGCCTGGGCACACTCTTTCATGGTCGCCAGCAGCTTGGCATGCTCGCCGGTCTTAATGGCCAACGTGCGGTCGGGCATGGTCGACTTGGAGAGCACCACCATGTCGATATGTTCCTGATCGCAGGCAGCAGCCGTATGACGCACCACCTGGTCGTAGTAATACGACGTGGCCTCGGCGCCCATGCCGCCGATAACTCCCAGCTTTTCCATCGCCGCCTCCTTGGTGACGCTTGCGCAATTGCGCGTATCATACCCGCGCCCGCCCGATGCAAACCGGACGGGCGCCGCGCTCATCTACTTGTAATACGTCTTGAACAGCTTAAAGTGGCGCAGCTTGGTGTGCCACATGCGCAGCCAGCGGTTAAAGACAAAGTCGCCCTTCATAAACGAAGGGTCGGCGCCCTTGCCTTCCTTGTCCAGGCGATGCACCTTAGCGCGCAGCTCGGGATCCTTGACGTACTTGTCGACGACGCCCATGGGGACGACCATCCACAGGGCCTCGTCCTGAGCCGTCACAAACTCCGGCTCAAACGGACGGTTGAACACATACTCGTCCACCACATACTTGGCAACGTTAAAGCCGCTGTTGGTAACGTAGTAGTTGCTGCGGCCCTGGCGCGTGTTGAAATCGAAGAACTTAAACGAGCCGTCGCGCTCGTCGTACTTAACGTCAAAGTTGGAATAGCCCACAAAGTGAAGGTCCTCGAGCAGCTTGCGCACGCCGCCCATGAGCTCGTCGTTGGGCTCGGTAATGATACAGGCATGGTTGCCGACACCGTGGGGCTGATGCTCCTCGAGCAGCACATGGCCCAGGCACATCATGCGCACCTTGCCGTTGCGGTCGGAATAGCTGGTGAGCACGCGCATGTACTCGTCGTTGCCGGGCACGCGATCCTGCAAGATCAGATCGTCGGTGTAGCCGCTGGCATACGAATCGCGAATAACCTGTTCCAGCTCGGCGCGGTCGGCAATATCATAGGCCTTCTTTTGGCCCTCGAACTCGTGCTGCCACCACATGATGCCGTCAGAAGGCTTCAGAATCATCGGGTAAGGAAAATCGATCTGGTCGAGCACTTCGGCAGGCGCCTCACCCTGGGCATTGAGCATCGCCTTGGTAAAGGTAAACGTGTGCGGATAGGGCACGCCATGCTTCTCGCACAGCTCGTAGAAGATCTCCTTCTTCTGACACTGTTCAAGCATGCTATAGGGAGCGTAAGGCGCGACGATGTTATCCGCCAACTCATGGGCATCCTTGGCCTGAGCCACGAGGGCAACATAGTTATCGCCACAGCCCACAAGGACAATCGTCTTGTCGGCATGCGCTTGGGCAATGCCGTTGACGGTTTTGAGCATCACGGGCATGGTATCGATATCCACGTTGGGCGTGTAGTCGATAATCTGGCTGCGGTACGCAGGGCCCGTCTGGTACTTGCCAAAGACCAGACTCTTGACCTGGTACTCCTCGTAGAAGGCGCGCGCCACCGAGTAGGCGTTGATGTCGCCACCGAGCAGCACGGGGATGAACTCGCGCTCTGTAAACTGCAATGCCATGGAAACTTCCTATCATGAACTGCCCACACAACGGGCGGTCTTTGCGCAACTGATTTATTCTAGCGTGCCAAGCCGCCGGCGCCCAAAGCTCCACCGTATCTATGGCAATCGACGTAATCGTCCAGCACGAAGACGGCGCTCACCGTTGTATGACAATGGGCAATGAACCTACCATTGTTGTAGGATTCAGTGTATTGACATCCTCGAGCGAAAGGCGCGCACGTGCCCCAAGACCATCCGACCGATAATCCCATCCTCAATGCCGCGAAGCACGAGCTGGCGGAACGCGCACAAACGGCAGCTCCCCTACGCACCGCAAACGATGCTTACAACGGGCCTGCCCGTATCGTCTCAATCAACACGTCGGAGCACAAAGGCACGCGTAAGTCACCCGTCGCCGACGGGCACGACACCGTCATCGAGCAGTTTGGCCTCGCCTCCGATGCGCACGCCGGGCATTGGCACCGCCAGGTTTCCTTTTTAGCTGCAGAGTCTATCCAGACGGCGCAGGCGCGCGGGCTCGATGTGCACGAGGGCGACTTTGGCGAGAACTTCACAACCCAGGGCATCAACCTGCTCTCGCTCCCCCTGGGAACGCAGCTCAAGATTGGCAACGATGTCCTGGTCGAAATCAGTCAGATCGGCAAGGTCTGCCACACCCGCTGTGCCATCTACTATCTCGCCGGCGACTGTATCTTTCCCCACGAGGGCGTTTTTGGCGTGGTACTAAAGGGCGGAGAGGTCCATACCGGCGACGATATCCGGGTAGTCAAACTCGGCGACGGCACCTGTTCGTTCACCCCCGCCGAGGCCCTCGAAGAGATTGAGCAGGCTCGCCAGAAGGGCACGCTGTAGTTATGAAACCCCACGTTGAGATAGCTTTTACAGCCCAAAACTCCTCTCAAACAGGGCTCTGTAACGTTAAAGTTGAACTCTATGGTTTCTCAACAATTCATCATAACTGCAGGTCAAAGCCAAAGCCTCAAGTTCAACTTGACCCTTTGGAACCTTTAAGGTTCAAGTTGAGGTCGAAAGCAGTAGTAGAATACCGTTCGAACCATAACCTACGATTGATTGCAGAGGGACTGGATGCAGCATTCGAATCATCGCACCGCAGCGCTCATTGCGTCGAAGCCGGCTCGTATCATCACGAGCGCCGCGCTCGCCGTTGCGCTGACGGCCACGCCGATGCTCTCCCCCGTTGCGGCGTATGCCGCCTCGCAGGCAACGCAGGACCAGCTTTCCGCAGCCCAGCAGAAGATCGAAGCCGCCACGAGCGCCTACAACGACGCCCGCACCAAACTCGATGACCTGCAAAAGCAGATTGACTCCAATGAGGCAAGCATCGAGGAAATCGAGGCCAAGCTTCCCGAGCAGCAGGCCAAGGCAAGCTCCGCCATGCGCGATCTGTACAAGTATCAGAAGGGCACCAATCCCATCGTGAGCTTCCTGGTCAACGCGCAGAGCCTGGGTGAGTTCATCACGACCTGCAAATACACCAACCAGATCACGAGCTCGAGCGTCGACGAGATCGAAGAGCTCAATAACATGCAAACCGAACTCGAGCAGAACAAGGCTGAGCTCCAGCAGGCCAAGTCTCAACTTGAGGCAGAGCAGAAAAACGCCGAGGACGCGCTGGCGCAGGCCCAGCAGCTCCGCAGCGAGGCGCAGGCAAAAGCCGAGCAGGAAAATGCCGCCGAGCTTGCCAAGCTTGAGGCCGATAAGGCCGCTGCCGCCGAGAAGCTCTCGGGCGAGGGCGTAAGCGGCAGCAATTCCAGCAGCCAGGCCACCAACACCAACACCACCATCGACACCACGGTGAACAGCTCCAATACTGGTAACTCCGATTACGATTCGTTCATTAATGAGTGGACAGGCCGCATCGACAATTATCTCGCCGGCTCCCCCATGGCAGGCCAGGGCTATAACTTTGCCGTCGCCGCTTGGAATACCGGTGTCGACCCCCGTTGGTCCCCCGCCATCGCCTGCATCGAGAGCACCAAGGGTGCTTATTGCGCCAATTCTTACAACGCCTGGGGCTGGAGTGCACGTGGCGGCGGTTGGCGCAGCTTTGGCAGCTGGAGCGAGGGCATCTCCGCTCACGTTGCCTATCTGGGCGCCAACTACGGCTCCACCCTTACCCCGGCAGCGGCCAAAAAGTACTGCCCGCCCACGTGGCAGGACTGGTACAACAAAGTCGCCGCTCAGATGAACCGCATCTAAGTGCAACTGCAAAGGGCCCCAATGGGGCCCTTTTCTTTTAGGTAGCGGAGGTATCGACGACACCGGTCGCATTGACAACCGCGACTATGACGATCATGCATAGGAGCAGCACACCCAATACCTTGAGCCAGAGTTTCGCGAGTTTCTTGCCGCGATAGCTGTCGAGCAGTGCGAGTCGCCGACGAAGACGGCGCTTATCGAGCAGCGCAAAATGCATAAGCACCATAAGGCCATCGACAAAGAAAAAATACTCGATTATGAGAAGCCACGTCGGGTAGCCTTGATTTGCTCCCGTGGGGTGAAAGACGGCAAAGTGACTTCCGGCAAAGAACACAAGCAGCGAGAAGCAGACGAGCGTATTCCAAATACGCCCCAGAGACTCCGGAACGCGAGAGAGCAGACCGCATGCAGCGGAGGCGGCAGGCCTAGGAAGCCCTGTGGGGTTCTGGAGCCCTTGGGGCGTCAACACCGTCTCCGAGGCCGGAGTACGGACAGGCGCAGGCGCAGGAGGCCGCACGGGGCGACTTAGATCGTATGCCGCGCGCGTCGCCCGTCCCAACGCTTCCGCGCTCGCAAAACGCTTGGCCGGGTCGAGCGCCATCGACATGCAGACGGCATCGGCAAGTGGAGTAGGAATGCCGCGCGCCTCGCATTGCTCGCGCATGTCGAGCCCTGGTTTAGGGTCGACTCCCGTCAAGCAGAAGAACAACAGGGCGCCAAGTGCGTAGACGTCGCTTCGTACGCTCGTCTGCCCAAACCCATACTGCTCGGGCGGCGCATAGGGCCGTGTCCCAAACTTGACGGTATCGGCATCGGCGCCATCGCGCCATACGCGCGCGATCCCCAGGTCGATAATCACCAGCGATGAAAACGTCAGGCCGTCATCAGGCGTATAGTTGGCACCTGTCGCGATGATATTCGACGGCTTGAGGTCACGATGGATCACCGGCGCCGACGTCTCCCCCGCCATTGCAAAACCGGCATGGAGCTCGCCCACGGCGTCGCAAAGGACAGGATACAATTCATGCGCATAATCGGGGGTGGCTCCCAGACGGTACACCAGCGCCCCGAGCGTCTCCCCTTCGATGTATTCCATAACCACGTTGAGCTCGTCGCCCACACGACGACAATCGACGATTCTGGGCAGGTGCTCAAAACGCCTGCCTGCCCGCTGAGCGGCAAACAGACGCTCGTATGCCCCGCCGATTTGAGCCGAAGCATCGATGCGTTTACGAACAAAGGGACCGAGCGAACCACCGCCGGTTCCTTCAAAGTACACGAGCTCGGTTGTTTCAACGGACGAGCGCTTAAGTACTCGCTCCACGCGATAGCTGTCGTCGCGATCGAGCGACGCCAGGTGCTCGGCAAGCGCTGCGGTCAGCTCGTCATCGGAATATGTTGGGGTCTGAGTATCCATAGGCTCCATCATAGCGCAGGGCGCAGACACCTCATGGCATCCGCGCCCCGTTCGTTTGCATCGTTGTTCGGCAGCTCCGCCGGCTCAGATATCAGCCGCTAACTCACCGTCTCCTCGCCAAAGCGATACAGCTCCTCGTTGACCTTTTGGAGGCTGCACCCGCGATCGATGCAAAAGATGATAATCGCATCGCGGCGGTCCTTGCAGTTAAGGACGCTTACCCCGGCAGCCGTCAGCGCACGGTTGGTCTCTTTGAGCGTCAGCGCCATCGCAAAGGCAATCTGCAGCACCTTATTGCGACTCGGATGACGCGCGCCGGTAAAGATCTGATAGCCAAAGGTCTCATTGAGATCGGCCATACGAACCACGCGCGAGCGCTCCAAGCCCTTTTCCTGCAGTAGCTGCTTCAGGTAGTTCGAAAGCGACGGGGTGGCAAAGTCGTGTTCTTTGATATAGCCATCGATGTTTGGCGCGTCGAGAAGCTCATTGAGTAACTCGTCAGTCAGCTTTTTATCGGGCATACGACTTCACCTCCCCCAGTGCATGCAACATGCTAGAAACCGCTTACGTCCGAACGCTCCCAGCTAGCAACCTGGTCGGGAGACACCGTACCCAGCGCCTCGAACTTCCAGGAGCCGCCCGCCTTCAGATGATTGGTGTTTGCAAGAGCCGTTCCAACCTGGTTGCCATCGGCATCATACAGAACATATTCAATCTGAATATAGCTCTTTTCCTTATCCGTGTTATTGGTCAGCGTGCCCGTGATCTTATAGGTAAACTGATTGGAAGTGTCTTCAGCCTCGTCAGCAATGGTATACGGTTCTTGCGGTTCTTTTTGCTCCTCAGCCTGCCGTGTCGTCTCGGCAGGTTTTGCCGAATCGCTCGCAGACGAATCGGTTGAATTGCCACCCATAGAGCCCACGGCACCGACAATAACCAGCACCACGATGATGCCTAGGACAATCTTGCCGATCGGCTTCTTTCCCTCTTTTGCCATTATTCATCCTTCCTACGATCCGGCTACCGTGCCGGCACACAGCACATCGTAGGAAGGATTGAACTTGAATTCATTAGCTGAGAGCTAAGGCTGCGGTAAACGGCCAATGCAGTTATCCAAACGCCGAGCAAACGCACTGCGCGCGACCGTCTGCTGGCAGTGCATCAACCCACCGTGACGGATTCCCCGGTAAAGGTGCTCACAAGCAACAGGATAAAGAAGGCCAGATAGCTGATGCTCAGCAGGTAGGCGATGACCAAAAAGGCAATCCATCCTACATTGGTCTTACCGTCGGCGCGGCGCTGCTCACGACTGCGATAAAGCCAAATCGTCACGCCGATAGCAGTGATAAACAGTACGAGTGCCGCCGTAGCCAGCCCAGCAAGCACAAACATCACGCCAATGCCCACAGCGATGACCGGAAGCAGCAGCAAACCGCACCCGCATCCACCCGGACTATATACGGCAGACTGTCGGCGTCGCCTCATCGCCGCGCCACCCCCATCATCTTTGAGCACTACAGTGCGATAGCCTGCTGAACAGGAACGATCTTGTCGAGTTCCGGTTCAATCCGCCTTTTCTCGGCCTCAAGGTCAAACGCCACCTGAGCGCGCAGCCAATAACCATCCGTCAGGCCAAAATAACGGCAAAGACGGAGGTCGGTGTCGGCCGTCACGCGACGTTTTCCCAAGACAATCTGCCCGATACGCTGAGCCGGAATCCCAGTCTCTTTCGCAAGGCGATATTGAGAAATGCCCATGGGAACAAGAAACTCCTCTTTGAGAAGCTCACCAGGAGTCACCGGCGACAGCAAATCGGCCGAAGTCTCATCACTTGTGATAATCGACGATTTCGACATTCCAAGCCATCTCCTGTCTCCACTCAAAACAGACCCGATAGCGCTCGTTAACACGGATGCTATATTGACCGGCACGATCGCCCTTCAAAGCTTCCAGGCGGTTGCCCGGTGGAACGCGAAGATCATCAAGCGAAGCGCAAACCTGCAGTTGGCGAATCTTCCTCAACGCAACACGCTCAAAGGGCACGAACCTCCTGACCCGCACACCCATGGCAAAGCGTTCGGTATCCTCATCTTTATACGATGCAATCATAGTATCGCCTTACGTTAGTAACGTCAAACGTTTCTATAGACTTACATCTCTATTATATCGTACGTTTGTTCGTGTTTTCTAGAACAAATTGTCCTTCGCGCCTTAGTCAAGCAAAAGCAATCGTTTATAGACATCGAGGCCTTTGAGTAGGATTTCCTCGTCGAAGAGCATGCTATCGGTATGCAGAGCGCTTGTGGCATAGGCGGGGCAGCCATCCGAATCACTCGGGTTGTCTTGGTCCTCTGGCATACCCGTGCCCAGCAGGAAAAACACGCCCGGCAGATGGCGTTGATAGAACGCGAAATCCTCGGCGATCAGCAGCGGTTCCTCCACAAGCTGCAGCCCGGGCAAGGCAGGCGCGACGCTGGCAAACAACTCGGGGTCGTTGTCGACCGGCGGATAGCCCTCGGCAAAGTCGAGATCATACGTGCAGCCCGTTGCGGCACAGGCATCGTCCAGCACGCGGCGCACGCCTTCGCGCGCCCGGTCGAACATGTCGTCCGTAAACACACGCAGGCTGCCGGCCACATGGGCCTCCCCCGCCACCGCGTTGCAAACCGTACCGGCCTGCAGCAGGCCGAACTTACCAATGCAGGGCTCGTCGGCACCCAGCTCATCCATGAGCTCGCGCTCGGAAACTAAGAACTTGGCCGCCGCCAGCGCGGCATCGTGCGATTCGTTTACGGGAACGCCGTAGGTCTTGGCGATATGGATGCTCGTGCCATGGATATGAATGTGCGTCTCGCTTGAGCGCGCCAGCAGCGGACCGGAACAGCTCGCCAACGTACCGGCGGGCAAATCGGGCCATACATGGAAGCCGAAGATGCGATCTGCCCCATAGCGCTCGAATACGCCGCTCTCGCACACTGTCTTGGCGCCGCCGGTCGTCTCCTCGGCAGGCTGGAACACAAAGAGCACGTTGCGCTTGATGGCACCCGGTTGCTCACGAATCGCTCGGTCGACAAAAGTCGCCGCCGCGAGCGCCATGGCCATGTGTCCATCGTGTCCGCACGCGTGCATTTTGCCGGGATGAGTCGAGGCAAAGGCAACGCCCGTTGCCTCCGCGATGGGCAGGGCATCCATATCGGCGCGAATCGCCGTGGCATGCGTAGCGCCCACACCGGCATCGAAGAAGGCACAGACGCAGCTCGGACACGGATGGGTCACCTCACAGGCGAGCGGCGCCAACACGCCCTCGATATAGGCGATAGTCTGCGGAAGATCGAAGTCGAGCTCCGGGATCCTGTGTAAGTCGCGCCGATAGCAACGGAGTTCTTGGAGCTCGGTCATAAAGGTTCCTTTCATAGGTGCGCGCCAGTTGCCATCTTATTGTGCCGCAAGATTGCCGCACCCTTATTTCCAGCATATCCCTGCATTTTTTAAACGTTATATACGAATACTCTTGTTTGGTAAAGTGCAACGTGATAGGGTCGTTACCACTTGATAGAGGCGCGGGCACGAAGAACCGCGGGTGAGCCGGCAGGCTTTGACCCCGTGGGGAGGCGAAACCCGCCG